>NZ_SSOK01000029.1:0-55419 GCF_029871195.1 Pseudomonas sp. BN415
ATGGTTCGTGCCTCGCCAGCGCGAGTCACCCCTCTCCCTCCGGGAGAGGGGCTGGGGCGGGCCTCGTTCGGGTGAGGGTTATGTCCGGCTGGCGCGGAAGCCTCGAAGGTCTGCACTAGAGCACTTCCTTCATCGTTGCAACAACTAACGCAGACTTAGCCAATAAAAATGCCCGCAGAAGCGGGCATTTTTGCTGGAGCGAGTGGCGTTACTTGACGCGCTGACCCGGCTTGGCGCCGCTGTCGGGGCTGAGCAGGTAGATTTCCTCGCCGCCGGGGCCGGCAGCCAGGACCATGCCTTCGGAGACGCCGAACTTCATCTTGCGCGCCGCCAGGTTGGCGACGTACAGGGTGAGGCGGCCTTCCAGCTTGCTCGGGTCCGGGTAGGCGCTCTTGATGCCGGAGAAGACGTTGCGCTTGGCATCACCGATATCCAGGCTCAGGCGCAGCAGCTTGTCGGCGCCTTCGACGAACTCGGCTTTCTCGATCAGCGCGATGCGCAGGTCGACCGCGGCGAAGGTGTCGAAGGCGATTTCCGCCGCCAGGGGATCTTTCTCCAGTTCGCCATTGCCTTTAGGGGCGGAGGCGGCGGCCAGGTCTTCCTTGGAGGCGGCGACCATGGCTTCGATCTTCGCCGGCTCGATGCGGGTCATCAGCGGGTTGAAGGCATTCAGTTGATGGTCGGCGAGCAGGGTCTCGTGGTCGTCCCAGGTCAGCGGGGCGACATTGAGGAACTGCTCAGCGGCGGCGGCCAGTTGCGGCAGTACCGGCTTGAGGAAGATCACCAACTGGCGGAACAGGTTGACGCCCGCCGCGCATACGGCCTGCACCTCGGCCTGCTTGCCTTCCTGCTTGGCCAGGGCCCAGGGCGCCTTGTCGGCGATCCAGGCGTTGGCACGGTCGGCGAGCGCCATGATCTCGCGCATGGCACGGGCGAAGTCACGGTTCTCATAGGCGTCGGCGATGCTCGGCACGGCGGCCTTGAAGTCGGCGAACAGTTCCGGTGCGGCGTTCTCGGCCACCAGCTTGCCGGCGTTGCCCTTGTGGATGAACCCGGCGCAACGGCTGGCGATGTTGACCACCTTGCCCACCAGATCGGAATTGACCTTCTGTACGAAGTCGTCGAGGTTCAGGTCGAGGTCGTCGACGCTGCGGCTCAGTTTGGACGCGTAGTAGTAGCGCAGGTACTCCGGCTGCAGGTGGTCCAGGTAGGTGCGCGCCTTGATGAAGGTGCCGCGGGACTTGGACATCTTCTGCCCGTTCACGGTCAGGTAGCCGTGTACGTTCAGCGCGGTCGGTTTGCGGTAGCCGGCGCCTTCAAGCATGG
Source organism: Pseudomonas sp. BN415 (assembly GCF_029871195.1). NCBI lineage: Bacteria > Pseudomonadati > Pseudomonadota > Gammaproteobacteria > Pseudomonadales > Pseudomonadaceae > Pseudomonas > Pseudomonas sp. BN415. The sequence goes on from NZ_SSOK01000029.1 coordinate 1,327, forward strand.
CGGGCCAGAACAGGGCGTGGAAGTTGACGATGTCCTTGCCGATGAAATGGTACAGCTCGGCGTTGGAATCCTTGTTCCAGAAGGCGTCGAAGTCCAGCTCGGGACGGCGCGCGCAGAGGTTCTGGAAGCTGGCCATGTAGCCGATGGGGGCGTCCAGCCAGACGTAGAAGTATTTGCCGGGGGCGTCCGGGATCTCGAAGCCGAAGTAGGGCGCGTCACGGCTGATGTCCCATTCCTGCAGGCCGGCGTCCAGCCACTCGGCGATCTTGTTGGCCACCGACTCTTGCAGGGCGCCGCTACGGGTCCACTCTTTCAGCATGGCGTCGAAGTTCGGCAGCTTGAAGAAGTAGTGCAGGGATTCTTTCAGTACCGGAGTGGCGCCGGAGATAGCGGACTTCGGGTTCTTCAATTCGGTGGGCGAGTAGGTCGCGCCGCAGGATTCGCAGTTGTCGCCGTACTGGTCGTCGGCCGCGCATTTCGGGCAGGTGCCCTTGATGAAGCGGTCGGCCAGGAACATCTGCTTGTCCGGGTCGAAGTACTGGGTCACCGGGCGGGTGGCGATGTGGCCGGCGTCGCGCAGCTTGGTGTAGATGCTGCTGGACAGTACGCGGTTCTCTTCCGAATGGGTGGAGTGGTAGTTGTCGAAGTCCACCAGGAAGTCGGCGAAGTCGGTGGTGTGCTCGGCGCGGACGTTGTCGATCAGCTGCTCGGAGGTGATGCCCTCCTTCTCGGCGCGCAGCATGATGGCGGAGCCGTGGGCGTCGTCGGCGCAGACGTAAACAGCCTGGTTGCCACGCATCTTCTGGAAGCGCACCCAGATATCGGTCTGGATGTACTCGACCATATGCCCGAGGTGGATGGAACCATTGGCATAGGGGAGGGCGCTTGTCACAAGGATCTTGCGGGGCTCGGTCATGGTGCTCGGCTACCGGATACGAAACAAAAGGGAAGTCGGCAACTATATAGGCCCGGCGCGATTTTTTCACGCCTGGAGGACCAAGCGGGCGGGTGGTCGGGTAGGATAGCCGCCTGATTTGCTCGGTCTTTATTTGGAGTCCTGCCATGAGCACCGTTTCCCGCGCCCAGGTCGAAGCGACCCTGCGCCAGTTCACCGATCCCCACCTCGACCAGGACCCGGTCAGCGCCGGTTGCCTGCGTGAAGTCGATATCCAGGGCAGCAAGGTCCGTGTGCGCCTGGAGTTGGGTTACGCCGCCGGGTTGTTCAAGTCCGGTTGGGCGCAGATGCTGAAGATGGCCCTGGAGAACCTGGACGGCGTGGACAGCGCGGACGTGCAGGTGGATTGCGTGATCGAGGCGCACAAGGCGCAGGAGCAGGTGCCGGCCCTGGCCAACGTGAAGAACATCATCGCCGTGGCCTCCGGCAAGGGTGGCGTGGGCAAGTCCACCACCGCCGCCAACCTGGCGCTGGCGCTGGCTCGCGAGGGCGCGCGGGTTGGCATCCTCGATGCCGATATCTACGGCCCCAGCCAGGGCATCATGTTCGGCATCCCCGAAGGCACGCGGCCGAAGGTACGCGACCAGAAGTTCTTCGTGCCCATCGAGGCCCATGGCGTACAGGTGATGTCCATGGCGTTCCTCACCGACGACAGCACCCCGGTGGTGTGGCGCGGCCCGATGGTTTCCGGTGCACTGATCCAGCTGATCACCCAGACCGCCTGGGAAGACCTCGACTACCTAGTGGTGGACATGCCGCCGGGCACGGGCGACATCCAGCTGACCTTGGCGCAGAAGGTGCCGGTGGCCGGCAGCGTAATCGTCACCACCCCGCAGGACCTGGCCCTGCTGGACGCCAAGAAGGGCGTGGAGATGTTCCGCAAGGTGAACATCCCGGTACTGGGCGTGGTGGAGAACATGGCCGTGCACATCTGCTCCAACTGCGGTCACGCCGAGCACCTGTTCGGCGAGGGCGGCGGCGAGAAGTTGGCCGCGCAGTACGGCGTGGAACTGCTGGCGTCGCTGCCGCTGTCCATCGCCATCCGCATGCAGTCCGATGGTGGCAAGCCAACCACCATCGCCGACCCGGAAAGCCAGATCGCCATGATCTACCAGCAGATGGCCCGCTGCGTCGGGGCGCGCATCGCGCTGTCCGGCCAGGCGGCCACCGCCATGCCGAACATTACGATCAGCGACGACTGACGTTCCGGCTATCCGGCGGGGCCTTTGCCCAGGCCTGCGCCGGACTGTAAGATTCGCGGTCAATTTTTCAGCCCCTGACAGGACGCCCGCCATGACCATCAAATCGGATAAGTGGATTCGCCGCATGGCGCTGGAGCACGGCATGATCGAGCCGTTCGTCGAGCGCCAGGTGCGCGGCGCGGACGATAGCCGGGTGATTTCCTACGGCGTTTCCAGCTACGGCTACGACGTGCGCTGCGCCGCGGAATTCAAGGTGTTCACCAACATCCATTCCGCCGTGGTGGACCCGAAAAACTTCGATGAGAAGAGCTTCGTGGACATCAACAGCGACGTCTGCATCATCCCGCCGAACTCCTTCGCCCTGGCGCGCACGGTCGAGTACTTCCGCATTCCCCGCGATGTGCTGACCATCTGCCTGGGCAAGAGCACCTATGCGCGTTGCGGCATCATCGTCAACGTGACCCCGCTGGAGCCCGAGTGGGAAGGCCACGTGACCCTGGAGTTCTCCAACACCACCAACCTGCCGGCGAAGATCTATGCCCACGAAGGCGTGGCGCAGATGCTCTTCCTGCAGTCGGACGAAGCCTGCGAAGTGTCCTACAGGGACCGTGGCGGCAAGTACCAGGGCCAGACCGGGGTAACCCTGCCCAAGGCTTGAGGCCGTTCCGCAACGAAGAAGCCGGGCAATGCCCGGCTTTTTTGTGCCTGCGATAGACGTTCAACTGCGCTGGCTGCGCCTCCACCTCAAGGGGAGATACGCGAGCCGAGCCTGATCCCAGGCCCGGTTTCGTAGGCTGGATAGCGGAACGAGACCTAACGTGTCCCTGCTCATCGGGGCGGACCTTCGGCCTGCCTGGGCCCCTACAGGTGAGCGAAGAGCATCAGGCGCGAGCTACCCTTCGCCACGTCAGGGCACCAGTGGCAGGATGCGCTTGTGCTGGGTGTTGTCGTAGGTGCGGACGATGGTGGCGTACGCCTCGGGGCTGACTTCCTGGCCATGGAGGAAGGCGTCGATTTCCACGTATGTCACGCCATGGGCCTCTTCGTCCGGCTTGCCGGGTCGCAGCTCCTCCAGGTCGGCGGTGGGTACCTTGTGTACCAGGGCGTCAGGCGCGCCAAGGTAATCGGCAATGCTGCGCACCTGGTTCTTCACCAGGCCGGAGAGCGGAGCGAGGTCGCAGGCGCCATCGCCGAACTTGGTGAAGAAGCCCATGACCGCCTCGGCGGCGTGGTCGGTACCGATCACCAGGCCGTTGTTGGCGTTGGCGATGGCGAACTGGGCGACCATGCGGATGCGCGCCTTGATGTTGCCGGTGACGAAGTCGCGGCGTGCGTCGGTGAGGTGGTTCAGGTGGGTGACCTGTTCGGCCAGGCCGATCACGCTGTCAGCGATGTTGACGGTCTCTTCTTCATCGGCGCGGATGAAGTTCATCGCCACCTGGGCGTCCGACTCGTCGTGCTGGACGTTGTAGGGCAGGCGCACGGCGATGAAACGGTAACCGGCATCGCCGGTCTCGGCACGCAGCTCCTCGACGCTGAGCTGGGCCAGGCGGCCGGCGGTGGTGGAGTCGACGCCGCCGCTGATGCCCAGCACCAGGACCTTGAGGCCGGACGTGCGCAGGCAGTCCTTGATGAAGGCCTTGCGGCGTTCGATTTCGGCCACCAGGGCGGCTTCGTTGGCGAAGGGCGGAACAACGTCCAGGGCTTTGGCGATTTCTTGCTGGCGGTTGCTGCTCATGTGCGGAGTCCTTACTGGGTGTCGGTGACGCGGAAAACGTGTTTCAGGTAGGTGACGAAGTTCTCGTCACGGCATTGGGTCTTGCCCGACGCATCGGAAATCTTGGCCACCGGCTGGCCGTTGCAGCCGGTCATCTTGATCACGATGTTCATGGGCTCGACGCCGGGGATGTCGCAGGTCAGGTTGGTACCAATGCCGAAGCTGACGTGAATCCGCCCGCGCAGGGCTCGGTAGAGCTCCAGGGCGCGGGGCAGGTCGAGGCCGTCGGAGAATACGAGGGTCTTGGTCAGCGGGTCTATGCCGAGCTTCTCGTAATGGCAAATGGCTTTTTCCGCCCACTCCAGCGGATCGCCGGAGTCGTGGCGCAGGCCGTCGAAGAGTTTGGCGAAGTACAGGTCGAAGTCGTTGAGGAAGGCCTGCATGGTGATGCAGTCGGTCAGGGCGATACCCAGCAGGCCGCGGTATTCGCGTACCCAGCAGTCGAGGGCGGCGATCTGACTGTCGATCAGGCGCGGGCCGAGTTGCTGGTGGGCCATCAACCATTCGTGCGCCATGGTGCCAATGGGCTTGAGATCGTACTCGCGAGCCAGGTGCACGTTGCTGGTGCCGACGAAGCGGCCGGGAAAGTCACGCTTGAGGATGTGCACCACTTCTTCCTGGACCCGGTAGGAGAAGCGCCGGCGAGTGCCGAAATCGGCCAGTTGGAAGCCTTCCAATTCTTTGTCGGTGGCATTGGCCTTGAGCCAGTCGAGCTTGCGGTAGAGCTGCTCGCGGGCCTGGACCAGCCTGACATCTCGATAACGGTAGCGATTGCGCACCTCGCTGATGATCGCCAGTAGCGGGATCTCGAAGAGGATCACGTGCAGCCAGGGGCCGCGCAGGCGCACGCAAAGTTGTCCGTCCTCGATGCCCAGTTGCAGGTAGCGCAGGTTGAAGCGAAAGAGGCTGAGGAAACGGGTGAAATCCGGCTTGATGAAGGGGATGCGTTCGAGGAAGTTCAGTTGGTCCGGGGTGATGGAGATGTCCGCCAACTGCTCGATCTGGTAGCGAATTTCCGCCAGGTAGGGCGTCAGGTCTTCATCGTTGCGGCAGCGGAACTCCCACTCGACTTCCGCGTTAGGGTAGTTGTGCAGCACCGCCTGCATCATCGTCAGCTTGTAGAAATCGGTGTCCAGCAGGTTCTGAACGATGCGGCCGGAAAAGGCACTGTCGGGCATGGTCGGTTCTCGGCGTTCCGGGCAGACCGTGGAAAGGGCGCAGAATGCGGCACGGGCGGGTGATACGCAAGATTGTGGCGGTACCCGTTGTGGGGGCGAATTCATTCGCTGACCGGACCGCAGGGCCGGCTTGCGAACTTGCGGGGGGATGCTGTGCATCCCTTTGCGAATGAATTCGCCCCCACAGTAAAGGCTGCTCCCTGCCGGCGGCGGGCAAAAGAAAAGGCGCCCGGGGGCGCCTTGAAATGTGATCTATGGAGTAAGTCCACTGGATCAGAGCGACGGGGCGGTGGGAAGTTCCGCCACCGCCTGATCATTTTTGCGGGGTCAGCATCAGGCGTTTGGTGCCGTAGACGGCATCGAGGTTCTGCGGCTGGAAGGGGAACTTCATGTAGCGCGCCTTGAGCCAGGCATCGATGCCGTCGGCGTAGTGGGGGCTGGCCGGGTTGCCGGACTGGCCGGAGCTGTTCATGCCGAGCATGGGTTCGGGCTGGCCGAAGTCGACGATGATGCGCATGGCCGGGATCAGCCAGGTGTTGAAGTCCTGCCCCCAGTGGTAGGCCGAGACGTTGAGGGTGCTGTGGTCGCCGCCAGCCGGGTAGGGGCCGCGATCCAGATAACCCTTCAGGGCATTCAGGCCGGTGCGCTGGCTGGCGCTCATGTACGGCGACAGTTGGGTGCTTTCGGTCACCCATTCATAGGTGTGCAGCTTGCCCCATTGCCAGGCTTTGCGGTCTGCGCCCAGTCGGCTTTCGGCGTAGCTGACGGCGGCAGCCAGGCTGCGCGCGAGGATGGCCGGCTTGTCTTCTGTCTGCGAGGTGCTGACATCGTCCCAGAACGGGCTGTCGACGCGGCCCAGCAGGTGGTCGGCCTGGGCCGAGTAGGAGAGGTCGGCGGTCTGCACCAGGGCGCGCCAGGCCGGGCTGGTTTCCGGGCCGAGTTCGTCGAGGAATATCTGCCGCGCGCTTTCGTGGAGGAAGGCGCCGTAGTAGGCGGCGTCGGCCGACGTGGGGCTGAGACGGCCGTCGAAGGCCAGCAGGCGGTCGAGTCCTTCCTGGGCCTTGGCGCGGTCGGCGGACGGCAGGGCGTTGATGGCCTGCTTGAGCGGCTGGGCCATTCCGGGGTCTTGCAGCATGGCCTTGAGCTTGGCCGGGAAGGGGCTGGTCTGGTCGTACTGCATGGCGATCATGCTCTGCCAGTCGTGCTTGCCACTGCCGGCGAGTTCGGCAATGCGCTCGGCGCGCTCCGGGTAGTACCAGGAGTTGGACAGCTGCACACCGTAGCCGCCCTGCACGGTGCGGTGGTTGGCGGTGCCGAGCCAGCCCTGGGCCGGGTCCTGGTCGTAGGGGTGGAGCATGGGGTCGGCGTAGCCGTCCCAGTCGTAGCGGCCATCCCAGCCAGGGGAGGGCAGCAATCCGCGGCCGTCGCGGCGGTTCGGATAGCGGCCGGTGACCTGCCAGGCGATGTGCTGGGCGTCGGCATAGAGGATATTCAGGGCTCCAGCGCGTATGTTCCGGGTCGCTTCATGGGCTGCTTCCACCGACTGGGCACGCGACAGGGCGAAAAAGGCGTCCAGGGACTGGTCGGCCTCGAACTGGCTGGTCTGCAGGGCGATACCGTAGCCGCTCTTGATCTCCAGCGGCTGCAACGGGTGCTTGCGCTGCCCCAGGACGGAGTTCAGCAGCGGGCCGTGGCGGGTTTCGTAGATCACCTCACGCACCGGGCGCTCGCCCTTGATGAAGAAGGTTTCCATGCGCTCGCTGGCAGGTACCCATTTACCGTTGGCTTGGTAATAGAGGCGGCTGCCCTCGCGCTTGATCTTCTCCAGGAACAGGTCCTGGTTGTCGCCCATGACCATGGTCATGCCCCAGGCCAGTTTGCCGTTGTAGCCGGCGACCACGGCTGGCACGCCAGCAATGGAAACGCCCGCGGCCTGGAATTTCGGCGAGCGGATCTGCACGAAGTTCCATACCGAGGGCATGGAGAGGGGCAGGTGGGTGTCGTTGGCCAGGATGCTGCGGCCGGTTCGGCTCTTCTGCGGTGCGATTGCCCAGTTGTTGGAGGCCGCGACGCCGAGCATGTTCAGCGCGGCGATCTGGCCGGCGGTGTCGTTCAACGCGGTCAGGCCGGGAATCTGGCCACCGAGCTGCAGGCCCTTGAGCTTCTCGGCTTCTTCGAAGGGCAGCGGCTCATCCGGGTAGACGGGCGTCAGCCAGGCCAGCTTGTCGGCGCCGACCTTCTGCGCCATGACCAGGGAGGCGATTTCTTCCTGCAGGTTCACTGCCAGGCCGAAGTTCAGCAGGCTGAACACCAGCACCGAGTCTTCCGGCTTCCAGTAGGCCGGCTTGTAGCCGGATTCGGCCAGGTCCATTGGCAGTTTGTCGCGGTAGCGGTACAGGTAGGCGTTGACACCGCGGGCGTAGACCGCGAAGAACTCCTTCAGGCGCGGCGAGGCGTTCTTGTAAAGAATGTCGGCGCTCTTGCGCAGGTTCACCGCGCGCATGAAGCGGTCGATCTCCAGCACACCGGGACCGGCCATTTCGGCCAGGCGGCCCTCGGCCATCAGGCGCAGGCCGACCATCTGGCTGAGGCGGTCGGAGGCGTGGACGTAGCCAAGGGTGAACAGGGCGTCGTGGAAGGTGGTGGTTTCGATCAACGGCATGCCCAGCGGGTTGCGGCGGATCGAGACGCTCTGAGCCAATCCCTTGACCGGTTGGAATCCGGAGGTGGGCGGCAGGCTGCTGGAGTAGCGGTTGTCCAGCCAGGATTGGCAGCCGCTGAGGCCGATCATGGCGCCAGCGGCGGCGGCAACGCAGAACCGGGGAAGGAAGCGCTTGAAGGCTGGCAAAGCCATGGAACGGGCTCTCCTGAGAGGGGCATCTGACCAAACGCGCTACGTTAGTGAGCCGCCCCGCGCCGTGCAAGCGCCGTCCAGCCTACTTTTTCACGGCAGCCGGATTCACCTGTTCCACCAGGGCGTAGGCGCGAGCAGTTGCCGGACGGGCCTGGGTGTCCAGGTACCAGCGCTTGAGGTTGGGGAAATCGTCCAGGTTCTGCTCCTGCCACGGGTGGCGGTCGATCCAGGGGTAGATGGCCATGTCGGCGATGCTGTATTCGCTGCCGGCGATGTAGCTGCGGTCTGCCAGGCGCTTGTCGAGTACGCCGTAGAGGCGCGCGGTTTCTTTCACATAGCGCTGGATGGCGTAGGGCAGCTTCTCCGGGGCGAAGCGGTTGAAGTGGTGGTTCTGCCCGGCCATCGGGCCAAGTCCGCCCATCTGCCAGAACAGCCACTGCAGGCATTCCTGGCGGCTGCGCAGGTCTTGCGGGATGAAGCGGCCGGTCTTCTCGGCCAGGTAGAGCAGGATGGCGCCGGACTCGAACAGCGACAGCGGCTCACCACCGTCCGCCGGCTCGTGGTCGACGATGGCGGGGATGCGATTGTTCGGCGAGATTTTCAGGAAGTGCGGCTGGAACTGCTCGTCCTTGCCAATGTTGATCGGGTGGACGCGGTAGGGCAGGCCGCTTTCTTCGAGGAACAGGCTGATCTTGTGGCCGTTGGGGGTGGTCCAGTAGTACAGGTCGATCATCTGGAAGTCTCCAAGGGGGGGCTCGATCCTGAAACGAACAGGCCCGCACTAGGCGGGCCTGGAAAAGTGCGCAGGCGTCAGGCGCCGTGGCACTTCTTGAATTTCTTCTGACTGCCGCAGGGGCAGGGATCGTTGCGGCCCACTTCTTTCAGCGGGTTGCGCACCGGCTCCTGGTGGCCGTGGTTGCAATGCGGGCCATGCACATGGTGCTGATGATCGTGGTCATGGTCGTGGTTGCAGTTCGGACCATGGACGTGGGGTTCTTGACTCATGAAAGTTCTACTCCGGGATGAAACTGCCGGGGATTATCTCGCCATTGCGGCTGAGGTGCACGCTCTTGCCGAACATCAACCCGGTCTTCACTTCGCCCTGGAGGCGGTACTTGATGGGCTCGTCGGGTTTTTCCAGGAGCTTGACGATGTACTTCATGTGGCGCCACAGGTTGGTGCGCACCGGGACATCGAACGTCTGGCTGCCATGGGCTGGCACGGTGAACCAGGTGCTGGATTCGCCTGAAGCGAGCTTCACGTCATTAAGGTGGACGGTGTAGACCAGCCCGCGCACTGGCAGGCTGACGTCGTTGGGATTGTCGATGCGAAAACGCAGGACGAACTGTTGTTCCAGCAGCTTGGCACGTACCACGTCCACCTTGAGCAGGCGCACGTCGGGGTCCTGGAAGCTGTCGCTGATCCAGGTGGAACATCCGCTGAGGCCCGAAAAAGGGAGGGCCAAGAAAAGTAATAGGCTGAGAATTCTTATCATTTGCGCCTGGGAAAACATTGCAATACTCCAAGTGACGCTCCAGTGTAACAAGCAACTGCTTGGCCGCAACCTGTTGTGGGCCGAAAAAAACCTGCGCCATACTGCAGGCCAATTCGGACAGGAGTGTGACCAATGGGGCGTTACGAGATCGCCTTTTCCGGGAAGCTGGTATCCGGTGCTCGACTGGAACTGGTGCAGGCCAACCTCGCCAAATTGTTCCAGGCGGATGCCCAGCGGATTGCCATGCTGTTCTCCGGGCGGCGCGTCGTCCTGAAGAACAACCTGGATGAAGCCGCCGCAGAAAAATACCGCTCGGCCCTGGAGCGCGCCGGCGCGCTGGTCGAGGTGGTGTTCATGGAGCCGGAAATCGAGGAAGTGGAACTGGCCCCTCCGCCCGAACCCCAGGTCCAGCCCGCGCCAGCACCTTCCCCGGTCCAGTCCGCCGCGCCGGGCCGTTTGAAGGTGGCGCCGCGCGATGAGTACATGGCCGCCTTTGTCGGGGTGGATGCACCGGATTTTGGTATCGCACCGGTCGGCGCGGACCTGCAGGACGCCAAGCCGCAGGCAACGGCCCCGCGTTTCGACCTGTCGGCCCTGAGCTTGGCCCCAGTCGGTAGCGATATGGGCCAGGAGAAGTCGCCTCCGGCTGTCCCTCCGCCGGATACCTCCCATCTGCGCCTGGAAGAGCGCAAGTAGAGTGCAAGAGGCCCGCAGTTTGCGGGCCTCTTCGTTGGTGATTCAGAAGTAACTCGAACAGCACTTCTTGAATTTCTGGCCGCTGCCGCAGGGGCAGGGATCGTTTCGCCCCGCCTTGACCACGACGGTCGGGTCGAGGAAGTACCAGCGGCCATCCGTTTGGACGAAGGCGGACTTTTCACGATGGCTGTGTTCACCCGACTGGTCGTGCCAGCGCGCGGTGAAGGTGACGAAGGCGTGTTCCGGCTGACCGCCAAGGAGCTCATGGCCTTCCACCTCCAGGCCGAGCCAGGTACTGGAAAGGCTCCAGGCGCGAATTGCGTCGACGTCCAGGGCCCCGCGTTGGGCGGGCAGTGTAGTTTCCACCAGGTAGTCCACCAGCCCCAATACATAGGCGCTGTAGCGCGAACGCATCAGTGCCTCGGCGCTGGCGGCGGGGTGGCCGGCGTGATGGCGGCCGCAGCAGACCTCGAGGAGGTTGCCGCTACCACAGGGACAGATCGCAGTGCTCATGGCTTACCACCAGTACTTGCCGAAGTTTTCCGGGTTGGCCCAGAACTTGGCGTTCAGCCAGTCGGGGACCTGCTTGTACTCGCGCAGGTCGTAGGTGAAAAGGCTCAGGGTCTGCTGGTCGCGGCGGAAGCGTTCGCTGGCCTGCAGCGCCAGGGAGAAGAAGTCGGTGTCCTGCCAGCCACAGGCGTTGAGGTCCGCGAGCACGGCTACCCGGCTGGCATTCAGGTTGCGAATGCCACCCAGCAGTTGCAGGCCGGTGCGTTTGGGTAGGTGTTCAAGGCAGTCCGCCAGCAGCGCAAGGTCGAAACGACACCCCGCCTGCTCCGGTGGCAACGGGCCGGCGGGGACCTGTATCACCTGGCTGTCCGGGTGAGCGGCAGCAAAGGCTTCCAGTGCAGGGAGGGGGCTGTTGCCGACCAGGAGCAGGCTGCGCGGGGCATAACGTTCGAGCAGAGCCGCGAGGGCTTGCTGGGGCGTGCGGGAAGAGAAGCTGTCAGTCATTGAAAATCCTCGGACCAATAGGGCAAGACTAGCCTGAAGGCAAGACATGGCCTAGTGCTGGCGGTTTCCGGGGCGGGCGTCTTTACTCCCTATTTGTCGGTATGGGCCGATTCTAAGAGGAGACTCGCTTATGAGCATTACACGGACAGCTTTACCCCTTCTTCTTGTGACCAGCTTGCTGACCGGCTGCGCCGGCTTGCAGAAAACCGACTGGCCCAAGTGCGCTGCAGTAGGGGGTGTGGTAGGTGCGGGACTGGGTGCGATTGAAAGCAGTACCTATGCTGGCTGGGGCGCCCTGATCGGCGCGGGTACTGCAGCCGCCTATTGCTGGGTTCATGGCGATGGCGACGAAGATGGCGATGGTGTGCTTGATAGCCGCGACAAGTGCCCTGGCACTCCGCCCGGCACCCAAGTAGACGCCGATGGCTGCCCGCTCAAGGCAGAAGAGCCGGTGGTCGAAGAAGTGGTCGTCGAGCACGAAACCATTGTTGTCCGCGACCTGCTGTTCGCATTCGACTCCGCCAAGCTTGACCCGGCCGACGAAGCCAAGCTGGACACCGTTGCCAGTCGCCTGAAGAGCGAAGCCCCTGACGCCAAGCTGACCATTACCGGTCACACCGACAGCGTTGGTTCCGATGCCTACAACCAGAAACTCTCGGAACGCCGTGCTCAATCGGTTGCCGACTATCTGGTGAGCAGTGGTATCCCGGCTTCCAACATCCTCAGTGTGGGTGGTGCGGGTGAAAGCCAGCCGGTGGCCGACAATGCCACTAAGGATGGTCGTGCGATGAACCGTCGAGTGGAAATCCAGATCGACCGCTAAACCCCAGGGACATCCACGGCGTGCGCCTTGTGCGCCGTGGTCTCCGGGTCTTTACTCCTGTGTTACCGGTTTGGCCGGTGGCACAGGAGAATCATCATGGGCAAGCAGCTTCCCCGGGTTGCGATTTCCCTTCTTCTGGTCAGCAGTTTCCTGTCTGGTTGCGCCTCGACGTCCAGTGACGGCAGTGCGGCGCTGAATCAGGGGAATTGGCCAATCTGCAGTCTGATCGGTGGTCTGATGGGCGGTGGCCTGGGTGCCATCGAGAGCTCCGCATGGGCGGCCGGCGGTGCCGCAGCCGGCGCGATTGCCGGTGGACTCATCTGTTATGCCCAGGATGGCGATGCCGATGGCGACGGCGTTTTCGATCGTCGTGACAATTGCCCGAACACACCTTCCGGCTTGACTGTCGACTCTCGCGGTTGCCCGGAGCGAACCTACCCACAAGCGCCTGTCGAAGCCCCACCACCCCAGGATGAAGTGATCGTTCTCAGCGACATGGGCAATGTGCTCTTCGCCTTCGATTCTGCCGAGCTGACCTCCACGGCCAAGGAGCAACTGGTGGCCATTGCCAACCGCCTGATCGGCGCCAATCTGGTCAGCGTCAAGGTGGTAGGCCACACCGACAGCACCGGGTCCGACGCTTACAACCAGGGATTGTCCGTGCGCCGGGCACAGAGTGTGGCGGACTTCCTGGCGAGCGAGGGTGTGCCGGCCGGCAAGTTGACGGCTGAGGGCATGGGCGAAAGCCGGCCGGTGGCGGACAACGGAACGGATGCTGGACGTGCGCAGAACCGCAGGGTGGAAATCCATGTTGATCGCTGAATGACGCTTACGCCCGAAACCTAGGGGCCGGCCCCAGCCCCACGTTTATCCCGGCGACGCTCTGGTGCGCCGCCGGCCTTCGGCGTATGTTCCGCAAAACTAAAACAATGCTAGGGGGAAGGCATGCGTCTAATCATGGGGCTGGGCAAGCTGGTTGCCCTGTTGTTCTGGCTGGTGGTGATCGCCAATCTGATCTCACCTTTCGCCAGGCCGTTCGAGATGCTGCTGAACGGTGCAGGGGGGTTGCTGATCCTGGTGCACCTGCTGGAAATCATGCTGTTCAATTCGCTGCTTCGCGGCCGTGCCAGTCCCTGGCTGGATCGGATGCAACTGCTCCTGTTCGGAGTTTTTCACCTGCTCAGCATTCCACGTCACGCCGCCAAGGAGGCCGGTCATGCGTAAGTTTTGCCTGCTGGCGGCCCTTGTCGCGCCGATGGCCTTGGCCCAGGGCCAGGTGAAAGTGGATGCCCATAACTTCCTCAAGCTACCGCAGAGAGTAGGCAGTCTCAGCCTTGATCAGGTCGAGGTTGCCGACCACGCTACGCTGCTGATCCCGGCCGGCGTCACCGAGCTTAAGATCGGTGAACTGCGCATGGGGCGCGACGCGCGTCTGGGCATCGCGCCGTCCGCGCAGGCGTTCCGCCTGGAAGTGCAGCGAGGGGAGATAGGCACGGGTAGCCATATCACGGCATCGGGTGCGGCCGGCAGCATGAACAGGCCGGCCAGCGCTGGCCGTAACCTCGATCTGCGCCTGGTGGATGTCCGTGTGGACGAGATCACCCTGGATGTGCGTGGCGGCATAGGCGCGCCCGGTCGTCCGGGGCTGGATGGCGCTGATGGTGACGCGGCCGGTTGCCTGTGGGGCCAGGCAGAGCGTGGCTGGGATGGCCAGCCCGGCGAGAATGGCGAAACGGGTGGCGCCGGTGGCCAGGTGCGCCTGGAAGTGCCTGAAACCTTCCCGGTGGAGCAGGTGCGCGTACGCCTGGATGGCGGCGCCGGTGGTGCGCCGGGCGAGGGGGGCGCGGGTGGGCACGGCGGTGCCAGCAAGGGCTGTCTGCTGTACAAGGCTGACGGCGCCAGGAATGGACGCGCCGGGCAGTCCGGCCACCCCGGTGCTGCCGGCGCCACTGGCAGCCTCAAGGTCGTACGTTTCTGAACGAGAGATGGCGCACAGGGACGTGCGCCGGAATTCAGAAGCTGGGGCGGATGGCGACGATTGTCACCAGCGCCAGCCCAATCAGCAGATTGAACCCCACCGCCCGGCGGATGCGACCCAGTACCGCACCACCTTCCGGCCAGTTCTCGGCATTCACCGCCGTGCGCAGCTGCGGCAGTAGTAGGGCGCTGACCCGCAGGAACAGCGCCAGCATCGCCACGTACAAGCCAATCATCATGTGCACGTAGCGCGGCGCCGCTTCCATGCTGGCGTACGACAGGTGCAGCATACCGACCCCGGTAAAGGGCAGTACCAGCACCGCCGGCCACACCCATTGGAAGAAACGGCGGAACACTTCCAGCCACAGGCGTAGCCGGGCCGGGGGCTCCAGGGTGGTGACGGCGGCCGGCCGCAAGATCATCCAGGCGAAAAACATGCCGCCGACCCAGATCAGGGCGGCCAGCAGGTGCAGGGCATAAAGGGCAGCGTGGGCAGTCATCCGGTGAACTCCATTCGGCGGGCAAAATTAGGCGCGCTATCATAGCCGCCCTGTTAAAGTACTGAAAATTTATCCAGCTCCCGCCTTCATCACTGTCCATGCTCAGCACTGAACTCAAGTCCCAGATCCAGGGCGCCTACAGCCGTTTTCTCGAAGCCAAGGGGCTCAAGGCCCGCTATGGCCAGCGCCTGATGATCGCCGAGGTGGCCAAGGTCCTGGGCGCTATCCCTGTCGACGACGAGGGGCATCGCGAGGGCGAGCCCGCCGTGGTGGCGGTGGAGGCGGGGACGGGTACCGGCAAGACGGTGGCCTACAGCCTGGCGACCATTCCTGCCGCCAAGGCCGCGGGCAAGCGCCTGGTGATCGCCACCGCCACCGTGGCCCTGCAGGAGCAGATCGTCCACAAGGACCTGCCCGACCTGATGCGCAACAGCGGCCTCAACTTCAGCTTCGCCCTGGCCAAGGGCCGTGGTCGCTACCTCTGCCTTTCCAAGCTCGACATGCTGCTCCAGGAAGGCCAGGCGCAGAGCGCCACGGCGCAGTTGTTCGAAGACGAAGGTTTCAGGATCGACGTCGATGAGAAGGGCCAGAAGCTGCTCAACCAGATGATCGAGCGCCTCGCCGGTAATCGCTGGGATGGTGATCGAGATTCCTGGCCCGAAGCCATCGAGGACCCGGATTGGGCCCGTGTCACCACCGACCACAGCCAATGCACCAAGCGTCATTGCCCGAATTTCCAGCAATGTGCCTTCTATAAGGCGCGGGAAGGCATGACCAAGGTAGATGTGATCGTCACCAACCACGACATGGTGCTGGCGGACCTGGCCCTGGGTGGCGGTGCCGTGCTGCCGGACCCGCGCGACACGCTTTATGTATTCGACGAGGGCCACCACCTGCCGGACAAGGCCATTGGCCACTTCGCCCATTACACCCGCCTGCGCTCCACCGCCGACTGGCTGGAGCAAGTAGCCAAGAACCTGACCAAGCTGTTGGCGCAGAACCCCTTGCCGGGTGACTTCGGCCGCCTGATGGAAGGCGTGCCGGAACTGGCGCGGGAGATCCGTACCCACCAGCAGTTCATGTTCAACGCCTGCGAGGAAATTGCCGACTTCCGTGCCGGTGAGGACATGGAAGGTCGCGACCGACCGCGGCACCGATTCGAGGCCGGCGTCGTACCCGAGCACCTGAGAGAGCTGGGCATCGAGTTGAAGAAGGGCTTCTCTAGGCTGCATGACGTCTTTACGCGGCTCACCGAACTGCTCAAGGAAGCCATGGACGGTGAAGCCAGCATTGGCATCGCCAGCCACCAGGCCGAGGAGTGGTATCCGCTGTTCGGCAGCTTGCTGTCCCGTGCCCAGGGCAATTGGGAGCTGTGGACCGCCTTTACCGCCGAAGACCCGGAAGACAGCCCGCCAATGGCGCGCTGGTTGACTCTGGCCGAGAGCGGTGCATTGCATGACATCGAGGTCAACGCCAGCCCGATCCTGGCGGCAGAGACCCTGCGTCGCAACCTGTGGAATGTGGCCTACGGTGCCCTGGTAACCTCCGCCACCCTGACCGCCCTGGGCAAGTTCGATCGCTTTCGCATGCGTGCCGGGCTGCCCAAGGTTGCCGTAACCGCCGTTGTGCCGAGCCCGTTCCATCACGCCGACGCCGGTCTGCTGCGGGTGCCTGATCTCAAGGCCGACCCCCGCGATGCTGCGGCCCACACCGCCGCTATCGTCCGTGAGCTGCCTGACCTCGTAGAGGGGGCGCGCGGCACCCTGGTGCTCTTCGCCTCGCGCCGGCAGATGCAGGATGTGTTCGAAGGCCTTGAGCGTGACTGGCGCAAGCGCGTGCTGATCCAGGGCAACCTGTCCAAGCAGGAAACGCTGAACAAACACAAGGCTCGGGTGGACGATGGCGAGTCCAGCGTGCTCTTCGGCTTGGCCAGCTTCGCCGAGGGCGTCGACTTGCCAGGTGCCTATTGCGAGCATGTGGTGATCGCCAAGATTCCCTTCGCCGTGCCGGACGACCCGGTGGAAGCGGCGCTGTCCGACTGGATCGAAGCGAGAGGTGGCAATCCCTTCATGGAGATCGCCGTGCCCGATGCCTCGCTGCGCCTGGTACAGGCATGCGGTCGACTGCTGCGTACCGAGGCAGATCGCGGCACCATCACCCTGCTGGATCGACGAGTGGTCACCCAGCGTTACGGTCGCGCCATCCTGGATGCCTTGCCGCCGTTTCGTCGCGAGATCGCCTGAGCGCCCTGAGCGCCCTGAGCTCGACAGCCCGCCCTTGACGCTGTGCTCCCCCCATCTGCGATGATGCCGGGGTTTTGCGGGTGCCCCGTGGCATCCGCCTCGCCCGCTTCGTATTGTCGCACCCATGGCGAGAGACGAACTTACTGCGGTCTATGCACTGCATTCTCTTGGGAACTCCGGTCCGATGCTTTCGACATCCAAACACCCCCTTGTCCTGGCCATTCTTCTCGGGCTGTCGGGAATCCCCCTGGCTGCCCAGGCAGAGACCCTGTTCAATTTTGTCCGTCCGCTGGACGCGGTGCAGGTGACCACCCAGGACGCCAGCCTGCCGAGCGTGACCGCCGAATCGACCGCCGATGGTGAGATCCTGCGCCGGCTCACCTTCAACGTCGCCGAGAAGCCCAGCCTGCGCCTGACCCCGCAGAGCGGCAGCTGGGACTGGTCCAAGGCTGAGGCCATGAGCCTGCGTATCCAGAGTGCGCAAGACTGGGCGATAACCCTGGACGTTGCCATCGAAAGCACCGACGGCAAGGTCCTAACCACCCAGGTGGCGCTACCGGCCGGCCCGGCGCAGACCCTGCTGGTGCCCCTGGCTGCCACTTCGCCCAATGCCCATGGCATGCGCGCGGCACCTCCAGTGCCCTGGACCCGCGACGGCCAGCGGTCGCTGCCTGCCACATTGGTCAATGGTGAGTTGGATCGCAGCAAGGTCGCGTCTGTGACGCTTTCCCTGAACCAGCCGAATGCCGCCCAGAACGTGCTGCTTGGACGCTTCGGCACGGTGGAGGACGACCAGCAGGATGCCCTCTATGACGGCCTGATGGACGCCTATGGCCAGTACGCCCGCGCTGATTGGCCGGGCAAGGTGAAAAATGACGAGCAACTGAAGAAGGGCGCCGAGGATGAGGCGAAGCAGCTCGCCGGCTGGACAGCCAAACTACCGCAGCAGGATGTCTATGGCGGTTGGCTGGGCGGTGAAACCTTCGAAGCCAGCGGCTTTTTCCGGACGGAGAAGCGCAATGGCCGTTGGTTCCTGGTGACGCCGGAAGGCCATCCGTTCTTCTCCCTGGGCGTGAACGCGGTGACCCCCGGCCTGAGTCAGACTTACGTCGAGGGCCGCGAAGCCATGTTCAAGGCGCTGCCCAAGGACAACGAGCCCCTCGCCACTCACTTCGGCAAGGGCGACGACCGCGCCGAGACCGATGCCAACAAGGGCCGCGCCTTCAACCAGGGGCGTTGGTACGACTTCTATGGCGCGAACGTCGAGCGCACCTACGGCGGCAATGATCCTCAGCGCTGGATCAGCCACAGTCTCGACCGCCTCAAGGCCTGGGGCTTCAATACTGTCGGCAACTGGAGTGATCCGGCCTTCAACAACAGCCAGCGCATGCCCTACACCTTGCCGCTCTCCATTCATGGTGACTACGCGACCATCAAGACCGGTTTCGATTGGTGGGGTGGCATGCCCGATCCCTTCGATCCGCGCTTTGCCATGGCGGCTGAGCGAGCCATTGCCATTGCCGCCCGCGACCACCGTGACGACCCCTGGCTGCTTGGTTTCTTTGCCGATAACGAACTGGCCTGGGGCGGCTACGGTGAAGACCCGAAAGCCCGCTACGCCCTGGCCTATGGCACCCTGCGCCTGACCACCGACGTGCCCGCCAAGCGTGCCTTCCTCAAGCAGCTGCGCGACAAGTACCGCAATCAGGCGGGCCTCTCCAAGGCCTGGGGCATCGAGCTGCAAGCATGGGAACTGATGGAGGACCCGGGATTCGAACCGCCGTTGCCGAATCCCGAACACCCGGCCATCGAGGAAGACTTCCAGCGTTTCCAGCGCT
Source organism: Pseudomonas sp. BN415 (assembly GCF_029871195.1). NCBI lineage: Bacteria > Pseudomonadati > Pseudomonadota > Gammaproteobacteria > Pseudomonadales > Pseudomonadaceae > Pseudomonas > Pseudomonas sp. BN415. The sequence goes on from NZ_SSOK01000029.1 coordinate 19,879, forward strand.
TCTATGCCGACACCTACTTCAAGACCATCGCTGATTCGATGAAGTGGCACGCGCCCAATCACATGCTGTTGGGGGGACGCTTCGCTGCCACCGTGCCCGAGGCCATCGAGTCCTGCGCGCAGTACTGCGATGTCATCAGTTTCAACCGCTACACCCGCGAGCCGCAGCATGGACTGGACATGGACCTGCTGCGTCGTCTGGACAAGCCGCTGATGATCACCGAATTCCACTTCGGCTCCCGTGACCGCGGCCCGTTCTGGGGTGGTGTTTCGGAGGTCTACAAGGAAGAGGATCGCGGCGCGGCCTATGCCAACTACCTGGAAAAGGCCGCCGAGGAGCCGTTGATTGTCGGCGCTCACTGGTTCCAGTACCTCGATCAGCCCGCTACAGGTCGCCTGCTCGATGGCGAGAACGGCCACCTGGGGCTCGTTGCTATCACCGACCGTCCCTGGCAGGGGTTTGTCGATGCCGTGCGCAAGGCCAACCTGGGCCTGGCCGCCGATATCAACAAGCGGGTGGCGCAGAAGGCGCCGGCCAAGCCTGCGGCAGCGGAGAAACCGGCCGCGCCAGTGAAAGAGGCCAGTCAACCCAAGGACTCACCGGCGGATCAACCCAAGGCCGAGGCGCCCGCCCAGCCGGCGGCGCCCCAGCAGGAGGAAACCGGGAAGCCCTGATGGGCGCCCGTCTTCGGCACGGTTCACAAGGGGCGGCAAGGCTGGAACAATGCCGCCTCCATTCATTTTTCAGGAGCAACCCGGTGCAGACCCAGGGCTATTTCGACTTGCGCTTCGAGGCGGCGAGAGACGCGTTCGCCGAACTCTTCGCTGACCCGCAGGAGCGCGGTGCCGCCCTTTGTGTGCAGGTGGGTGGGGAGACGGTGCTCGACGTCTGGGCGGGTGTGGCCGACAAGGATGGCCAGCAAGCCTGGCACAGCGACACAATCCTCAACCTGTTCTCTTGCACAAAGACCTTTACGTCAGTGACCCTGCTGCAGTTGGTAGGGGAGGGCAAGCTGGACCTGGACGCCCCAGTGGCGCGCTATTGGCCCGAGTTCGCCGCCGCCGGCAAGGAAGGCATCAGTGTGCGCCAGTTGCTCTGTCATCGCTCCGGCCTGCCGGCGATTCGAACGGCGCTGCCGGCTGAAGCGCTTTACGACTGGGACGCGATGACGGCCGCCCTGGCTGCCGAAGCGCCCTGGTGGACGCCGGGACAAGCCCACGGTTATGCACCCATCACCTACGGTTGGCTGGTAGGCGAGCTGATTCGTCGTGCCGATGGCCGTGGCGCGGGGGAATCCATCGTGGCGCGTGTCGCCAAACCCTTGGGACTGGATTTCCACGTCGGCCTCGCGGATGAGGAATTCCACCGCGTGGCCCACATCGCCCGCGCCAAGGGCAACATGGGCGACGCGGCAGCGCAGCGGCTGCTCAAGTGCATGATGACCGAGCCGAATTCACTCAGTACCCGCGCCTTTACCAATCCACCGTCCATCATGACCAGCACCAACAAGCCGGAATGGCGGCGCATGCAGCAGCCGGCGGCCAATGGCCATGGCAACGCGCGCAGCTTGGCTGGCTTCTATGCCGCCTTGCTGGACGGCAAGTTGCTGGACTCGGAACTGCTCTCCGAACTGACCCGGGAATACAGTCAGGGCGAAGACCTTACCCTGCTGACTGCCACCCGTTTCGGCCTCGGCTGCATGCTCGACCAGCCGGACGTGGCCAACGCCACTTACGGCCTGGGCCGTTACGCCTTCGGCCATCCCGGTGCTGGCGGCTCCACGGGCTTCGCTGATCCGGAGCGCGAGCTGGCGTTCGGCTTCATCACCAATACTCTCGGCCCCTATGTGCTGATGGACCCTCGCGCGCAGAAGCTGGCGCGAGTGGTCAAGGCCTGCCTGGGCTGAGCCACTCGTCAGATAGACTGTTTTTTTCTTTGCCGATTAAAGGCTTGCCGCCAGAATTTAAGCCAGATTGTGAAATTAAATCGCCATCACCCCCGTGTTGGCGTGCGGCCTTCAGCGACTACGGAATCCTGCCCATGAAGCTGTTCAAGATATCCACCTTGATCCTCTGCATGTCTGCGTCCGGTTGCAGCATGCTTGGCCACCAGAAGGCCGAAGCCCCCGCCCAACCCGAGAAGGTTGCTTCTGGCAGCCACGGGTGGTGGCCGTTTGGCGGTGAAGCAAAAGCCAAGGCACCGAAGGTGGCCAAGGTGGACGTCAAGGCCACCCAGGCATGGCTCGACCAGTACGAACCGCGCCTGCGTGAAGCCGCGAAAGACAGCAAGTTGGAAGTGGAGCGCCGCGAGAACGTGCTGGTGGTGATCCTGCCGGTTGACCCATCGTTCAATCCGGATCGCCCGAGCATGCTCCTGCCCGTTACCCTGGGCCCGATTACCCGGGTGGCCAAGCTGGTGGAAGGCGATCCCAAGACCGCGGTGCTGGTGCTCGGCCACGCCGATACCTCCGGCAAGGATGAAACCAACCGCAAGATCAGCCAGGAGCGTGCCCAGTCCGTGGCCGCCATCTTCCGCCTGAGCGGCTTGCAGCGTGATCGCCTTTCTCTCAAGGGACTGGGTTCGGATATGCCTCGCGCGGCCAATGACAGCCAGCAGGGTCGTTCGCTCAATCGTCGTGTCGAGATGGTCCTGACGCCGCAATCCACACTGGTTGCGCTGCTCGCCCAGTACAACACGCCGGCCAAGCCGGTGCAGCCGGGCAAGGCCGTGCAGGTGGTTGCGGCAGATCAAACCAAGTAGGCCGGGCTTGGGTAAGCTATTGGCTTTCCGAACACAGGATTGCCAATCATGACCCAGACCCTGGCCGATATGCGCCGCGACTACACCCGTGACGGGCTCAGCGAGGAGCAGGCTCCCGCCGAGCCTTTCAGCCTGTTCCAGAGCTGGTTTGGCGATGCGGTGAAGACCGAGCAACTGCCAGTCGAGCCCAATGCCATGACCCTCGCCACGGTGGATGCCGAAGCCCGACCCCATTGCCGGGTGTTGCTGCTCAAGGGCCTGGATGAGCGTGGCTTCACCTTCTTCAGCAATTACGACAGCGCCAAGGGCGAGCAGCTCTCGGCCAACCCCTTTGCCGCCATGACCTTTTTCTGGCCGGCCCTGGAGCGCCAGGTGCGCATCGAGGGAAGGGTAGAGCGGGTGACTCCAGCTGAATCCGACGCCTATTACCAGGTGCGCCCGCTGGGCAGCCGTCTGGGGGCCTGGGCTTCGCCGCAGAGCCGGGTGATCAGCGATCGTGTCGAGCTTGAGTCACTACTGGCGCAGACCGAACAACGTTTCCTCGACACGGCGCCCAGTTGTCCGCCGCATTGGGGCGGCTATCGCCTGCTGCCTGAGCGCATCGAGTTCTGGCAGGGGCGGCCAAGTCGCCTGCACGACCGCCTCAACTATCGACTTGTCGACGGTGCCTGGGTGCGTGAGCGCCTGGCCCCCTGAATAGGCTCAGTCCTGCGCCTGGTAGCGATCGGCCGCCTGGCGCAGCCAATCCGGAAGCTGGCGCCGCTTGATACCGGCCTCACGCGCCAGCGCCAGTTGTTCCAGCATGAAGGCCTGCTTGGCCTTGTCGCCTTCAGCCAAGGACAAGGCGAGGTCGCGATCCATCCAGCGCTTGATGCGCACATAGAGCCACCAATGGAAGTACAGGCCGGCTGCGGTGGTGATTACGATGATGAAGTAGTCCATGGGCTAACCTTGGGTTACATGGGCGTGGGAAAATTCCTAGGCTGCTGTCAGAAAGTTGAATTCCAGCTGAACGAACCCTGAGTAGTTCGCCTGTTCGAGTGACAGCCTCCGCGGCGCGGAGTCTAATGGACAGGTACTCAATCCTGGAGGAAATGCTATGCGTAAACCCGTCCTGCTAGTCGCCTCTTTCACGGCAGTGGCACTGGCATTGGGTGGCTGTCAGTCGAGCCTGACCGGTGACACCTATTCCCGTGACGAGGCCCGGCAAGTGCAGACCGTGCGCATGGGCATGATCGAATCCCTGCGCCCGGTGAAGATCGAAGGTACCAAGACGCCAATCGGCGCCGGTGCCGGCGCGGTGGTCGGCGGTATTGGCGGCAGCACCATCGGCGGTGGCCGCGGCAGCGCGGTTGCAGCGGTGATTGGCGCGGTCGCGGGTGGCCTGTTGGGTGCTGCGGCTGAAGAGGGCATTACCCGTACCCAGGGTGTAGAAATCACCGTACGTGAGGACGATGGCTCGATGCGCGCCTATGTCCAGGAAGTCCAACCCAACGAAATCTTCCGCGTTGGCGAGCGCGTGCGCATTCTGACGGTCAACGGCACCAGCCGCGTCGCCCACTGAAGCTAAGCTGTCCCATTCGGGACAGCTTGTTCGTTCCCGTCCAGTCCCGAAAAAGACGGCGACAGTGCCATTGGCCTGTCGCCTTCTGGTCTGGACGCTATTCGGCGTTACTAGCGTTTTGAAATAATTCAATCTATCGCGATGAATCGATAGTAATGGATAATCGCTGGGTTTTTCGCTTGCCATTTCCGTGACTTGGAAGGAAATGGCGCTGACCTAGGGGAGATATGGATGATCCTGGCGCTCATTGTCGCCCTGCCTTTTCTTGGGGCGCTGTTTCCACCACTGGCCGAGCGCCTTGGCCGTTCCGTATGCGCGGGTGTTGCCGCGCTGGTGCCACTGACCGGCCTCATCCTGCTGTTGGCCCAGACCGACAGCATCTTCGCCGGCCATACCCTGACATTCGTCCAGCCCTGGCTGCCGGGGTTCGGCCTCAGTTTCAGCTTGCGCCTTGACGGTCTGGGCTACCTGTTCGCCCTGCTTATTCTCGGCATCGGCCTGCTGGTCATCCTTTACGCCCGCTATTACCTGACGAAGGAAGAGCCCATGGGGCGCTTCTTCGCGTTCCTGTTGCTGTTCATGGGCGCGATGCTCGGCGTGGTGCTGTCCGAGAACCTGCTGCTGATGCTGGTGTTCTGGGAGCTGACCAGCTTGTCGTCGTTCCTGCTGATCGGCTTCTGGGGCTATCGCTCCGACGCGCGTAAAGGCGCGCGCATGGCCCTGGCGGTGACAGGCGGCGGTGGCCTGGCGTTGTTCGCCGGGGTGCTGCTGGTGGGACACATCGCGGGTAGCTTCGAACTGACTCAGGTGCTCGCCGCGGGTGAGCAGATACGCGCCCATAGCCTCTACCCCGTAGCCCTGGTACTGGTGTTGCTGGGCGTGTTTACCAAGTCCGCGCAGTTCCCGTTCCATTTCTGGCTGCCCCACGCCATGGCGGCACCCACGCCGGTGTCGGCCTACCTGCACTCGGCCACCATGGTGAAGGCCGGCGTGTTCCTCCTGGCGCGCCTCTACCCCGCGCTGGCCGGTTCCGACCTCTGGTTCTATCTGGTCAGCCTGAGCGGCCTGGCGACGTTGCTGTTCGGTGCCGGCATGGCGCTGTTCCAGCATGACCTCAAGGGTTTGCTGGCCTACTCGACCATCAGCCACCTGGGCCTGATCACCTTGTTGTTCGGTCTCGACTCGCCGTTGTCCAACGTCGCGGCGGTGTTCCACATCATCAACCATGCCACGTTCAAGGCTTCGCTCTTCATGGCGGCAGGGATCATCGATCACGAAACCGGCAGCCGCGACATGCGCCTGATTAACGGGCTGTGGAAGTACCTTCCGCACACGGCCGTGCTGGCGATGGTGGCCTCGCTCGCAATGGCTGGTGTGCCGTTGCTCAACGGCTTCCTCAGCAAGGAAATGTTCTTCGGCGAAACGCTGCAGCAGGACCTGCTGGGCAGTTTCAGTTGGGTGGTGCCGGCGGCAGCGACCCTGGCCGGGGTCTTCTCGGTGGCCTACTCGCTGCGCTTCGTCCATGACGTGTTCTTCAACGGCGAGCCGATGGCCCTGCCCAAGTTCCCACCCCACGAACCTCCGCGCTATATGAAGGTGCCGGTGGAAATCCTGGTGTTTCTCTGCCTGGTGGTTGGCATGCTGCCGGGCTACACGGTGGCGCCGTTACTGGCCGCCGCAGCCTCCGCGAGTCTCGGTGGCACGCTGCCGGAATACGACCTTGCGATCTGGCATGGCTTCAACCTGCCGCTGGCCATGAGCCTGGTGGCGCTGGTCGGCGGCGTGCTCGTCTACGTGTTGCGCAAACCGTTGTTCCGTTGGTATGCCGATTTGCCCGACACCGACGCCAAGGAAGTGTTCGAACAGCAGGTGCAGCGTGTCACCCAGGCCGCCCGCTGGATTACTGGATACCTGGAAAACGGTTCCCTGCAACGCTACCTGGCCTGGTTGCTGGGCAGCGCGGTGGTGCTGGTGGCGCTGTCCCTGGCGCCGCTGCCTCAGATAGCCGGCGAGCGCCCACTGACTCCACTGGATGGCATTACCGCCCTGGGGCTTGTGGTGCTGGCCGCCTCGGGCGTGTTGACGGCGATCTTCCACCGCCAGCGGCTGATTTCGTTGATGGTTCTCGGCGTGGCCGGTCTGCTGGTCGCCTTGGCTTTCGCCCGTTTTTCTGCCCCGGATCTGGCCCTGACCCAGTTGGTCGTAGAAGTTGTGACACTCGTACTGCTGATACTGGCGCTCTATTACCTGCCATCCCGAACACCGGGCGAAAGCTCCAGCCTGCGCGGCCTGCGTGACTTCGTTCTGGCCTGCGGTGTCGGGGTAATGGTCGCGCTGCTGGCCTACGCCGTGCTGACACGTCCCTATGACGGTATTGCCGGGTTCTTCCTGGCCAACAGCGTGTCAGGCGGAGGCGGCACCAACGTCGTCAACGTGATACTGGTGGATTTCCGCGGCTTCGACACGCTGGGCGAGATCACCGTCCTGGCCATTGCCGCCGTGGGCATCTTCGCCATGCTCTCAGGCATGCACTTGACCAACCCCACCTGTGATCCCCAGGGACGCCGATGGGCTCACGCCAAGCACCCGCTGATCCTCGAAACCCTGTCGCGCCTCCTGCTGCCGCTGGCGCTGCTGATCTCGGTGTTCATCTTCCTGCGCGGGCACAACCTGCCGGGCGGTGGATTCATCGCCGGGTTGGTCACCGCCGTAGCGTTGGTGCTGCAGTACATCGCCAGCGGCATCGCCTGGGTGGAACAACGCCTGTCACTGGATTACCAGCGCATGACTGGCGTAGGTGTTCTGATCGCCGCCCTCACCGGCCTCGGTAGCTGGTTCTTCGGGCGCAATTTCCTCACGTCCGCCTTCGGTCATTTCGAACTGCCGCTGGTTGGAGAATTCGAACTGGCCACCGCCATGCTGTTCGACCTGGGTGTCTATCTGACCGTTGTCGGTGCCACCCTGCTGGTGCTGGTCAATCTGGGGCGGGTGAGCCTGGCTCCCGCAGCGATCAAGGAGATTCACTGATGGAGGCGCTGTTCGCCGTAACCCTCGGCCTGCTTACCACCAGTGGTGTCTACCTGCTGCTGCGGGGCCGGACCTTTCCCGTGGTCCTGGGGCTGACCCTGCTGTCCTATGCCGTCAATCTGTTCCTCTTCGCGATGGGGCGCCTGGTCGGTGAGGCCGCGGTGCTTGGGCGTGACGTGCAGTACGCCGACCCGGTTCCCCAGGCCCTGGTGCTAACCGCAATCGTCATCGGCTTCGCCATGACTGCCTTCGTGGTGGTGCTGGCCCTGCGCGGCGTTGGCGATCTGGGCAGCGATCACGTCGACGGTCGCACCGACGAGGAGTCGGCGCCATGACTCACCTGACGATCCTGCCCATCCTGATTCCCCTGTTCACCGGCGCGCTGCTGCTGGTGCTGCCGTCCAATGAGCGCTTGAAGCGCAGCCTCTCCGCACTCGCCACCCTGGCCCTGGTGCCGCTGGCGCTACAGCTGATGCAACAGGCCGGCGATGGCCAATTGCGCGTCTACGCGCTGGGCAGTTGGCAGCCGCCATTCGGCATCGTGTTGATGCTCGACCGCCTGGCTGCGCTGATGCTGCTGGCCACCGCCGTGCTGGCCAGCGCCGCGGTGCTCTACGCCGTGCGTGGCGACGACCGCATCGGCCTGCGCTTTCATGCGCTGTTCCAGTTCCAGCTGCTGGGGATCAACGGAGCCTTCCTGACCGGCGATCTGTTCAACCTGTTCGTATTCTTCGAGATCCTGCTGATTGCCTCTTACTCGCTGCTGCTGCACGGCGGTGGTGGCGAGCGGGTGAGGGCAGGGATGCACTACGTGATCCTCAACCTCGCCGGTTCGGCGCTGTTCCTGATTGCGGTGGGCGCCCTCTATGGCATCACCGGCACCCTGAACATGGCCGACATGGCTCGCCAGGTGGCCGCTGCCGGGCCGGAGAACACCCCGGTCCTGGCCGCCGCTGGGCTGGTACTGCTGCTGGTCTTTGCTCTCAAGGCGGCGCTGCTGCCGCTGTATTTCTGGCTACCGCGAGCTTATGCCGCGGCCAGCGCGCCGGTGGCTGCACTGTTCGCGATCATGACCAAGGTCGGCATCTACTCCATCCTGCGCGTCTACAGCCTGGTATTCGGCCCCGGTGCCGGCGAGCTGGCCAACCTGGCCCAGCCCTGGCTCTGGCCGCTGGCGTTGGCCACGGTGATCCTCGGCGCCCTGGGTGCGCTGGCCGCTACCACCCTGCAGGGACTGCTGGCCTACCTGGTGGTGGTGTCCGCCGGTACACTGCTGGCGGCCATTGCCCTGGGCACGCCCGAGGCGCAGGGAGCGGCGCTCTTCTATCTGCTGCACAGCACCTGGGTGGCGGGGGCATTGTTCCTCCTCGCCGACCTGGTCAGTCGCCAGCGTGGCGTCAAGGCCGGCAACCTTGTCCAGGGCCCGGCGCTGCAGAATCCGGGCATCCTGGGGGCGGCCTTCTTCTTCGGCGCCATCGCCGTAGCAGGCCTGCCGCCGTTGTCGGGTTTCTTCGCCAAGCTCTTGCTGCTACAGGCCGTGCTCCCGGGTAGCGGGGCGCTGCCGTTGTGGAGCGTGCTGTTGATCGGTGGGTTCGTCAGCCTGGTGGCTTTGAGCCGCGCGGGTAGCACCCTGTTCTGGCGCACCGGCCATCAGGTGCTCGGCAGTGCCGAACTGGATAGTGGCCGGCTGTTCGCGGCCCTGTTGCTGCTGGCTGGCAGCCTGGTACTGGTCGCCTTTGCCCAGCCGCTGATGGATTACGTTCAGGCCAGCGCGTTGCAGTTGCATGACCTGGACCTCTATCGCGCGATTCTCGAGGAGGCCGGAGCATGATGCGTCGACTCTTGCCTCACCCCGCCGAGAGCCTGTTGCTGCTGTTCGTGTGGCTGCTGCTGGTGGATTCCTTCGCCTTCGGCCACTGGCTGCTGGGCGCCTTCCTCGGTTGGCTGATTCCGTTCTGTTTCCAGCCGCTGCTGATCGAGCGGCCCAAGCGCTGGCACCCGCTCAAGCTGATGCGTTTCCTGCTGATGGTGATGGGTGATGTGCTGGTGGCCAACTTCCAGGTGGCGCGGCTGACACTGGGGCGCGTCGAGGCACTGCGTCCAGCTTTCGTCGAGGTGCCCATCGAACTGGACAACGAAGTGGCCATCAGTGTGCTGGTGAGCGTGGTGTCCCTGACGCCGGGTTCACTGGCGGCCGACCTCAGCGCCGATCGCCGCACCCTGCTGGTGCATGGCCTCGACGTGCCGGACAAGGCCGCCATGGTGGCCGGGATCAAGTCGCGCTACGAGGCGCCGCTGAAGGAGATCTTCCCATGCTCGCCTACGTGATACCGCTTTGCCTGGCCATGCTTGGCCTGGCGCTGTTGCTGGCCCTGGCCCGGCTCATCAAGGGACCCTGCCTGCCGGATCGCGTGCTGGCACTGGACACCCTCTACATCAACGCCATTGCCTTGCTGATGCTCTATGGCATCTGGAAGGGCAGCGACCTGTTCTTTGAGGTGGCGCTGCTGATCGCGGTGCTCGGCTTCGTCAGCACCGTGGCAGTGGCCAAGTACATGCTGCGCGGAGACATCATCGAATGAGTGGCGAACCCTTGTCCCTCTGGGCGGAAGTACTCGTATCCACGCTGTTGCTGCTCGGCAGTGCCTTCGTGCTGATTGGCGCCTTCGGCCTGTATCGCCTGCCGGACTTCTTCATGCGTCTGCATGGCCCGACCAAGGCCACCACCCTGGGGGTGGGCGGCGTGGTGGTTGCGTCGCTGGTGTTCTTCTCTGCCGATGCCGATGGATTGAGCCTGCACGAACTGCTGATCAGCCTGTTCCTGTTCATCAGCGCCCCGGTCAGCGCCTACATGCTGGCCAAGGCCGCGGTCCTGCAGCAGTTGCCCCTGGACCAGAAGACTCGTGGCAAACCCTGGAACCAGTGAGCGCTACAGTTTTTCCCGCTTGCTGTGCCTGTCTGGCCTTGCGAGCTGCCGCCTAGACTGACGCTTTTCCTCCGGAGGTGAAGCATGGTGCAGCAAGGTCGACCGGTGGCGGTGGCGTGCCTGGTGCTGGCCATGGCGCTCTGGGGCAGCTCCTTCATCGCCCTCAAGCTGGCCTTCCAGGAAGTCGCGCCGCACTGGGTGATCTTTGCCCGAATGGCCCTGGGGAGTCTGGTCTTCCTGGCGGCCTGGCGTTGGCGCGGAGCCCTCGACTACCGCCCCGGTGACTGGAAGTACCTGCTCGGCCTGGCCGCTTGCGAGCCCTGCCTCTACTTCATCTTCGAAGCCCTGGCGCTGCAGCACACCAGCGCTTCCCAGGCCGGGATGATTACGGCGCTATTGCCGCTGCTGGTGGCGGTGGGGGCCTACGCGCTGCTGCATGAACGCATCACCCGCAGCACCCTGGCCGGTTTCCTCCTCGCTGTGGTTGGCGCGGTCTGGCTGAGCCTGGCCAGTGAGTCCGATGGCCATGCACCTCAGCCACTGCTGGGTAACTTCTATGAGTTCCTTGCAATGCTTTGCGCCACCGGCTACACCCTGCTGCTCAAACACCTGTCGTCGCGTTACTCGGCCTTCCTTCTTACCGCTCTGCAGGCGCTCATCGGCAGCGTTTTCTTCCTGCCCCTGGCCTGGATCACCTCGCCGTTGCCGGAGTCCGTCAGCCCGATGGGTATCGGCGCCATGATCTACCTCGGCACCGTAGTCACGGTGGGCGCCTACGGTCTCTACAACTTTGGCGTATCGCGTCTGCCGGCCAGCCAGGCCACGGGATTCATCAACCTGATCCCGGTGTTTACCCTGGTCTTCGCCTGGGGGCTGCTCGGTGAGCGCCTGACGAGCATGCAGATGCTCGCCGCCGGCCTGGTCTTTGCCGGGGTGGCGCTGAGCCAATGGAGAAGCGCATCCCCGACGCCGGCCGGGGTGCTGGATTGATTGCCTTGAACAGCCGCAAACGCGCGGCTGGCCCTCGCGAAGTGTCGACCGTTGACCATCCGGCCCGGCGGCCCAACGGCTCACTCCGCACCACGCTCTGTCACTGGACCCCACGCTAGGGATTCAGCCAGGCCACCACCACGTCCAGCATACGGTTGGCGAAGGCCCATTCGTTGTCGTACCAGGCCAGCACCTTCACCAGGTCACCCTGTACACGGGTGTGATTGAGGTCCACCACGCAGGACGTCGGGTAGCCATTGAAGTCGCTGGACACCAGTGGCAGCGCGTTGCACTCCATCACCCCTGGCAGCAACTCGCGGGCACCTGCCTCCAGGGCGGCATTGATTGCCTCGCGGCTGGTTAGGCGTTCGGCAATGAACGTAAGGTCCAGCAGCGACACGTTCGGCGTCGGCACACGCACCGCCAGGCCATCCAGGCGGCCGGCCAGTTCCGGCAGGACCAGGCCGATGGCCTTGGCCGCGCCGGTGCTGGTGGGAATCATGGACACGGCCGCAGCGCGCGCCCGGTACAGGTCGCCGTGGCTTTTGTCGAGCAGGCTCTGGTCGTTGGTGTAGGCGTGCACCGTGGTCACCAGGCCGCTGCGAATACCCACTTCGCGGTGCAGCAGCATGGCCAGAGGTGCCAGGCAGTTGGTCGTGCAGGATGCGTTCGAGACGATCTGCTGGCTGCCCAGCTGCTCGTGGTTGATCCCGTAAACCACCGTCAGGTCAGCGCTGTCCAGCGGGTGGGACAGCAGTACCCGCGGCGCGCCAGCGGTCAGGTGCTGCTCCACCTGCGCGCGCTTCTTCATCTTGCCCGAGCACTCCAGCACCAGGTCTACGCCCAGTTGGTCCCACGGCAGGTTCACCGGGTCGCGTTCGCGCAGCAGGTGGATGATCTGGTTGTTCACTTGCAGGCGTTCGTCATGCAGTGCGACATGGCCGGGAAAGCGGCCGAACGTGGAGTCAAAGCGGGTGAGGTGGGCGAGTGACTCGAAGTCACCGAGGTCGTTGATGGCTTCGATGCGCAGGCGCTGGTCGAGACCCCGCTCGAACAGCGCACGAACCAACGCGCGACCGATGCGCCCATATCCATTCAGGGCGATACGCAGCATGGTGTACTCCTTTCCGGTTGTCCTTCACTCAGCTTAGCGATGAAGGACAAGCGAGGAGTCGCTGCAGGGCCTCAGTCGTTGCGGGCGCCGCCGAAAGACGCACAGCCACGCTGCGGTTCGCCGTCCAGGCGCAACTCGGCGGTCAGGTGCTGAACCGCGCCGCTCATGCTGTCGACGCAGCGTTGTGGTGCTACCCAGAGCTCGAGGCGCTGGCCGTTGGCCTCGCTGGACAGGTTGAAGCGACCGTCTGGCAGCTGTTCTTCCATGTAGGGCAGGGCCAGGGAGGGTTGGCCGGGGCGGTTGAGCACAAGGCCCTTGCCGCTGACGCTGACACTCCAGTCCGGCTCATGGCCGCTGGCGCGCAACAGCAGGCGCTTGAAGTTGAGGTCTTCGCAGCCATGACCTTCGCGCTGAAGGCGGTAGAGGGTATGCAGGGCCAACTGGCCGTCGGCGCCTTGCACACTGGTCGATCCCATGCTGGCGCGAATGTCCGCGAACAGTGTGCCTGGGCCGTCCGCAGAGAGGTTGGCCGCCTCAGGCAGCAGACCGGTGGCGCCGCTGTCCACCAGGGTAAAACGGCGTTTCTCGCCACAGGGGCTGAACATCACCTGGCCGGCGTCTACGCTCAGCTCACCCTGCAAGCGCACCAGATTGGCGGCGGGGGCGGGGGCTTTCTCGGCGAACATCTGGCAAGCGCCGAAGAGAGGCAAGAGGCTGAATAGCAGGGGGCGGGCAAAGCGCATCACGGGTCTCCTTCAGGGAGCGGCCACGTTACCGGTGCAGGACGCCCAGCTCAAGGGTGGAGAGGGCGAATGATCCAGTGCAAGCGCGTGTATGAAACGGTGCTATCCACTGATGGCCACCGCGTGCTGGTGGACCGTCTATGGCCGCGGGGCTGTCGCAAGGAATCCCTGGGGCTGTCGGCCTGGCTGAAGGAGGTGGCGCCGTCGGACACACTGCGCAAGCAGTTCTGCCATGACCCGGAGCTGTTCGATGAATTCCGCCTGCTCTACCGCGCCGAGCTGGCCGCTCACCCCGAGTCCTGGCAAGGGCTGCTGGCGATGGCGCGCGCGGGCAACCTGACGCTCCTCTACGCCGCCAGGGACGAAGCGCACAACAACGCCCGGGTGCTGGCGGAATTTCTCGAAGAAGAGCTGGAGCGCGGCGGCCCACCCAGCTCGCCGGTGTGTTACGCCGGCGGGCTGTAGCGGCCATTACCAGACCCGGTAAATCTGCCCCGTCTGCGCGCCTTCCGCGCTCTTGGCATAGGCCAGCGCCGCGTCGGCGGCCGGTACCGCCTTGTAGCCGCGGAAGTAGGGCCCGTAGCCCGGCAGGGCTTCCTCGACCACTGTGGGGCTGACGCTGTTGATGCGCATGCCGCGTGGCAGTTCCAGTGCTGCGCTGCGCACGAAGGAATCGATGGCGCCGTTGACCATGCTGGCCGAGGCGCCGTAGCGGATTGGATCGTGGCTCAGCACCCCGGAAGTGAGGGTGAACGAGGCGCCGTCGTTGGCGAACTCGCGACCGATCAGCACCAGATTGACCTGGCCCATCAGTTTGTCTTTCAGGCCGACGGCGAACTCGGCTTCGCCCATCTCCGCCAGGGCACCGAAATGCACCTTGCCGGCGGCGCTGATCAGCGCATCGAAGGGGCCGACCTGCTCGAACAAGCGACGGATCGACGCCGGGTCGGTGATATCCGCCTGCTGGTCACCGCTGCTGCGGCCGACGCGGATGATCTCGTGGCGTTCCTTGAGTTCCTGCTCGATGGCCTGGCCGATGGTGCCGCTGGCACCGACGAGGATGATTTTCATAGGAGCGGTTCCTGTGTGAGGGAGGGGATGACCGGTTCAGTGTAGAGTGCCGACTTTGGTCGATAATCCATGTAATTGGAAAACGTTGGTTTTCAAATGGAAACAATGGAACGGTATTTCCCATGAGCGAGCTGGACGATCTGGCTGCCTTCGCAGTGCTGATGGACGCGGGTAGTTTCACGGCGGCATCGGAGCGCCTGGGCTGCAGCAAGGGCCAGTTGTCCAAGCGCATTCGCCTGCTGGAACAAGGGCTGGGCGCCGCCCTGTTGTATCGCACCACCCGGCGCCTGGACCTGACCGCTGCCGGCGCTGCGTTATTGCCGGAAGCGCAGGCCCTGGCCGCTCAGGCCGAGCGCGCACGGCAGTCGGTACGTCGCCTGCAGGAGGACCTGGCCGGCTGCGTGCGGCTGACGTTGCCGGTGTCCCTTGGCGAAACCTTCTTCGATGCGTTGCTGCTGGATTTCACCCGCCAGTACCCGCAGATCCGCATCGAGCTGGACCTGCACAACGGTTATCGCGATCTGGTGGCCGACGGCTTCGACCTGGCCATCCGTTCCGGCATGGATGTGGACGAGAGACTGGTGGCCAAGCCGCTGTTCTCCCTGCAGGAAATCACTTGCGCCACGCTGGCTTACCTCGTGGCCCATGGCGAACCCCAACAGCCGGCGGACCTTGCTCATCATCAGTGCCTTTTGAATACCCACTACAGCGGCTTCGAGGAATGGCTCTACCACCGCCAGCACCAACTGGAGCGGGTCAAGGTGGCCGGGGCGCTGGCCAGCAACCACTACAGCCTGCTGAAAAAGGCGGCCATGTCGTCGGCCGGTATCGCGCGGTTGCCGTCTTACATGATCTACGACGAACTGGCCGACGGCCGACTGGTGTGGCTGCTGCGCGACTGCCAGACGCGACAGACCCCGGTGTTCCTGGTCCACCCCTGGCAAGGTGGCCTGCCTCGGCGCACGCAGGTACTGGCGGACTACCTGCTGGCCTGGTTCGAACGCAGCCGCCGGATGCTGGACCAGGCGGGGAATCTGTAGGGGCTACCCGCGCGCACCCAACCTCAGGCTGAATTCCGCTACCGCTCTCTCATCCGCCTCGACCCGTTCCGGGACGAACTCGCGGAGAAACTCCACCCAGGTGCGGATCTTTGCGTCGAGGAACTGCCGCGACGGGTAAAGGGCGTAGATGCCCAGAGGGAACAGATTGTGGTTGGGCAGCACGCGCACCAGGCTGCCGTCCTTCAGCCCGCTGATGGCCGAGTACACCGGCAGCACGCCGACACCCATGCCGGCCTTGATCGCCTCGGTCATGGCGTCTGCCGTGTTCACCTGGAAGGGGGTCTGGTTGACGCTGACCATCTCTTGGCCGTCCGGGCCTTCGAACAGCCACTTGTCCAGGGACATCACGTTGTTCACCAGGCGCAGGCAGCGGTGCTTCGACAGATCTGAAGGCATGCGTGGAGCCCCGTGCTTCTCGATGTAGCCGGGGGAGGCGCAGAGCACGCTGTAGGTGGTGCCGAGCTGCTTGGAGATGAAGCCCGAATCCGGCAGCTCCTGGGCGATTACCACGGAAATGTCGTAGCCCTCGTCGAGGATATCGGTGGTGCGGTTGGCCAGGGTCAGGTCGAAGCTCACGTCCGGGTACTTTTCGCTGTACTGGGCGATGGCCTTGATCAGGTAGTGCTGGCCGATGCCGGTCATGGCATGCACCTTCAGGTTGCCTACCGGCCGTGCATGGGCCTCGCTGGCTTCCGCTTCGGCTTCCTCGATGTAGCCGAGGATCTGCTCGCAGCGCAGCAGGTAGCGCTGGCCGGCTTCGGTCAGGGCGATTCGACGGGTCGTGCGGTGCAGCAGGCGGGTGCGCAGATGGGTTTCGAGGGTCGCCACCGCGCGGGAAATGTACGAGGTGGTGAGATCCATGCGCTGGGCAGCGGCGGTAAAGCTGCCGGTCTCCGCCACACAGACGAAGGCGCGCATGTTGAAGAGGATGTCCATGGAGGGTCCTGGCCCGAAAGGGGGGTAAATTTTGTCACGAAGTGTGTCGGTTGATTATGGCTGATTTAGTACACAATCCTTCATCTATCCGTCGCCTTATCCTTCGCTTGTCCCATCTCTAGAATCGCCGCCGATCCAGGCCCCGTGTCTGGCTACCCAGCATTCAGGATATGCCGCAGTGCACCGCAATCCTTGGCCCGGCGTCGCCCGCGCCAGTCTGTTCGCCGTCGTTTCTCTCCTTTCCGCTTGCATCGATAGTCAGGGCATCGCCTCCCAGGCCGAACGCCTGGACGTTGCCCAACTGGACCCCGGCTCGGCGATTCGTCGCGCCCAGCAGGAGGCCGCCTGGCCCCGTGCCCAGTGGTGGCGTGCCTATGGCGACCCGCAATTGAATGCCTGGATGGACCAGGCCCTGGCGGACAGCCCCAGCCTGGCGATGGCCGCTGCCCGCGTGCGCCTGGCCCGTGCTCTGGCCGGGGTGGTGGAGTCGGCCGAGCAGCCGCAGGTGAACCTCGACGCCAACCTGCATCGCAAGCGCTGGCCCGACGACTACTTCTACGGCCCCGGTGAGCTCGCCCGCACTACCAGCTGGGACAACACCAGCCTGCTGGGCTTTTCCTATGACCTCGACCTCTGGGGGCGCGAGCGCAGCCGCAGTCACCAGGCGTTGGACCAGGCCCGGGTGACGGTGGCCGACGCGCGCCTGGCCGCACTGGAGTTGCAGGGCAACCTGGTGCGCAGCTACATCCGCCTGGCGCTGCTCCATGGGGAAAGAGACATTGCCCAGGCCAGCCTTGCACAGCAGGAACACATCCTGCGCCTGGCTGAGCGGCGATTGCGGGACGGCATCGGCACGCGGTTGGAAATCAGCCGCGCCGAGGCGCCCTTGCCGGAAACCCATCGGCAGATCGATGCGCTGAACGAATCCATCGCGCTCACCCGCAACCAGCTCGCCGCCCTGGCCGGCAACGGGCCGGGGAAGGGCGAGCGCCTGCAACGACCGACCCTTGATCTGCAACGCCTGCCCGGCCTGCCGGCGCAGCTGCCGCTGGAACTGCTCGGGCGCCGGCCCGACCTGGTCGCCAGTCGCTGGCAGGTGGCGGCGCAGGCCCGGGGTATAGAGTTCGCCAAGGCTGGCTTCTACCCTAACGTCAATCTGTTGGGCGGCATCGGTTCCAACGCCACCCAGGGCGGCGTGCTGGATTTCCTGCGTTACGACAAGCTCACCTACAACCTCGGTCCGGCCCTCAGCCTGCCGATGTTCGATGGCGGACTGCGCCGTGGCCAACTGGGCGCGGCCGCCGCCGAGTACGACCTGGCGGTGGAGCACTACAACCAGACGCTGGTTAGCGCCCTGCAACAGGTGGCCGACGCGCTGGTGCGGATCAAATCGCTGCGCCAACAGCAGGCACTCGCCGCCAAGGCAGTGGCTGCCGCACAGAAAACCTGCGACCTCGCCTTGCTGGCCCAGCAGCGAGGCCTCACCGGCTTCGACGCCGTGCTGGATACCCAACCCACCCTGTTCCAGCGCCAGCTCCAGCAACAGCGGGTACGCGCGGCCTCGCTCAGTGCCCAGGCCGACCTGCTGTTGGCCCTGGGCGGCGGCGCGCTGCCCGAGCCGGTCGGTCCGAGCGACGCCAGCCTGGCACCCCAGGAACCGCGCCTGCGCTTTCTCCCCAAGCCCTGAGGACCCTTCATGGTGCAATCCTTCAACCGCGCGCTGGCCGATTGGGCGCGCAGTGACGGCCTGACCTGGGCCTTCATCTTCAAGGCGCTGCTCACCGCCTTCCTCGCCCTCTGGCTGGCTTATCGCCTGGAACTGCCACAACCGGGCACCGTGCTGGTGACCGTGTTCATCGTCATGCAGCCGCAGAGCGGACACGTCCTGGCCAAGAGTTTCTACCGGATCATCGGCACCCTCCTGGGACTGGCGGTGATGGTTACGCTGATCGCCTTGTTCAATCAGGAGCGGGTGCTGTTCATGCTCTGCCTGGCCATCTGGATCGGCCTGTGCACCGCAGGGGCCGCACGCTATCGCGACTTCCGTGGCTACGCCTGCGTGCTGGCCGGCTACACGGCAGTGATGATCGGCCTGCCAGCCACCACCCACCCGGACGACGCCTTCATGCTCGCCCTCTGGCGCGTGCTGGAGATCAGCCTGGGCATCCTTTGCACCGGCCTCGTCAATGGCCTGATCCTGCCGCAGAGCACCCGCACCGACCTGCGCAACACCCTGCACGGGCGCTTTCGCGACTTCGCCGCCTTTGCCTGCGAAGGGCTGGCTGGTGGGCTGGACAGTACGCGTTTCGATGCCAGCAATGCGCGCTTCGCAGCGGCCGCCGTGAGCCTGGAAAACATGCGCAGCGCCACGGCCTTCGAAGACCCGCACATGCGCATGCGCAGCGGCCGCCTGGCGCGCCTGAACAACGAGTTCATGGTGCTATCCACCCGCTTCCACGGCCTGCACCAGTTGCTGCGGCGCCTGGCCAACGCGCCGGCACCTGATGTAGGAGCGAGCTCTGCTCGCGAAGGCACGGAGCCGGAAGCGTTCGCCAGCAGAGCTGGCTCCTGCGCAGACGCCGTGCTGCAGGTCTTGCAGCCTTGCCTGGCGGAAGTCTCACGGCTGCTGGCGCCGTTGCGCGACCGCCTGAGCAGCGAGGCCGACGCGGCGCAGCTCGCCATCCGCCTGGAGGTCTGCAAGCAGGAACTGATGCAGTTGATCCGCAACGGCCGCGCGCAGCTTGCCATGCAGCAGCCCAGTGAAGCCCAGAGGCTGGACTACGACACCGCTGCTGAGTTGCTCTACCGCTTCGCCGACGACCTGCACAACTACGCCCAGACCCACGCTTCGTTGCTGGACGATCACCACGTCCGCGAGCAGTGGAAAGAAAACTTCCAGCCGCGCGCCAATGCCGTGGCCGCAGCCGTGGCGGGCCTGCGCAGTAGCCTGCTGATCTTGTCGCTCAGCGTGTTCTGGATGGCTACTGCCTGGCCCAGCGGCGGCACCTTCGCCATGACCATCGGCATGGTTTCCGCGCTGGCGTCTTCCTCGTCCAACCCCAGGCGACTGTCGCTGCAACTCACCCTGGGTGCGACCGCCGGCGCTTGCCTGGGCATCATTCTGACCTTCTGCGTGTTGCCCGAAATCGACGGATTCGCGCTGCTCTGCTGCGCCCTGGCGCCGGTGGTCGCCCTCGGTGCTTTCCTGCTGGCGCGGCCGCAGCTGGCTGGCGCCGGCCTGGGTCTGCTGGTGTGGTTCAGCATGACCTCGATGCCGGCCAACCAGACCCTGTTCGACCCCCACCGGGTGCTCAACGAGTACCTTGCCTCAGTGCTCTCCATGGCGTTGGCTACCGCCGCTGCTGCCCTGCTCCTGCCGCCCAACCGGCCCTGGCTCTGGCGCCGCCTGGAGCGCGACCTGCGCATGTGCGTGGTGCGTGCCGTCAGTGGCCGGATGAAGGGGCTGGTGTCCGGTTTTGAAAGCGGCACCCGCGACCTGCTGAACCAGGCTTATCTGTATTCCGCCGGACGCCCGGACGTGCAGCGCCAGCTGCTGCGCTGGATGTTCCTGGTGCAGGAAGTAGGGCATGCGGTGATCGAACTGCGCCTGGAGCAGGCGCGGCTGCCGGCGCTGTCCTGCTATGCCGAATCCATGCCCTGGCGCAACGCCATCCGCGCCATGGGCCGAGCCCTCGCACGCCTGTTCATCCAGCCTTCGGAAACCAATCGCCAGCGCGCCCTGGCAGCGGTGGAAATGGCCATCGACAGCGTGCGCAACACCGCCGAGCCCTGTGCACCGCAGTTCGATACCTCGCCCTTGCGGCGCTTGCAAAGCTACCTGCACTTCATCCGCAGCTCGCTGCTGGACCCGCAGAACCCACTGGCCGGTGATGAAGCACCGGTCCTTCTGCAAGGAGTCGCCCATGCCGCGTGAACTCGCCCTGCACGGCGTCTACATGCCGAGCCTGACCCTGCTGTTCCTGGTCACCTTCCTGTTGGGCTGGGGTCTGGACCGCCTGTTCGCTTGGTGCGGCCTGTATCGCCACGCCTGGCACCCGGCGCTGCTGCGCGTCGGCCTGTTCACCTGCCTGTATGGCGCCCTGGCGCTGACCATCTACCGTTGAGGCCCTCATGTCCCTGAAACGAATCATCAGCGTCGGCGCGACCCTGTTCATCCTCGCCCTGGCGGTCGCGCTGGTGCGCACGCTCTGGTCGCACTACATGGACTCGCCCTGGACCCGCGACGGCCGTGTGCGTGCCGACGTGATCAACATCGCCCCGGATGTGGCGGGTCTGGTGGTGGATGTCAGGGTGCGGGACAACCAGCAGGTGAAAGCCGGTGACCTGCTGCTGCGTATCGACCCTTCCCATTATGAGGTGGCCGTGAAGCAGGCCGAAGCGCTGGTGGCGGCGCGCAGGGCCGCGCTGGACATGCGCAAGGTCAACGCCGACCGCCGCGCCGACATGGACGACTTGGTGGTCTCCCGTGAAAGCCGCGAGGACTCTGGGCACCTGGCCGCCGCCGCCCTGGCCGAGTACCAGGAGGCGGCCTCCGCCCTGGATGCCGCCAAGCTCAATCTGGCACGTACCGAAGTCCGTGCCCCGGTGGCCGGGTACATCACCAACCTCAATGTCTATAAGGGCGACTATGCCGAGCGGGGCGAAGCCAGCATGGCCCTGGTGGCTGACCGCTCCTTCTACGTCAACGGCTACTTCGAGGAAACTCGCCTGCCGCGCATCAAGGTGGGGGATCTCGCCGAACTCAGGCTGATGAGCGGCGAGCGCCTCACCGGGCGCGTGGACAGCATCGCTCGTGGTATCTACGACCGCGACAACCCGGAAAGCCGCGAGCTGATCGCCGATGTGAACCCCACCTTCAACTGGGTGCGCCTGGCCCAGCGGGTACCGGTGCGCATCCACATGGATGAAGTGCCGGAAGGCGTGCTGCTGGCTGCCGGCATGACCTGCACCGTGGTGATTGGCGAAGCGGGCAAGAAGCCGGAAACGTCAGGCTTCCTCAATGGATTGTTGTTTGGCCAGTAAATAGTCCTTGGAGTGTTTGGCGCTGTTTAGAAAGTTACCCAGACAATAAAATTACCCTGCCTCCCACGATGAGGCACTTGCTGCCGTAAATATCACCGAAAGGTGTTGCGCTGTACCTTCGGCCAGTTCGTGGAGAGCTGGTCGAAGTTTCAAACTTCCAAGCACTCGGAAACTATCCAATGAAAACTCTTGCCTTGCTGGCGCTTGCCGGCATGTCTGCCTTCGCCTTGGCCGAAGAACCGGAGGAGACCGCTGTCGCCGGAGAAATCGCTATCGAGCAGTATCACTATGGGATGGAGCTCGATATCGCCAGGGTTATTTCAAAAAGTGAAATCCCCGACGTTTGTGGCGTTGTCCCGGCTTATATGACTTACGAAGACCATCAAGGCAAAGTTCATCGCCTGGAATATGTGGTTTTCGGCCAGGGTTGCAGTAGTGGTTGATTCGCAGGAAGTAATTGTTTGAGCCGAACTATCGGTTTGCTTGGCCAATGAATTCGCCTCCACGGAAGAGCTACTCCCTCAACCCTTCTGTGCCTTCAGGAACAGGCTGAACAGCTCCGACTGCGACTTGATCCCCAGCTTGCTGTAGATGTGCTTGCGGTGGACCTTCACCGTCTCTGCCGAGATATCCAGCTTGCGGGCAATTTCCTTGCTGGAGCAGCCACTCAGCATCAGCCGGCCGACTTCCATCTCGCGCGTGGTGAGGGCTGACTCTACCTTCTGCCCAGCCGCTTCCAACTGCGCCTCCCAGGCCGGTGCCGGTGGCGGTGGGCTGGCCATGAGTTCCTTCTCGAAGGTCAGGCGCTGGCGCATCAATCCGGCAACCCAGGGCTGGATCAGGCCGAGCAGGGCAAGTTGCTCCGGGGAGAAGGGCTGGCGCGAGCCGAGGGACAGGCAGAGGGTCCTGCCGCCGTCCAGGGCCACGTTCAGTTGCACCTCGTCAGCCACCACATTGAGGCGAAAGTAGCGCTGGTAGTAATCGGTCTGTTCGAAGCATTCCGGCGCCACGTCGGCCAGGCGGAACAGCCCGCTGGCGTGTTGCTCGCAGCTGGCGATATAGAAGGGGTCGAGCTGGTAGAGGCCGTGCAGGTAGTCCTGGAACAGCGAGTCGGGCCCGCCATCGGCACCGGGGCATTCGGCGAACACCTGCGGTCGGCCATCGCTGAAGAGCAGGGCGACCCAGCTATCGAAGGGCACATACTGCTCCAGCAAACGCACCAGGGCGAGCCAGAAGCCAGGACGGTCGAGCTGTTCGACCAGCCGGCCGATGGCCTGATGCCAGGCAATGTCCTGCAACGTTGGATTCATATTTCTACCCCCGATGGGTTACCACGCCCGCGTAATTACTCCCGGCCCCGGCGCGTTCCATACTCCGGACATACCAGGGCGGGTGCCGAGCATTGTGACCGTTGCTCGCCCGCTGACAAGAACCAGGAGTACTCATGAAGGTCGAACTCGTCCAACTCGCCGGCCGTGATGGCGACACTGCCTACAACCTCGAACGCACGCTCCAGGCCATCGCTGGCTGTGCACCGGATACCGACCTCGTGGTCTTCCCGGAAACCCAACTGATGGGCTTCCCAACAGAAGAGAGCGTCGCTGCCGTTGCCGAGCCACTGGACGGCCCCAGTGTCCAGGCGGTACAGCGCGCCGCGCGCGAGCGTAATGTCGCGGTGGTCGTCGGCGTAGCCGAGAACGACGCGGGTACCTTCTACAACACCACGCTGCTGATCACCCCGGAGGGCATCGCCCTGCGTTACCGCAAGACCCACCTCTGGGCCTCGGATCGCGGCATTTTCACGCCCGGTGACCGTTACGCCACGGCGCTGTGGAAGGGCATCCGCGTCGGAATCCTGATCTGCTTCGATATCGAGTTCCCCGAGAGTGCCCGCGCTCTCGGCCAGTTGGGTGCCGAACTGATCCTGGTGACCAACGGCAACATGGACCCCTATGGCCCTACCCACCGCACCGCCATCATGGCCCGCGCCATGGAGAACCAGGTCTATGCGGTGATGGTGAACCGTGTGGGCGGGGGCGACGGCGACCTGGTGTTCGCCGGCGGCAGCGCGGTAGTCGACCCCTTCGGCCAAATGCTGTGCGAGGCCGGGCGCGACGAGTGCCGGCAGATCGTCGAACTGGACATGTCCCGCCTCGCGGCCGCCCGTCGCGACTACCGCTACCTGGAAGAGCGGCGGTTCGTGTTGCCGGGTGAGCGCATCGACCACGCCGACGGCCGCCGAGAGCTGCTGATCACCTGATTCCTTTTCGGCCGCCTATCGCCGGGTGGCCGCTTCCTGCCGACATCGGCTCTGCCACAACAATCAACAATTCGGAGTAGCGGTAATGGCTCATCTTCAGCGCACCCTGTCGCTGGGGTCAGTGGTGCTGTTCGGCATCGCCTACATGACCCCGATCATCGTCCTGGGCACCTTCGGCATCCTCGCCGACACCACCGGCGGCCGGGTACCGGCCGCCTATGTCGCAGCCTCCGTGGCCATGCTCTTCACTGCTCTGAGCTATGCGCGAATGGCCGCCGCCTTCCCCGTGGCGGGTTCGGCCTACAGCTACGTGCGCAAAGCGATCAACCCCAAGCTGGGCTTCCTCGCCGGCTGGGCGGTGCTGCTGGACTACCTCTTCCTGCCCATGGCCATCTGGTTGATCGGCGCGGCCTACTTGCACTCGGCCTTTCCCGCCGTGCCCCACGCGGTTTGGGTGCTGGCCTTCATCGGTGTGACCACTGCCATCAACGTGGTCGGCCTGCGCCTGGCGAAGAACATCAACGGCGCGCTGATGTTGGTGCAGTTCCTGGTATTGGTCGCTTTCGTCGTGCTCTGCGTGCACTACGTGCTTGGCGATGCGAGCAAGCCGTTGTGGTCGCTGGAACCCTTCCTCAAGGAGGGCATGCAATTGCCGCTGATCATGAGTGGTGCGGCTATCGCCTGCTATTCCTTCCTCGGCTTCGACGCGGTCAGCACCCTGACGGAAGAAACGCGCGACCCGCGCCGTACTATTCCCCGCGCCATCCTGCTGATCACGCTGATCGGCGGCCTGATCTTCATCGTCACTTCCTACTTCGTGCAACTGGCCCATCCATCCAGCGAGTTCCAGAGCGCCGACTCGGCCGCCTATGAGATCGCCCGCAACATTGGTGGCGACGTATTCGTGTCGATCTTCCTCATCGGCCTGGTTGTCGGCCAATTCACTTCAGGTCTTTCCGCGCAGGCCAGCGCCTCGCGCCTGCTGTTCGCCATGGGGCGCGATGGCGTGCTGCCGCAGTCCCTGTTCGGCCGCCTGAGCGAGCGTTTTGGCACCCCGCTGGGCAGCATCGTGCTGTGCGGAGCCGTGGCCCTGCTGGCGCTGCAAATGGACGTGACCACTTCGACTTCGTTCATCAACTTCGGCGCCTTCCTGGCCTTCACCCTGGTGAATCTGTCGGTGATCTTCCATTACTGGTTGAACGGCGAGCGCCGTGGCCCGCGCGCGCTGGTGCAGTTCCTGATATTTCCGCTGATCGGGATGCTCGCGACGCTCTGGCTGATGGTCAGTCTCGACCATTTGGCGATCATCCTCGGCCTGTCCTGGCTGGCGCTGGGGTTGATCTACCTCGGCTGGCTCACCGGCGGTTTCCGCCGTCAGCCGCCGGAGCTGAGCTTCGGGGAGGCATGATTTACCGGGGGGCGGGCCCGACGGTTTCGCCCCTTCATCTTGCGGGAGCTGTGGTGGTCCGGCTATTTTCGTTAAAATGTTCACGATACGTCCCGGACCACAGCCACCATGCCCGAAACCAGACCCTCCCTGACCCTCACTCTGCTGCAGGCCCGTGAAGCGGCCATGAGTTTCTTCCGCCCCCTGCTCAACCAGCACGACCTGACCGAACAGCAATGGCGGGTGATTCGCCTACTGCGGCAGCACGGCGAACTGGAAAGCTACCAACTGGCTGATCTGGCCTGCATCCTCAAGCCGAGCATGACCGGCGTGCTGGCGCGTCTGGAGCGCGATGGCATGCTGGTGCGCCGCAAGGCTCCGCAGGACCAGCGCCGCGTGTTGGTGAACCTCACCGAGAAGGGCCAGCAGTGCTTCGTGTCCATGAGCTCGGGGATGGAGGCCAATTACCAGAAGATCCAGGATCAGTTCGGCGAGGCGAAGCTCAAGCAGCTCTTCGAATTGCTCAACGAGCTGAAGCAGATCAAACCCTGACGGGGGGACCTTGTGGGGGCGAATTCATTCGTCAAGCAGGCCGAAGACCTGCCTGACGGATTTCATGGGGGCAACTGCGTTGCCCTTGGCGAATGAATTCGCCCCCACAGCAAGTCGCTATGAAAAATGCAATCGGGAGTCCGTAACGTCCATTTTTGGGGTTGGCACCCCGTCCCATAATCGCCCTGCACCCACTTGGGTTACCGCCTGCGGCAGCGGCCTGATCCGGCCATCAGGACCGCTTCGGCCCAACGGCGCCACCTCTAACAATAAGCAGGGCCCGACATGAAAAAGCCAAACCCCCTTCTCGACGACCTGAAGGCCATCCTGCCTGCCATTGCTGCCAACGCCGCGAAGGCCGAACAGCTGCGCCAGGTTCCCGACGAGAACATCGCCATGCTCAAGGGCATCGGCCTGCACCGCGCGCTGCAGCCGAAGAAGTACGGCGGCATGGAAATCTCCCTGCCGGAGTTCGCCGATTGCGTGGTTGCCCTGGCCGGCGCCTGCGCCAGCACCGCCTGGGCCTTCAGCCTGCTGTGCACCCACAGCCACCAACTGGCGATGTTCTCTGCACGCCTGCAGGAGGAAGTCTGGGGCGAGGATTCCAACGCCACTGCCAGCAGCTCCATTGCACCGTTCGGCAAGGTCGAAGAAGTCGAGGGCGGGGTTCTGTTCAACGGCGAAATGGGCTGGAGCAGCGGTAGCGACCATGCCGAATGGGCCATTGTCGGCTGCCGTCGCAAAAATGCCGAAGGCGAGCCGGTCTACTGCTTCGCCGTGCTGCCGCGCAGCGACTACGAGATTCGTGATGACTGGTATGCCGCCGGGATGAAGGGCAGCGGCACCAAGACGCTGGTCATCAAGGACGCCTTTGTCCCGAACTACCGCATCCAGGCCGCCAAGGACATGATGGAGGGCCGCTCCGACGGCTTCGGCCTCTATCCGGACAGCAAAATCTTCTACGCGCCCTACCGTCCGTACTTCGCCAGCGGCTTCGCGGCGATCAGCCTGGGCATCGCCGAGCGCATGCTGGAGGCCTACAAGGAAAAGACCCGGAACCGCGTGCGTGCCTACACCGGCGCCAGCGTCGGCACCGCCACCCCGGCGCTGATGCGCCTGGCCGAGTCTACCCACCAGGTCGCCGCCGCCCGCGCCTTCCTCGAGAAGACCTGGCAGGAACACGCCGAACACGGCGAGCGCCACCAGTACCCGAGCCGCGAGACTCTGGCCTTCTGGCGCACCAACCAGGCCTACGCGGTGAAGATGTGCATCCAGTCGGTGGACCGCCTGTTCGATGCGGCTGGCGGCACCAGTTGGTTCGAGAGCAACGAGATGCAGCGGCTGTTCCGCGACGCCCACATGACCGGTGCCCATGCTTACACCGACTACGACGTTTGTGCGCAGATCCTTGGCCGCGAGCTGATGGGGCTGGAGCCGGACCCCTCCATGGTGTGAGCCGTCGCGCCGCCACTCCCACCTGCGTGCTACTTGTTCGAACCATCGCGCGGCCGTCCCATGCGGCGGCCGCCAGGAGCTGCGTCATGTCGTCCCAAGAAAATGCTTTCGACTCCCGTGCCTTCCGCCGCGCCCTGGGCAACTTCGCCACCGGGGTCACCATCGTCACCGCCACCTCACCGGATGGCACGCGCGCCGGCGTCACCGCCAACAGTTTCAACTCGGTTTCACTCGACCCACCGCTGATCCTCTGGAGCATCGACAAGCGCTCCAGTAGCTTGGCGGTGTTCGAGCAGGCCAGCCATTTCGCGGTGAACATCCTCGCCGCCGACCAGATCGAGCTGTCCAACCAGTTCGCCCGCCCGCGTGATGACAAGTTCGTGGGCGTGGCGTTCGACAGCGGTATTGGTGGTGCGCCTCTGTTTCCGGATTGCGCCGCACGTTTCCAGTGCGAGTTGCACCAGCAGGTCGAGGGTGGCGACCACGTCATCCTGATCGGCAAGGTACTGGCCTTCGACGATTTCGGCCGCTCGCCGCTGCTCTATCACCAGGGCGCCTATTCCATGGTCCTACCCCACACCCGTATGACCCAGAAGGCCGAAGGCCAGCCAGCGTCCAGCGCCTTTCAGGGACGCCTGTCGCACAACCTCTACTACCTGATGACCCAGGCGGTGCGTGGCTACCAGGCCAACTACCAGCCGAAGCAGCTGGCCACCGGCCTGCGTACCAGCGAGGCGCGCATGCTGATGGTGCTGGAGAATGACGCCGGCCTCAGTCTTTGCGACTTGCAGCGTGAAGTGGCGATGCCCATGCGCGAGATCGAAGAAGCCGTGGCCATCCTCAAACGCAAGGGCATGGTGGCCGATGCCGAGGAGCGCTATGTGCTGACGCCGCTGGGTGTGGACCAGGCCGAGGAGCTCTGGCGCATCGCCCGTGAGCAACAGGAGAAGGTGTTTGCGCAGTTCAGCGCGGAGCAGGTGGAGACCTTCAAGCAGATGCTCAAGGCGGTGATTGCGCTGGGTTGAAGCCCTGCCTGGCAATGAAAATGGCGCCCTGAGTGGGCGCCATTTTCTTGGTATGGGGTCCGGCGGATCCCGTTCCGCAAGGCATGTTCAGCGCGCAGCCGTAGGATGGGTGGAGCTTGCGATACCCATCAAACCAGGGTGTCTGCCGTTGTTGGCGCTGACAGCATGGGCATCCTACAGGGCTGCTGCTGGCAATTCGGCGGGACTAAAAAGCCGGCTCAATCCGCCGGCTTGCCGTTTCTACCCGGGCGATTCAATACACCCCACCACCACTCACCGGAGCCTGCGCCCCTTTGAACGCCGCCGCCAGGCTCTGCAGCCCACGCATCAGCACCGTGGTATCCACGCCGACGGCGACGAAGGCGGCGCCCAGCTCGATGTAATGGCGGGCCAATGTCTGGTCGGCGGAGAGAATGCCAGCGGCCTTGCCTGCGTTGCGGATGCGGGCGATGGCGTCCTCGATGGCGGCCTGGACGTCCGGGTGGCCAGGGTTGCCGCGATGGCCCATGGCGGCGGAGAGGTCGGCCGGGCCGATGAATACGCCGTCGACGCCGTCCACGGCGGCGATTACGTCCAGGTTGGCCAGGCCTTGGAGGTTCTCGATCTGCACCAGCAGGCACATCTGTTCGTCAGCGTTATCCAGGTAGTCGGGGATGCTGTTCCAGCGCGAGGCACGGGCCAGGGCACTGCCGACGCCCCGGACGCCAAACGGCGGATAGCGCATGGCGCGCACCAGTTCGGCGGCCTGCTCGGCGGACTCCACCATGGGCACCAACAGGGTCTGGGCGCCTATGTCCAGCAGCTGCTTGATCAGCACAGCATCACCAACCGGCGGGCGGATGATCGGCTGCGAAGGGTAGGGCGCAATGGCCTGGAGCTGGGCCAGCAGGCTGCGCAGGTCGTTGGGCGCGTGCTCACCGTCCAGCAGCAGCCAGTCGAAACCAGCGTTGGCCGCCAGTTCCGCACAGTAGGCATCGGCCAGGCCGAGCCAGAGACCGATCTGCGGCTGGCCGGATTGCAGGCGCTGTTTGAAGGTGTTGATCGGCAGGTCCATGGGGCCTCCTTGGAAGGCATGACTGTAGGAGCCAGCTCTGCTGGCGAAAAGCTTCGCGAGCAAGCTCGCTCCTACAGGAGAGGCTCAGACGAAACGGCAGGCAATGGAGCCCAGTTGGTCGTAGTCGACGTGGAAGGTGTCACCGGGGTTGGCGGCCACCGGGCGGGTGAAGGAGCCGCCGAGGATGACCTGGCCGGCTTCCAGGGTGACGTCGTAGGGCGCCAGCTTGTTGGCCAGCCAGGCCACGCCCTTGGCCGGGTGGTTGAGCACCGCGGCGGAGACCCCGGATTCCTCGATCACGCCATTGCGGTAGAGGATCGCCGGGACGCGGCGCAGGTCGATCTCGTTGGGGCGCACGGCGCGGCCGCCCATCACCACGCCGGCATTGGCGGCGTTGTCGGAGATGGTGTCGAAGACCTTGCGGGTGATCTTGGTATCAGGGTCCACCTGGTGGATGCGCGCGTCGATGATCTCCAGCGCCGGAATCACCCATTCGGTGGCGTCCAGCACGTCGAAGACAGTGCAGTTCGGGCCGCGCAGGGGCTTGCCGAGGATGAAGGCCAGTTCCACTTCCACGCGTGGAACGATGAAACGCTCGAAGGGGATGTCGCTACCTTCCTCGAACAGCATGTCGTCCAGGAGGGCGCCGTAGTCCGGCTCGGTGATGTTGGACGACACCTGCATGGCGCGGGAGGTCAGGCCGATCTTGTGACCCACCAGCTTGCGACCGTCCTTGATCTTCTGCGCTACCCAGGCGCGCTGGATGGCATAGGCGTCGTCGATGCTGATAGACGGGTAGTCCAGGGAGAACTGGCGCACCTGCTCGCGGGAACGCTCCGCGGCGTCGAGGCGGGCGGCGGCTTGCTGGATGATGCTGGCGTCGAGCATGGAAACCTCAGGAACTCTTGTTGAACAGGGGATGCAGGCTGCTGTGCTTGGCATCAAAGACCTGGCCGGGGCTTTCGTCGATCTGCAGGGTGATGCCGATGGGGCGGCGTTCCAGCCGCTCATCGAGGTGTCCGCGCAGCACCGCCAGCAGGGCGTCGCCGACCTGCTTGTGCACGGCCGGACTGCGTCCGGCGCCCATGCGCAGGTTGGCGTAGAGGAAACCGTAGTCACCCTGGCTGTCGGCCACGGCGGCGTGTGCCGCGGGGTAGGCCAGCACGCGAGTGCCGCCGGTGGGGAACACCTGGCGGCCGATTTCGTCGCGCTGTTCAAGCATGCGGTCGGCCAGCGCGCGGCACAGGCCGCTGATGTCCGCTTCGCGCTCCAGGTCGGGTGTGTAGAGTAGGACCAGATGGGGCATGGCGATGCTCCTTACAGGCGGCTGGTGGAGACGACGCCGGCCGGGTTGGAGGCCTGGGCAGCGGGGATGGCGGAGCCGTCCTGCGGAGTGACCGGGAAGACGGCATTGATCTGGCCGGTGCCGGACGAGCCGAAGTAGGGGGTGACCACCTCCGCCTTGCCGTCGTACTTCGACCAGCCCAGCGCACCCAGCAGCATGGCGGTGTCGTGCATGAAGCCTTCGCCGTGGCCCTTGACCGCGTACTCCGGGAGCATGCCGCAGAAGGCTTCCCACTCGCCGTCTTCCCACATCTGCACGACACGGTGGTCGAGGGTTTCCAGGAAGGGGCTCCAGACCTTGGTGGCGAAGTCCGGAGCTTGCCCGTTCTGGGCGAAGCGATGGGACAGCGAGCCGCTGGCGAGGAAGGCGACGGTGCCGTCATAGTGCTCTTCCACCGCCTTGCGCATGGCCCAGCCGAGGCGGGCGCTGTCGTTCAGGTAATGGGAGGTGCACAGCGCCGAAACCGAAACCACCTTGAAGTGGCGGTCGGTGTTCATGTAGCGCATGGGCACCAGGGTGCCGTATTCCGGGCCGAGGGTGGTGGCGTCGTGGGCCATGGTTTCCACGCCCAAGCGGTTGCACTCATCGGCCAGCAGGCGGCCCAGTTCGGGGTTACCCGGGAAGCCGTATTCCATGTTGGCGATGAAGTGCGGCAGCTCGTTGCTGGTGTACAGGCCTTCGAAGTTCGGCGCGCAGTTGATGTGGTAGTTGGCGTTGACCAGCCAATGGGTGTCGAACACGACGATGGTATCGACGTTCAGCTCGCGGCAGCGGCGGCTGATCTCGATGTGCCCGTCGATGGCTGCCTGGCGAAAGCCCTGGCGCGGGCCCGGCAGTTCGGACAGGTACATGGAGGGGACGTGGGTGATCTTGGCAGCCAGAGCAAGTTTGCCCATGACGGTAACTCCTGGTCTTGTTGTCGGTCGGTTGCACGCCGGCACGGGGAGGGGAGCGGTACTCCCCTCTTTATGGAGTAGCAGTTATCTCACAGGCCCCAACGCGGGATGTGGTGACTACCCATGGAAAGACACACGTTCTTGATCTCGGCGAAGACCTCGAAGCTGTACTGGCCGCCTTCGCGGCCGGTGCCCGAGCCCTTCACGCCGCCGAACGGCTGGCGCAGGTCGCGCACGTTCTGGCTGTTGATGAACACCATGCCGGCCTCGATGCCACGGGCGAGTCGGTGCGCCTTGCCGATGTCCTGGGTCCAGATGTACGAGGCCAGGCCGTATTCGGTGTCGTTGGCCAGGCGCAGCGCTTCGGCTTCGTCCTTGAATTTCATCAGGCAGACCACCGGGCCGAAGATCTCCTCCTGGGCGATACGCATGCGGTTATCCACATCGGCGAACACCGTGGGCTGGATGAACTGTCCTTTGGACAGGTGCGTCGGGAGATTCGCCGGGCGCTCCAGGCCACCAGCGAGCAAGGTGGCGCCCTCTTCGATGCCGATGCGGATGTAGCCGGTGACTTTGTCGTAGTGGGCCTGAGTGATCATCGAGCCAACCTGGGTCTTCGGGTCCTGCGGGTCGCCGACGATCAGGCGCTTGGCACGGGCGGCGAACTCGGCGACGAACTGGTCGTAGACGCCTTCCTGGATGAAGATCCGCGAGCCCGCGGTGCAGCGCTCGCCGTTCAACGAGAAGATGGTGAACAGCGCGGCATCCAGGGCGCGGTCGAGGTCGGCGTCATCGAAGATCAGCACCGGGCTCTTGCCGCCCAGCTCCATGGAGTACTTCTTCAGGCCGGCGGTCTGCATGATCTTGCGCCCGGTGGCGGTGCCGCCGGTGAAGGAAATGGCACGCACATCCGGGTGACGGACCAGGGCGTCGCCAGCCGTGGCACCGTAGCCCTGCACCACGTTGAGCACGCCTTTGGGGATGCCGGCTTCCAGCGCCAGGCGCCCCAGTTCGTTGGCGGTCAGCGGCGACAGCTCGCTCATCTTCAGCACCGCGGTATTGCCCAGCGCGAGGCAGGGCGCGGTCTTCCAGGTGGCGGTCATGAACGGCACGTTCCACGGGGAGACCAGGCCACACACACCCACCGGCTGGTAGAGGGTGTAGTTGAGCATCTGGTCGTCCACCGGGTAGCTGTGCCCGTCCATGCGGGTGCAGACCTCGGCGAAGAACTCGAAGTTGTGCGAAGCGCGGGGGATCAGCACATTCTTCGTCTGATGGATCGGCAGGCCGGTGTCCAGGGTTTCCAGCTCGGCCAGGTGCGGAACGTTCTCGTCGATCAGTTCACCCAGCTTGCGCATAAGCTTCGCGCGCTCTTTCGCCGGGGTGTCGGCCCACTTGGGGAAAGCTTCCTTGGCGGCGGCCACGGCGGCGGCGATTTCTTCGGCACCGCCGCTGGCGACTTCGCCGATGGCATCGCCGGTGGCCGGGTTGTAATTGACGAAGACCTCTTTGCTCTCGACTTCCTGGCCGTTGATCCAGTGTTTGATCATGTTGCTCATGCCTCTTGTTGCTTGCTGGCGAAGAAGGCCTCTTCGCTAACGATGCGGTTGACCAGGCGGCCCACGCCTTCCACTTCCACCACCACTTCATCGCCGGGCACCACGTCCGCCAGGCCCTCCGGCGTGCCGGTGGCGATCATGTCGCCCGGCTGCAAGGTCATGAAGCTGGAGAAGTATTCGATCAGGTAAGGGATGTCGAAGATCATGTCCGCGGTGGTGCCTTCCTGCTTCAGCTCGCCGTTGACCCAGGTGCACAACCTCAGCTTCGAGGGGGCGGGCACGTCCGCCGCGTCGACCATCCAGGGGCCGACCGGGGTGGTGGCGTCGCGGTTCTTCACTCGCAAGTTGGGCCGGTAGTAGTTCTCCAGATAATCGCGGATGGCGTAGTCGTTGCAGACGGTGTAGCCAGCCAGGTAGGCGAGGGCGTCCTCGCGCTTGACGTTGCGCGCCGGCTTGCCGATGACTGCCACCAACTCGCACTCGTAGTGCATGTAGGCGACGTTGTCCGGGCGCCAGGTGACCTGGTTGTGGCCGGTGTAGGTGCCCGGTGACTTGATGAAGGCCAGCGGCTCGGTGGGCGCCTTGAAGGACAGTTCGGCGGCGTGGTCGGCGTAGTTCAGGCCCAAGGCGAACATGCTGCCGGTGGCCGGTGGCAGCCACTCGACCTGCTCTTCGGCAAGCAGGCGGCCATCGGCGAGGCGGACGGCGTTGCCTTCTTCCACTGTGACGCTGTGGATAACGCCCTGATGGCGAATGCGTGCGTGTTTCATCTCGGGCTCCTTATTCGGCGACCACGGTGTTGGCGAGGCGGCCGAGGCCGCTGATTTCCACTTCCACGACATCGCCCGGCTGCACGTCGACGCGGCCTTCCGGGGTACCGGTGATCAGCACGTCACCCTCGTGCAGGGTCATGAATTCGCTGATCTCTTCGATCAGTTGGGGAATGCCGCGCACCAGGTTGGCGGTGCTGTTTTCCTGACGCAGTTCGCCGTTGACGAAGAGCTTGAGGGTCAGGGCGTGCGGGTCCTGCACATCAGCGGCGGGGACGAATTCTGGACCGATGGGGCAGAAGCCGTCGCGGCACTTGGCCTTCACTGCCGGGCGGTAATAGCTAACTTCCGGCAGGCTGAACTCGTTGACGATCACGTAGCCGGCCACGTGGGCTACGGCATCTTCGGCGCGCACGCGGCTGGCGCTCTTGCCGATCACCACACCCAGGGCCGGGCCGGGTTGCAGGCGCTCGACGCCCTTCGGATACACCACCGGCTGGCCGTGGCCGTTGCGGGTATTCGGGGTCTTGATGAACAGCACTGGCTTGACCGGCGGCTTTTGGTAGGGGGGCTGCTGGAATTCGTCCAGACGGCTCTCCAGCAGGCCCTGGTAGTTCAGCGCGACGCCGAACAGAGTGCCGGTGGCGACGTGGTCGAGTGCAGGGCGCATGGTGGTCTCCTGTGGATAAAAAGCGGGTGGGCCTGACAGGCGCGCCACCCGTATCGAGGTTTCGTTAATGTGTTAACGTTATATTTAACATGTTAATGATCGTCAAGCCTTGCGTCTTCGCCTTTCGTCATCGAAGGTGTGCAAAGGCAGCGGAGAAAGGTCGCCATGTCAGAGCGCCAGCCCATCCCCAACATCAACATTGGCCAGGTCTACGACCAGCGTTACGCCGATGCCGAGGTGCATTACGAGGCCCTGGGCAAGCTGGCGGACTTCTTCGGCCGCAACATGCCGGTGCATCGCCACGACCGGTTTTTCCAGGTGCACTACGTGAAGAGCGGCGCGGTGCGGGTCTACCTGGATGAGCAGCAATACCGCCAGGAAGGACCGCTGTTCTTCCTCACACCGCCGACCATCCCGCATGCCTTCGTCACCGAGCAGGACGCCGACGGCCACGTACTCACGGTTCGTCAGCAACTGGTCTGGCCGCTGCTGGAGGCCGAGCAGGGCCTGGCCGACGGTCCGCAGATTGCGCCGGTGTGCGTCGCTTTTTCGGCACTGGGGGAGGAATACCGCGAGGAAGTGCAACGCCTGGATTTGCTCTTCGACCAGTTGCGCAGTGAGTTCGGTGCCCAGCGTCCGGGGCGTGAGGCGAGCCTGTCGGCGCTGACGCGGCTGATCTTCATCAGCCTGCTGCGTCTGTCGGCCCGCTCGCTCAAGGCGCAACCGGCGCGTCACGAAGACCTGCAGGTGTTCCACCGCTTCAACGGGCTGATCGAGGCGCACTACCGCGAGCACTGGTCCCTTGGGTTGTACGCCGATCAGATGGGGGTGACCGAGGCGCGCCTGAACGACATTTGCCGACGCATCGCCGACCTGCCATCCAAGCGCCTGATCCACGACCGGGTGATGCAGGAGGCCAAGCGCCTGCTGCTGTTCACCGGCAACTCGGCCAACGAGATCTGCTACCTGCTGGGCTTCAAGGATCCGGCCTACTTCAGCCGCTTCTTCGCCCGCAACGCCGGCATGACTCCGGGCGAGTACCGCCAGCGCCGGGCCGGGGACAAGGAAGAGGCCTGGCGCTGATCCGTTCTTGGCCCGGACGTTGGGCCTCGTTCCTCGGCGCCAACTTACGGCACGACTGCGTCCCGCCTGGCGAATCAATTGGCTATGTCTGCGTTAAGTGTTGCTAGAACGTCCTGAGCCAGGCTGCTTGCCGAGTTCTGCGGATGCTTCTGGTTTCTTCCCCCCGGACGAGTCCCTTTCTCAAGCACCGAAAGGAACCAAAGGGCTTGCCCCTGCATCCGGGTTTGGCTCCGCCAAACTACCCTCCCTC
>NZ_SSOK01000030.1:0-21283 GCF_029871195.1 Pseudomonas sp. BN415
CGTGCCTTCGGCATCCTTGGTCGCGAAGCGAGGAGCCACCAGGCTGGCAAACTTTTCCAGTTCCTCGTTGTTCTGCTCCGGGTCCAGGTGACCCTGACCGAACATCAGGAACAGCTCGTTGAAGCCCAGGCGGTCATGGGCGCGGCCGATCTGATCGGCGATCTCGTCAGCCGAGCCGATCAGCACGTTCGGCATTTTCTGGCCGAACGGGATGAACCACTTGTCCCAGAACCACTTGTGCTCGGCCATCAACTGCTTGGCCTTGTCCTTGTCATCGGTCAGCATCAGGAAACCACCCCAGGCAGCAACATCCTCACGGGCAACCTCCCGCTCGTGCTGGCGTGCGGTATCGGCATAGCGGGTCCACAGGGCATCACAGAAGTCCAGGTCGGAAGCCAGCACGATTGGCTTGCCGCCTTCCCGGGCCCACATGTCGACGGTGCGCATGCTGCCGGCAAAGCCGCCGTAAATTTTCGGGTGGGGACTCTGGTAGCACTTCGGCGCAATGCCGATCTGGCGCACGATGCCATCTGCATCCATGCCCTTGCCCATGCTGGCATAGGCCGGGTGACCGGCAGAGCCGCCATTTGGCGGAAACTCCCAGTGTTTGCCCTTGTGGCTGAACACGTCGTTGGCCCAGGCCTTCTTGATGACCTGCAGCGATTCCTCGAAGACTTCGCGGTTCAGCGCATCTTGCTCGTCGCGGGCCTTGGCGTTGTCCGGCGTAGTGGCGCTGACACCCGGACGCGCAGCATAGGAGTCGACCCAGCGCGCATGGTAGCCACGGGTGAAACCAACCATCAGGCGCCCTTGGAGCATGTGGTCAAGGGTGGCGATTTCTTCAGCGATACGCACCGGGTTATGGGTCGGCAGGGTGTACCCCATGATGCCGGCCTTCATCCGCTTGGAATGCAGGCCCACATAGAGACTGAACATGCCGGGATGGTTGTTGATCTCAAAACCTTCGATCTGCAGGTGATGCTCAGGCTGGCAATAGCCTGCATAACCAAGCTCATCCGCCAGACGAACGTAATCACGCACTTCGGATAGAAAGCGCTGATACAACTCAGGACGCTGCCCAGCCATACCCGCTTCCAGCTCATAACGACGACCGATCACACCTGTTTGCATCAAATGAAACTTCATTGCGCCTCCTCGGTTCCTGCTGTGGCTCGTATCGATTGACTATCAGACAACCAAACATCAAATGTCAACATTCATGTTGATTTGCAGGGCAAAAAAAAACGCCCAAACCTTTATCGCCGAACGCCCGGAAAAGGGCGGGCACGTTGCTTTTGACGTGTCCGCCCCCTTAGACGCGTGCTACAGCCAGCAGCGGCTAATCCTCCTGACAGCTCACAGGGCCGACATTTGGGCGACGTGGTTAGTTACAGGATCGCTATCTGATTCGACCCCAACGGAGTCTTCAGGCTCAACCTTCTTAGGTGCCAGCAAATAAGCGGATAGCGCCGGGACCATAATCAGTGCCGCAAGCATATTTCCGAGGAACATGAAGGCCAGCAGCAGGCCCATGTCGGCTTGGAACTTGATCGGAGACCATATCCAGGTACCCACCGCTGCTGTCAGGGTAACACCTACCAGCAGCACCACCTGCCCGGTAGACGCCAGCGCACTGGTGTAAGCTCCCTTGACCGACATACCCTGACGCTGAAACGCTAGGAATACAGTCAGCATGTAAAGCGCGTAATCCACGCCGATCCCCACACCCAGCGCCACCACTGGCAAGGTAGCCACCTTGAGTCCGATTCCCAGCAGGACCATCAACGATTTGGACAGAATGGTCACGACAATCAGCGGCAGAATCGCCACCAGCACGGCACGCCAGCTACGGAAAGTTATCCAGCAGAGCAGAACCACTGCTGCGTAAACTAGCACTTCCATCTCGAAGCTGGCTTTTTCCACTGCTTGATTAGTGGCAGCTTCCACACCAGCGTTGCCGCCGGCCAGCAGGAATTTCCGATCTTCATTGTTATTTTCGGCGGCAAACGCCTCAACAACCTGCGTCAAGCGCTGCAGGGTTTCGGCATTGTGATTGCTCAGATAGACAATTATCGGTGCCACTGTACGAGAATCGTTGATCAGCCCTGGACGTGCGGTAAACACGTTGTCTACCGCGTCATTGGTGATATAGCGGCTACGACTGATGGTGTACCACTTGGGCGAGCCTTCAAAGCCTGCCGGAGTGAGCCTGCGAGCCATGCTGGCTGCGGATTCGGTGATCTGTACACCAGGCAAGTCACTCAGCTGCTGTTCCAGCCGATCAATTTGCAACAGGGTTTCAAAGTTACCTAGGCCACCCTCCGGCGTCGTCACAATCACCGCAAACATATCTTTCGACAAACCGTAGTTTTCGCGGATGTAATTCACATCTTTGTTATAAATTGAATCCGCGCGTAACTCGGAGGCGCCGGTCCCGGAATCACCAATGCTTATCTTCTGACCATGGATGAAACTAGCAGTTGTGATAATTGCCACGCTGATCAGCACCAAGCGGGCAACGCGCTTTTCAGCAAGATCACCGAGCCACCTGACCATAAGGTGCTCGCCGTGCAGAACCTTCGAAGCGCGCTGGGCCGCGCGGGAACTGATACCGGTGAAGGACAGTACCACTGGAATGAGCAGCAAGTTGGTGATGATCAGCGCCGCGACACCAACAGT
Organism: Pseudomonas sp. BN415; assembly: GCF_029871195.1. Lineage (NCBI taxonomy): Bacteria > Pseudomonadati > Pseudomonadota > Gammaproteobacteria > Pseudomonadales > Pseudomonadaceae > Pseudomonas > Pseudomonas sp. BN415. The sequence continues at coordinate 2,680 of NZ_SSOK01000030.1, forward strand.
GGCTTGTAGGGCCAAATCACGGATAGCAGGAATATCGATCACCGAGATCACGGCAAAACCTAAGGCATCGGCTACCAGCGCCACAAAGCCAGCCAGGCACAGCCGCCTGTAGGTCAGTCGCGCAGCCACATAGCGATCGGCACCCTCGCCAATGTCCTGAATGATGCCACTCATCATCTGCGAGCCATGGGACACACCGATGGCGAAAACCAGGAAAGGCACGAGTACCGAAAAGGGATCCAGCACAAAGCCGAACAGTTGCATGATCCCCAACTGCCAGATCACCCCAATCAGCGAAGTGCCAACCACGATTAAGGTACTGGTCAAGCAACGCGAATACCAGTAAACGATGACCGATACGACCGCGGCAGCCACAACAAAATAACTGAGCACTTCCATAAGGCCGGAAATCAAGTCACCGACCAGTTTGGCGAAACCGATGACATGGAGTTCGACGCCCCTGCTCTGGAATTCTGCGTTGATTGCATTGATGCTGTCTGTAAAAGCCTTGTAGTCAAGAAGTTGACCAGTTACCGGGTCCCGCTCCATCAAGGGCACGAACATCGCGCTGGAGCGCTCGTTCATAGCCACAAGGGATCCTTTCAACCCGGCCTTCTCGACGTTGGCACGAAGCTGCTCAAGGCTTTTGGGCGAGCCGTCATAATCCGGTGGCATGACCGGACCGCCGTCAAAGCCCTCTGCGGTTACCGCGGTCCAGCGCACCGAGGCCATCCACAGGGATTGTACGAATGCCCGGTCGACTCCATTGATCAGGAACACCCTGTCATTGAGCTCGCTCAGCGTCTTTTGATACTCGGCGTCGTAGATAGACCCGTTCTTGTTCTCCACTACCACTGTAACTGCGTTGCCTAGACTGCGCAGGTTGTTTGCAAAGGCGCGGTAGTTCTGGATGTACTCATGGGATGAGGGCATCATTTTTTCAAAACTTGCGTTTACACCAAGCTTCGCACTCTGAAAACCGAAACAGAGCGTTACAAAAACTCCGACCAGAAGAAACAATATGCGATTGTTAAAAAACAGCCGTTCGTGAAAGGCTCCTGATGAGCGGTCAAACGTGCCGGCAGTCACATCCAAACCAGGCCCTGCTGCAGCTTTATTATTACTTAACATCTGACATTACTCCTGAGACGTGACTCTGGTCATCTTGTGATCCACCAGCGAAACTTTCGAAAGCCCCTGCAAGTCAGTAACGAGCAACTCACGATCTGACATTTCGAGAATCGAAGTAAAACTAACGGGTGTGCCGGAGTCGATCACCTCAAGGTTGGCAAAGTTCTTGTCACTGATGATTAATTTACCTGATTGACTGGCAAAGATATAACCTTTGTCATCGGCCCGTCTGAAAGCATCGTTGATGGTTGAACCCTGCAGATCCTTGACTTCCGCCCATGTATTGCCTCGATCTGTACTGCGGTACGCCGCCCCGCCCACGCCATAAGCGATGATCAGCCCATCAGCGCCGGTAATTCCGGTAAAGCTACCGGAATACCCGGTTTCAATAATTTCGAAAAACTGCCGCTCAGCATTCAACCTGAACAACACGCCACGCTCGCTGCCGATAAAGACATCATCACCAACGCCTACGACGCTAGTGAGGTGAAAACCGGATTCATTGGCAATGCGGTCCGTCCATGGTGTCCAAGTCTTGCCACCATCATCAGTGCGCGCAATGTTTCCGAATCCACCTACGGCAAAACCTGTCAACTCGTCACGAAACCAGACATCGAGAAAGGGTAAGGCCGGACCATCTCGATAATTGAGTTCGGTGAGTTCAAGGGCCTTCTCAACGCTGCTGTCGCCCTGTTTGAGACGCTTACTGTAGTAATTGATGAACTGCTCGCTGGCCATTCGACCATCAAGTTGCTTGACCCATGTGGCGCCTCCATCAGTAGTGGCGAGAATCACACCATCATGCCCAACTGCCCAACCTTTTGACTCGTTGACCATATCAATGGCAACTAAGTCGCTCTGTATAGGAACCTGGGCTTGAGCCCACTTCCCTCCCCCATCATTGGAATACAGAATCAAGCCTCGCGGCCCAACCACGACTAATGTATGCCCGCTTTTTGCACTGTCAATAAAGGGCTTATTCAGAGGCTTTTTCTGTTCAATGGCGCCATAATCCAGAGGATCTTTGAAATCGGCCATTGATGACGAAGCCAACACGAACAAAATGACAAAAGGAAGGACAAAAACCCTGAGCAGCTTATTCAATTTATTTTTCATACGGGCTTCTCTTCTTTGCTTAAGCAAAGCCATTGGTGCACGAAAGACTTTTAGGAAACTAACACAGCAAGCAGAAGTGAACTCGATTACTTACAAGAAAGTTGGAACCTAGCGGGGGTTTACACCCCCGCCAGAAGTCCTTCAGCCGTTAACGAACACCCTGAGCTTCAACTGCACGCGGAGTAAGTGCAATACGCAAACCGTCCATAGCGGTATAGGAACGGTTCCAGTAGCCAGGCTGTGAAGCACCGGCATTGATCAGCATGTAGTTGCCTGAAACCAGATCATTGAAAGCCCACGTGTTGTTATTAACTCCACCTACGTCGTAGGTCGGGAAACTCTCGATGAAACCGTTTTTCCAGAGCTTACCGGCATTATCGTAGGTTTCCAGAGCAACAATCTGCCAGCTATCTTCGTCGATATAGAAGCGGCGCTTGCTATATACATGGCGGGCACCTGGCTTACGATCGGCCTCGACAATCCATACCCGATGTTTTTCGAAGCGCAGGGCTTCCGGAGCCAAGTGCTCCTTGCCAAGTGCGTCACGCGGATTGACGTCCTGAGTCAGGGTATAGGCGTTGTAGGGTACGAACCTTTCCTCCTTACCGACCAACTTGAAGTCAAAGCGATCCATGCGGCCGACGAAGCCGAAGAGCTCGTCCCACATCAGTACGCCACCGTAAGAACTGATCGGCAGATCGTAGGCAAAGTCCGGCGCACGACGTGCACGGCGCTGACCCGGAGTGTAGAACCATACCAGTTGACCACCATTGTCGGCGGTCGGCAGATAGAAGTTCAGGAAGGTCACGCCCGCGGATTGCGGCGGACTGGTTTGCAGTGCCGAGAACGATAGAATTGCGCCGTTTGACTCCTGACGCAACTTGCCGCTCTGGTCATACCAGGGGCGCATGTGGTACTGGTTTGGGGTGGATAGCACGCTCACACCGCCCTTGGAGTCAACCACGAAGCCCTGATTGTGCTGGTGCATGATCGCCGGTGCAAAGGACAGCTTGTGGTTCCACATCACCTCATAGCCATTCTTCGGGATCGGGAAGAGAACACCCGGCAAGGGTAGACCGTCAGGCCCGGCGCCCTTAATGCCATCTCCTATGTTCTCGCCGGTCATTTCGGCAGTCGTCGCATTCACCTGAATGTTTTTAAGCACCCAGTCTTCATAACGCGCCGAACGGTGGGTTGGGTACACATTGAGCTTGTAGCTGGGATACTTACGCAGCGTAGCCTTGGTACCTTCTGTGAGGAACTGCGAATACTGCTCCATATTGGCGGACGTAATGGAAAACAGAGGCTTCTCATCCTTGTAAGGATTGATATAAGTCTGCATCGTCTCCCGGTTGTAGCCAGGAACCGGCTGCAGTCCGCCTGTGTATTCTGGAATGCTACCATCTGCATTACCGGCCTTTTCGGCGCCATGCAGGGTCAGATCCGCACCAAGACGCTTGGCCTCTTCTGCCGATACGGCAGCCAAGGCACTACCTACGAAGCACAGTGCCAGGGCAGGCACCAGCCCGGCAATAATTGTTTTTTTCAGCACGGCTGTCTTCCTTCTTGTGATTATCGGAACAAGTGTGTCTGTAAGGCTTGTAAGTATTACTGAATGCTTGACTCGCTAGGCTGGGCCCTCTTTTAGAACGAGGTGTTGTATGAAAGCGATACCCAGCCCTTGTCATTCAGACCAGTGGGACCGTTACCACCTGCATAAATATCACCGCCGGGTGCGCCGTTAGCGATGCGACCAGTGGGATTCCAGTAGTAATCCTGATATTGCAGAGCAAAATAATGCTTTTGCGCAACAGCTGCTTTCACGCCAATAGAAGCAATGACGGAGTCCTCAGCATAAAACCCCCCCGCTGCATAGGCCGGATTTCCGGTAACTCCATACTGGACGAAAATCGGGAGACTTATGTCAGTGGACGGAAGAATTTGCAGCCAGGACGGCTCAAACAGCAGCGCCACTGCAACTGCATTGTCTGTACCACAGCCATCACTCCTGTTACCTTTACAGGCATAACCCTCACCGTTATAGATGTCCTTGTCATGCACTTTAGTCAGATGCGTGTAGGTCACTTCACCGAGGACGGTTGCAGCGTCCCAGAGTGCATTGCCGGGCAGGCTGATCAAAGAGTTCGCCAACACGTTAACCAAGTCACCTTTCGCCACTTCGGAAGGGAAAACGGATTGCAACGCGGTATCCTGACGATAGTTCACTTCGAAGCCGAGGCTGTTAGCCCCAATCGCTGTCTCGTAGGACATCGCGTACATTTTGGACTTTTCGGCGTATTTCAACTCAACTTGCGGAAAGTTCAGAGTTGCAACAGGTTCCGGCTCGTCGTACTGGCGGTAATAAAAGCCAATGCGATCACCATTAGCCCAGGCCGGAGTCCAGTCCAAGCGGACACCAAAGTTGTCGTTGATATCATCGGGATCATCGCTCTCACCAACAACAGCGCCTGGTACTACGCTACCGCCGACATCCGGCCCCTCAAAGAGAATATCGGCAGGTGCCAGATAGGTAGCCCCTTCGGGGAAACGATTGGGACGCCACTCGAGAAAATACTGTGCGGCGATTGACAGTTCATCATTGATATCGAAACTGCCGTAGACCTGCGTACGCGGCAGGATCAACTCTTTGACGGAAGAGCCAGGTTGAGAAAATCCCTTGATGAAGTCAACGGGATGCTGGCCGAACGCAATACCGGAGTAACCGAAGAATACTGCGTTACCCCACTGCTGACTGAAGCGACCTAGCCGTACAGATGCGTTGTGGTCAGCGACTTCGAAGTTGCTGAAAACGAAAGCATCAAGTAACTCAGCGCCACGGATGTGGTACTTCTTAGTATGGCTGCTGTATTTGCCATCGCTATAGGTCGGCAGGTACCCCGGACGTACTTCGACATCATCGTCGTAAGCAAAGTCATTCCAAGCCGAAGCAGACACACGAAAACCGTAGTTATCCTGATAGACACCCTGCAACTCGAACAATCCCTGAACACGGTTCGTAACCATTTCCCCGCGATCAAATTTGTGATCGGCGGCGTGGTTATTCGGATTGTTCGCGATACGCGGTTCGCGCCCCTCAACCCTCCAGCCTGCAAGCCACTGCAGGGACGTATCGAAGTTGATCGTCCAGTCCTGGTCGGACTTCAGAGTGACTGCCTGCGATGCACCAGATGAGAAAATCGTCGCAAGGGCGATCGCTGCTCTCAGCTTCTTTTGACCGAACTGAATCTTGCCAAACCTTGCAATTTCTTTTTGTTGTTTTTGCATTTCTGCTTCTCCTGTCCACGGACCTTTACTGGCCAACAGCACGCCAGCCTGCGCTTCAGTACGTCACCACTCTCCTCTGGATTGCGCCCAACCCCATCGCAACCGCCACTTCACTTTTTCAACTCTGACGTTGATATATCATTCGAGCACCACAACGTCAACTCCAACGTTGATAATCTGCCCCCTCCCAACGCGATTCAGGTGGGAGATGCCGCTCAACTGACGGTGGAGCGGTCGCGCTGCCGAGACGCGCAAAGCGCATGATGGGGGAATGAAGGCTATGGCGTTAGCTGCCAAAAGGGACATAAATCGGGGAATTACTTCATGTAAATCAAAGGGTTTATGTGGCTTCCCATAGCTCTCGACCAAACGTTTCCAGCCCAGGCAATTGGCCAAGTGTTTCGTCCTTACCCCCTGGAAGTGAATCATCCAGGCCTTCAGACGATTGTCATAGGCGCCGACCTTCTGGATAAGGTAAGGACCGGCAATACGACGCTTCTGGCGCAAACTACGGCGGTGGCGGGTAGCCCCCCTCAGCCCTGGCAGGCCGTAGTGGAGCACTGCGCTATCGATTCGCAAAACCCTGCGCGGGTCGAATAATGGCCGTACGACCGCACCTATGTGGTGCGCCATAGACTGCTTCACCAAATAGAAGTCTGCAGGCTGCCCGCTCCGTCACTGCGCACGACCAGAACCGGAATCCGCTCAGCGCCAATGCCCTTTCTCATTGCTATGCCACTGCGCTTGCGAGTAGGGCTCGGCAGCTTACGTGGCCCTGAACGATGCCAAGACGAAGACTTCATCGGCCAACGATCCTCAACTCATGTTGCGTTCGATGCCCTGCAATCAGGCCGAAAAAATGTAAGCACCAGCGGAACGCAGCGCTCTCACGCCACAGAACGCGGCGCCTTACAGACTGACAGGCATTGGCTTAGCGCTTGGACTTAGCAGCCCTCGTAGGCACCGCTCACGCTACAAGCCCATCTGCACCAAGTAGCTGGCATGACAGACCTCTAGCTCTCGGACACATCGCTACAAGCGCAGAAGCTGGCAGCACTGCAACCAGACACCCGAATAGAACACTTCAGCCTGTCTACTCCACTCAGAACAGCATAGAAGGAATGACCGGAGGTGCCATTCCCCAGCCACTCAAAACACCTCCATCAAGCCCTCCCTACCCGCACCGCCTAACCCCGGCCACAGCATCAGTGATCGCTGCCGCCAAGGAATGCGCAGGCCGCCCCGACAGAAAGCAAGAAATGAAAGTTGACACGCGCGTTGACAAATAAATAGTATCAGTCAACTCTAACGTTGACTGAGGAGAACAACATGACCCAAGAAACCCAGCTGCAACAACTTATAGACACCCAGGCCATTGAGCGCCTGCTGTTCACCTATGCCTTCCATCTCGACATGAATCAGGCAGCCGAGCTGGCTGCCCTATTCACCGAAGACTGTGAGGTCATCTACGGCCCGGGCGGCTTTGGCGCGCAGGGGCGCGCAGCCTACGCCAAGACTCTTGAAGGTGTTGGCTCCTTCTTCAAGGCCACTAGCCACCATGTATCGAATATCGTCGTCGACTTCACCGGTCCGGACGAAGCCACTGTGCGCTCTGTTCTCTATGCATGGCACCGCTACAACCGTGAAATGCCTGACAGCCATGTGTGGGGTCAGTATCACGATGTCATCGTGCGCACAGATGGCAAATGGCAGTTCAAGCGCCGCGAGCTGCGCGTGACCGGCGACAAGGACTTTCATGTGAAGAAAACCCTGCCGATAGGACGCAGCTGATATGAGCGCCGCGTCTTCCTACCCTTACGAACACATCCGCATCGAGCACAGGGAGAAAATTTCCTGGCTGATTCTCAATCGGCCTGACAGTGCAAATGCGCTGTCGAACGAGTTGCTCGATGAGTTTTCTGATGCCCTTAAGCGTCTCGCAACCGAAGGCGGCCCGGTGATTGGCATACGGGGAGAAGGACGCGGTTTTTCGGCTGGCTACGACATAGGCCAAGTTGGCAAGGCAAACGGCTACGGCAGTCTCGTACCCGATCCTCTCGCTGATCGCGAGCGTCTGCGCCGGAATGTGGACCGCTATGTGGCGATGTGGGATCACCCCAAACCGATCATCGCCGCTGTTCACGGCTACTGCATCGCGGGAGCCACACAGATCTGCGTGTATGCGGATATCACCGTTGTGACCGATGACGCCAAGATCGGTGAGCCGACGATCCCGATTGGGGGCGGCTACATTGCCCCCCTCTGGGTACCACTGGTGGGAGCCAAGCGGGCCAAGGAATTGGCTTTCGTACCTGGCAACAGCATTGATGGGAAAACTGCAGTCGAGTGGGGTTGGGCCAATCATAGCGTGCCTCCAGACCAGCTCATTGAGTGTGTCGAAAGTCTCGCCGAGCGCATTGCCCTGACACCACCCGAAGTTCTGCGAATCAAGAAACTGTCCATCAACCGTGCCGCCGAAGCGATGGGCTTCCGTTCTGCCGGAGCTGCGGTAGCCGAGATGGACGCACTGCTACACGTGGCGCCCTCGGTGCTGGAAATCAAACAGAAGCTTGCCGAAATAGGTCTGAAGGAGTCGATAAAACTCTACCGCTCAGAGCGGACGACCCCCCTGACCCCGGCGAAAAAAATACAGGAATAAGAGCCATGTCTAACGTCGACTTCTACATTGAAGGCCATATTGCTCACGTACGGCTGAACCGCCCCAAATCCCTCAACGCCATCAATGGCGATATGGATCAGGCCTTGTTTGATGCATGGCAGGAAATTAACCGCAATCCGGAAGTCTGGGTAGCCGTGCTTTCTGCAGAGGGTGACCGCGCTTTCTGTGTTGGCGGTGATATCAGTGGCGGCACCGAACGTGCATCGCGCATGGCTGTCGGTGGTGGCCTGACCGGTATCGGTGGCCCGCTGGTGAAACTGAAGAAGCCACTGGTTGCCGCTGTTCAGGGCTATGCGCTAGGCGGTGGTTTCGAGCTGGCCTTGTGTGCCGACATTATCGTTGCGGCAGACAATGCTCAATTCGGCCTGCCGGAGACGAAGGCCGGCATCATCGGCGAATGCGGCGTCGTTCACCGCGCAGTTCGTCAGCTCCCGCAGCGCATTGCCATGGCCATGATCCTGACCGGGGATCGCATGTCCGCCCAGGACGCCTTCAGCTATGGCCTGGTGAATGAAGTAGTCGAGCCGGCCAACCTGGCCGAAGCAGCCATGCGCTGGGCGGAAAAGGTCGCAGCCGCTTCCCCGCTAGCCAACCAGGCCGCCAAGGACGCAGCAACGAGCCGCCTCGACTACCCGCTTGAAGTTGCCCTGGCAACCCGTTTCGAGTCGATCGAGGAATATGCCTCCAGCGAAGACGTACTCGAGGGCCGTAACGCCTTTATCGAGAAACGTAAAGCGGAATGGAAGGGACGCTGAGCCTAGCCTGTCGCACCGGGGCCGGGCGCTAAGCGTTCGGCCTTTTTTGTATTTAGAAGGGCAAAACATGATCAACAAGCTTCTGATCGCCAATCGTGGAGAGGTGGCCATCCGTATTGCCCGTGCTGCAGCCGACTTAGGTATCACCAGCTTCGCAGTGTACCCGCAGGATGATGCGCGATGCCTACATACCCGTATCGCCGACCAGGCCATCCCGCTCGAAGGCGTTGGCGCAGCGGCCTATCTGGATGCGCAGCAACTGATTACCCTGGCCCGCCAGCATGGCTGTGATGCCATCCACCCTGGGTACGGCTTCCTCAGTGAACAGCCGGACTTTGCCAGACGATGTGAAGCCGCCAATATCCGCTTCGTCGGCCCGTCCGCGGATGTCCTCGCCAGACTTGGCAATAAGGCCAGCGCCAGAGTGTTGGCCAAGCAGTGCGCAGTTCCGGTGATTCCCGGAACTGACGGCGCAATCGATCTAGAGCAAGCTCGCGCTTTTCTTGCCAACTTGCCAGCGGGAAACCCAGCGCTGCTCAAGGCGATTGCCGGTGGCGGTGGCCGTGGCATGCGAATACTACGCGATGCCAATCAGCTGGAAGAAGCCTTCCATCAGTGCAGCGCCGAGGCTCTGTCAGCTTTTGGCGATCATGAGCTGTACATCGAGGAAATGGTGGCCCGCGCACGGCATATAGAAGTGCAAGTGATCGGTGACGGCACAGAAGTGAGCCACTTGTGGGAAAGGGAATGCAGCCTGCAACGCAAGCACCAGAAGATGCTGGAAATTGCCCCGAGTCCGTCGCTCAGCAGCGACCTACGCGAAGCACTGATTGATGCCGCACTCAGGCTGGCCCGCACGGTTGGCCTCAGCAGCCTGTGCACCTTCGAATTTCTGCTCGATGAGCAAACCGGCCGCTTCTTCTTCATAGAAGCCAACCCGCGACTGCAGGTGGAACACACCATCACCGAGGCCGTCACCGGGATTGATCTGGTGCAGGCGCAATTGCGCCTAGCCGGCGGCGAGACATTACGCAGCCTGCATCTGCAACAGGCGGACATTCCTCCTGCGCAGGGTTTTGCCATGCAACTACGCATCAATATGGAAAGCATGCAGCCTGACGGCAGTGTACTGCCGAGTGGCGGCACGCTCAGCATCTTCGAGCCGCCGGGCGGCCCAGGCATTCGGGTCGACAGTTTTGGTTACGCCGGGTACAGCATCAATCCCCGCTACGATTCGCTGCTAGCTAAACTGATTGTGCACAGCCCTTCCGGAAGCTTCAGCGAGCTCGCTCAGCGCGTCTATCGCACCCTTTGTCAAACGCGCATACAAGGTGTCGAAACCAATATCGAGTTCCTCAAGAACCTGCTTTGCCACCCTGCGGTGGTCGAGAGCCAGGTGTATACCCGCTTTATTGATGAGCACCTGGGGCAGCTAATTCGCAGTCCGAGCCAGAAGCACCCACAACAGTTCTTTACCGAGTCATCCGGTCCTGCTCCCACAGCACATCCAGATGAGCATTTTCTGGATGGTCTGAGAATGATTACCGCCCCCATGAGCGGCCTGCTGATTGAACTGCATGTCGCCGAGGATCAGCCGGTGCACAAGGGGCAGGCGCTGGCGATGATCGAATCCATGAAGATGCAGCATGTGATCAGCGCGCCAGCTAGCGGGATTATCCGTCGTGTCAGTGTGGACATGCATTCGGCCGTTACCGCAAACCAAGCCCTGCTCTATCTTCAAGAGGCCGATGTCGATTCGGTCGATAGCAGATCGCTACACGCGGTTGACCTGGACACGGCCAGAGCGGACCTCTCCGAGGTCCTATCACGCCACGCCCTCGGCCAAGATGCGTCGCGTCCGCAGGCAGTGGCGCGCCGGCATGCAAAAGGCAAGCGCACTGCTCGCGAAAACATAGCAGACCTGTGTGATGCAGACAGTTTCATTGAATATGGGGCCCTTACATTTGCAGCCCAGCGCAGCCGTTTTTCCGAACAGGAACTGGCCATCTCGACACCAGCGGACGGTCTGATTGCAGGGGTTGCCAGCGTCAATGGCAATCAGTTCCAGCCCCAACAAGCCCGGTGCATGGTGCTGGCCTACGACTACACCGTGCTGGCCGGCACACAGGGCATCATGAGCCACAAGAAGTTGTCGCGCATGCTCGGTATCGCCAACGAGCTGGAAATTCCCCTGATCATCTATGCCGAAGGGGGAGGCGGCCGGCCAGGGGACAGCGACGATGCTACTCGGGCAACCGGGCTGAACATGCCCAGCTTCCTGCAGTTTGCCCAGCTCAGTGGTCTGGCCCCGCGCATCAGCATCGTCAGCGGCCGCTGCTTTGCCGGCAATGCCGTGTTGGCTGGTGGCAGCGACATCCTCATTGCCACCCAGGACGCCAATGTCGGCATGGCTGGCCCAGCGATGATCGAGGGCGCAGGACTAGGTGTGCATGCACCGGAGGATATTGGCCCGGTAAATCTGCAGGCTAAGAATGGGGTGATCGATTGTGTGGTTGATGACGAGGCGCAAGCCACCGCGCTGGCCAAAAAGCTACTGGGCTATTTTCAGGGTTCGCTGGAGCACTGGGAATCGGCTGACCAGCGCGCGCTACGCCACAGTGTGCCGGACAATCGCCTTCGCTCCTATGACATGTGGTCAGTAATCGAGACGCTATCGGATAGCGGCTCGGCCATACAGCTGCGCGAGCAGTTTGCCGCCAATATGATCACCGCGCTAATACGCATTGAAGGGCGTTCGCTCGGGGTGATAGCCAACAATCCGCGCATCCTCGGTGGGGCCATCGATACCGACGCCGCAGACAAAGCCTCGCGCTTCTTACAGCTCTGTGATGCTTTTGATTTGCCGGTGCTCAGCCTGTGCGATACCCCCGGTTTTATGGTCGGTCCGGAGAACGAGAAAACTGCGCTTGTGCGCCATTCCGGTCGAATATTCGCGGTGGCCGCGAATATGGCCACACCAATGTTCAGCTTGATACTACGCAAGGGCTATGGCCTGGGCGCCATGGCGATGACCGGCGGATCCTTCCACGCACCGCTCTTCATTGCTTCCTGGCCGACCGGCGAGTTTGGCGGCATGGGTTTTGAAGGCGCTGTTAGACTTGCCTATCGCGACGAACTGGAAGCCATTGCCGACCAACAAGAGCGGAAGCTGCTGTTCGACAAATTGGTCAACGACTATTACCAACGCGGTAAGGCCAGCAGTGTTGCCGCATCGCTTGAGTTTGATGCCGTCATCGATCCGGCCACATCACGCCAGTGGCTAGTACGCTGCCTGCAGTCGTTAAAGACGGTGGGGCCAAGGCAGGGCAAGAGGCGCCCCTTCATCGACACGTGGTGACGCGAGCGCACTCAGCGCTCTCGCGGCTCAGGCGGCGCCTCGATAACAGCTACCGAGGCACTCAGTAGCGGGCAGTGAGGTGAGGTGAGGTGAGGTACTGTGCGGGCAGAACTCAGCAACACAGTCACCTCGCTATTCGGCGAATGCAATGTCGAAGACATCGGGCCTTTATTGACCGGCCCACGCCCCCAGCCTTAGCGCGTTGACGGTCCAGCCATCTCTGCGAATCGGGGCGGGGTCATCCTTCAGCGGCGATGACCTTCATGGCGACCGGATCAGCAAATCTTGCCTTGCGTATAGTACCTACGGCGTGCTTTTGTGGATTCCGCGCTGACTCTTCCCCCTTCCACGCGCATCCGAACACCGATTCTGCGACCATACGGACACTTCTCCGGCAGGTAGTCACACAGGATTTACACCACCATTGGTCGCTTTTTCGAAGCAAAGATGTCCCCTGGAGCGTTTAGCTTATCCGGCTCAAGGGCGAGTCGATGCGCAAGCAGTCGCGGAAATTGACGCCGCCGGGCAGCTCCGACAAACAATGCCAACCCTGCGTCGCTGCGCACAGACTGCCTGTCAGAATGGTCATGGAACAGATGTCCGGATCAGCGCGGGCTGAGTGTCCGAATGGCGTGGGATCCACGATTCCAGTGTGACGCGGGCAAACAGGGAATAACTCCGGCCGTGCTTGCACTCCACAGTGGTTATGGCAGTCAGCTCCCAATGGCTGCTGCTGACCAGTAAAGCTCATCGAAATTGAAAGCAATCTCGCCGAATAACACCCTGTTCGGTAATCCTGATAAGGCTCATCAATTCATGGGCCTGTGCACCAGCTCATCAAAAGGCAATCAGGCATGCTCTGCCCAGCTCGATCCCCAACAAGCATTGCACCGCATCGCCCTAAAGAGGTACATGGTACGCGGCAGGCTGAATATCCCCTCCCAGAACGGCGCAAATGTGCGTGGAACGGGCGTTGACGGCGCAAATGACATGACCTCGCCCTCTTCCGCGTAGGGAACTGACAGATGGCGGTTCAGGTCCGGCGATCACTTCCCTGTGCTTCGATCTACTACCAGAAACCAGCGTCAGAAGTCAGTATCTGGGCTTTATTATCGCTGCGCACCTGCGACCCTCTTCCGCCGTTCCTAACAGAGACTTATGCGATCCCTCGGTGCAGCGGGGCATCCGCGGCAATCGCCAGAGCTTGCAGAATAGCTTTGCGCCCAACGCCCAACTGCACTGCATTGGCCAGATGCAGGCGCAGCCCCGGCATGAAGCGATGAGATGGTGCGGCATCCACCGCCAAGGAAATCAGCTCCTTGAGGTACGCACGCAGTGCCGCGGTTTTCCAGGGCACAGCGCAGTATTTGAAGAATGCCTCAAAGGCCTCGGGCGACTGACGGAGCAGCGCGTCCAGAAAACCGGGTACCTGCTGCTCCATGCTGCCCCAGAACGGATCATCACCAACATACTGATCCCAAAGCTGCTGGCGCAGGCTATCCAGCGGCGCGCTGATGGACAGGTCGCCCCGCTCACGCAGAACCGCGGCCACAGTAGACGAGCCCACCATAAGGGTGTGCACTCCTAGGCCAGAGACCAGCACCAGTACTTCATGCACCTGTGCCGCGCTCGCACCGGCATCCAATGCCCGCCGCACATAGTCTTGCGTCCCCTGCATATCCAGGGCCGAAGGCGAGATTCGGACCGCAAGGCCAATTAGCGCGGCGTCCCGATCGGATAGTGGCTCGCCGTCCACCTGGGACTCGAGAAAGTCCTCTACATAGGTACCGATCTCTTCGAGTGTCAACATTCGCTACTCTGCTCCATATCCGGATACTCCGTTCGGTTCTGCTATGACCGGGTTGCAACAGCGTCCGTCGCTACGCTGCGGCCTAGTCGGTCAGCATGCTGCGCAGCGCACGCTTGTTAACCTTAGTTGCTGACATAGGCCAGTTACCCGGCTCAACAAAATGCACAGCCCGAGGGATCTTGTAGTTAGCGATATTTCCTTTACAGAAGGCGATCAGCTCTTCAGCTTCGACAGTCTTGCCCGGCTTAAGCTCGACGAAGGCCACCGGCACTTCGTCCAGGCGCGGATCAGGCTTGCCAACCACTTCCGCAATGGCCACGCAGGGATGCTCACAGAGGTAAGATTCGATCTCGATAGCTGCGACGTTTTCACCGCCGACCTTGAGCATATCCTTGAGGCGACCGTTGAATACCAGGCTGCCGTCCTCGGTGCGCAAATAGAGGTCGCCGGTATGCAACCACCTATCTTTGTCCAAGGTGTCAGCGGTCTTCACTGGGTCGCGATAGTAGCCTTCCATTACGCAGAAGCCGCGCACCAGAATTTCACCTACTTCGCCAGGTGCGGCATCGCCTTTTCCATCAAGACTGGCAACGCGTACCTCCATTCCAACCGCAGGACGCCCCTGAGTGTTGGCGCGCTGTTCTGCCGTTTCGTCGGCGTCGGTCAGAGCAAAGATACCGGCAGTCTCGGTCATGCCGCAGGCTTGGAAAAGCTCAGCGTCCGGAAAGGTCTTCTGAACCGTTTTGACCAGAGCAGGAGGGCCGATCAGCATAATCTTGCGCAGCGACCTCAGTTTGCCGGCATCAAAATCAGGGTGATCGAGCAGGCCCTGTACGATGGCGGGGAACCAAGGCCAAGCCATGCTCACCCCTTCCCTTTCCATCAAGGCAATGGCTCGCCCGGGCTCAAAAAAGGTATCGGTTAGGTACGTGCCAAGGGTTCCAATCACGCCGAGGAAGGGAGCGATCGCTGCAATGTGGAACAGCGGACCTGGGTTCCAGGCAACATGGTGTTCGTCTGTGGCAAACCGTGAACGGGCACGCTGCACCGAGCCGCGTACAATGGCTTCATGGGTCAGCATGCAGCCCTTGGGGTTGGCCGTTGTGCCAGAGGTGTAGACCAACAGTGCCAGATCGCGAATACGCACGCGCAAGCGAGCCTCATGCACTTGGTTCGCATTGATGCTCTGTGCCAAACGATCGAATTCCGAACGCCCGACAAACCCCTTACGGCACTCGCCCTTGAGCAACACGGTACTACGCAGGCAGGGTACTTCTGGCAGGACCAGGGCTGCCGGGTTCTCAGCCTTAGATAATGAGGGCAATGCATCGCAGAACAGCGCGGTGAAATTGGTGTACTCGCTGTCGTCGGCAGTAGTCAGCAAAGCGACAAGGTTGGCGTTTTCGATGATGTAGCCAATCTCGCTGGCCTTGTGCCGGGCATTGATCGGCACCGCTACACAACCGAGCATCACCGCGCCGAGAAAACCTTCAATGAATTCAGGGCTGTTGGCGGACATCAGCCCAACATGCTGACCAGGACGAACTCCGAGAGCTATAAGACCTCGGGCCACCTGTATGGCGTTGTCACACAACTGCCGGTAGGTGCGCCTTTCCTCAGGGAAAACGACCGCATCCCGTGCTGGCTGCAAATGCGCCCCTCGTACGATGAGGTCGCCTATTGGGGAAACCTCAAACCATTCTGTTGTTTTTGTCATTGAGCGTCCTCCACTACGGACAGAAGGCAGTTGTTACTCTGGCAGCCTTCTGCACGCTGTTAATTATGTGCTCGGCACCGTTTAAATACCAAAAGATGGTACCGCGATCGACAAAAGTCAACAACAACGTTGATCAATTGCTGGGCAGAATTTCACACTGCCGGCGCATCATGAGTTGCCTGATTCAGCCCGCATTTACAAACACTTGCAAAGTTCCAAGGGGGGCCCACCCTCTCCGCCCGGTCTTTCATGCTGACGACCGGCCAGAAGGCGTTCTAGATACCGTGCAAGCAGGTCAACTTCGAGGTTGACCTGCTGGCCGATTTGGTAGCTGGACATGATAGTCATTTGCATGGTGTGCGGCACTATATTCAGATCAAAGCAGTCGCCTGCCACCGCGTTGACCGTCAAACTGACACCATCTACGGTAATCGAGCCTTTTTCCGCTATATAGTGGGTGAGCGCTGCAGGCGCCTGGATGCGAATCAGCCATGAGCGCGCGTCACGTGACAGCGAAACCACCTTGCCGAGCCCGTCGACATGTCCACTGACCAAATGACCGCCCAACCGCGAGTCCGCCCTAAGCGCTTTTTCCAGATTGACACGATCGCCGTGTCGCAGCCCCGCCAGACTGCTGCGGCTAAGCGTTTCCTGGCTGACATCAGCCCAGAAACCATCCTGCAGCAAACTGACGACTGTCAGACAGATACCGTTGACCGCGACACTTTCCCCTAGCGCCATACCACTCAAATCCATCGTCCCAGTCTGAACGAAGACCCTCAGATCACCATTGCATGGCTCGATCAAGCCTATCAAACCAACCGCTTCAATAATTCCGGTAAACATTACTCGCACCTAGATTACGCGGCGCAAACGAGTTTCGCGCAATCTTGCCAAGGTTCGGCCGAGCCTTGCGCATAACCGACATGCAGCAACTTGCTAGTTTCAATTTACAGAGATGCAAAACCACCATATCCGCCACGGTAGAAAAGCAGAGCAGAATCTTGGGACTCGATTTGCAACTCACGAACTGCACCAATGACGATATAGTGATCACCTGCTTCCTGAACGGAATGTAAGTCACAATCGATCCAGGCCACCACGCCCGCAAGCACTGGGGAGCCATTGTTTGATAGCTCGTATTCCAGCCCGGCAAATTTATCTTCCGCTTTGGAAGCAAAGCGCTTACAGACACCCAGTTGCTGATTACTTAGCACATTGACGCAGAACTTACCGGCACACTCAATCTTCGGCCAACTGGTGGAACTGCGATCGGGCAGAAACGCCACCAAAGGAGGATTAAGCGATACCGAGGTGAACGACCCAACTGCCATACCCGACACCCTACCGTCCTGATCCATCGCAGTAATGGCACATACGCCGGTGGGATATTGGCCCAGAACGGTTCTGAACCATTGCGGATCGATCGCGTCTCGTACGTTCTCTGTGGTGACGTCACTCATGATGCAACTCCAGATAAATTCGCGTTGCGTTCACCCTTAATACCTTCACGGCATCTCGGGCTGATCAGGTCGTCACAATCGAAGCAGGTAGGACTAGTTCCGACCCGCTTCAACTGTGCACTGGCCAGTGTTAAACCAGCGTGCCTTCGGCATCCTTGGTCGCGAAGCGAGGAGCCACCAGGCTGGCAAACTTTTCCAGTTCCTCGTTGTTCTGCTCCGGGTCCAGGTGACCCTGACCGAACATCAGGAACAGCTCGTTGAAGCCCAGGCGGTCATGGGCGCGGCCGATCTGATCGGCGATCTCGTCAGCCGAGCCGATCAGCACGTTCGGCATTTTCTGGCCGAACGGGATGAACCACTTGTCCCAGAACCACTTGTGCTCGGCCATCAACTGCTTGGCCTTGTCCTTGTCATCGGTCAGCATCAGGAAACCACCCCAGGCAGCAACATCCTCACGGGCAACCTCCCGCTCGTGCTGGCGTGCGGTATCGGCATAGCGGGTCCACAGGGCATCACAGAAGTCCAGGTCGGAAGCCAGCACGATTGGCTTGCCGCCTTCCCGGGCCCACATGTCGACGGTGCGCATGCTGCCGGCAAAGCCGCCGTAAATTTTCGGGTGGGGACTCTGGTAGCACTTCGGCGCAATGCCGATCTGGCGCACGATGCCATCTGCATCCATGCCCTTGCCCATGCTGGCATAGGCCGGGTGACCGGCAGAGCCGCCATTTGGCGGAAACTCCCAGTGTTTGCCCTTGTGGCTGAACACGTCGTTGGCCCAGGCCTTCTTGATGACCTGCAGCGATTCCTCGAAGACTTCGCGGTTCAGCGCATCTTGCTCGTCGCGGGCCTTGGCGTTGTCCGGCGTAGTGGCGCTGACACCCGGACGCGCAGCATAGGAGTCGACCCAGCGCGCATGGTAGCCACGGGTGAAACCAACCATCAGGCGCCCTTGGAGCATGTGGTCAAGGGTGGCGATTTCTTCAGCGATACGCACCGGGTTATGGGTCGGCAGGGTGTACCCCATGATGCCGGCCTTCATCCGCTTGGAATGCAGGCCCACATAGAGACTGAACATGCCGGGATGGTTGTTGATCTCAAAACCTTCGATCTGCAGGTGATGCTCAGGCTGGCAATAGCCTGCATAACCAAGCTCATCCGCCAGACGAACGTAATCACGCACTTCGGATAGAAAGCGCTGATACAACTCAGGACGCTGCCCAGCCATACCCGCTTCCAGCTCATAACGACGACCGATCACACCTGTTTGCATCAAATGAAACTTCATTGCG
>NZ_SSOK01000031.1:0-128845 GCF_029871195.1 Pseudomonas sp. BN415
CGCAATGAAGTTTCATTTGATGCAAACAGGTGTGATCGGTCGTCGTTATGAGCTGGAAGCGGGTATGGCTGGGCAGCGTCCTGAGTTGTATCAGCGCTTTCTATCCGAAGTGCGTGATTACGTTCGTCTGGCGGATGAGCTTGGTTATGCAGGCTATTGCCAGCCTGAGCATCACCTGCAGATCGAAGGTTTTGAGATCAACAACCATCCCGGCATGTTCAGTCTCTATGTGGGCCTGCATTCCAAGCGGATGAAGGCCGGCATCATGGGGTACACCCTGCCGACCCATAACCCGGTGCGTATCGCTGAAGAAATCGCCACCCTTGACCACATGCTCCAAGGGCGCCTGATGGTTGGTTTCACCCGTGGCTACCATGCGCGCTGGGTCGACTCCTATGCTGCGCGTCCGGGTGTCAGCGCCACTACGCCGGACAACGCCAAGGCCCGCGACGAGCAAGATGCGCTGAACCGCGAAGTCTTCGAGGAATCGCTGCAGGTCATCAAGAAGGCCTGGGCCAACGACGTGTTCAGCCACAAGGGCAAACACTGGGAGTTTCCGCCAAATGGCGGCTCTGCCGGTCACCCGGCCTATGCCAGCATGGGCAAGGGCATGGATGCAGATGGCATCGTGCGCCAGATCGGCATTGCGCCGAAGTGCTACCAGAGTCCCCACCCGAAAATTTACGGCGGCTTTGCCGGCAGCATGCGCACCGTCGACATGTGGGCCCGGGAAGGCGGCAAGCCAATCGTGCTGGCTTCCGACCTGGACTTCTGTGATGCCCTGTGGACCCGCTATGCCGATACCGCACGCCAGCACGAGCGGGAGGTTGCCCGTGAGGATGTTGCTGCCTGGGGTGGTTTCCTGATGCTGACCGATGACAAGGACAAGGCCAAGCAGTTGATGGCCGAGCACAAGTGGTTCTGGGACAAGTGGTTCATCCCGTTCGGCCAGAAAATGCCGAACGTGCTGATCGGCTCGGCTGACGAGATCGCCGATCAGATCGGCCGCGCCCATGACCGCCTGGGCTTCAACGAGCTGTTCCTGATGTTCGGTCAGGGTCACCTGGACCCGGAGCAGAACAACGAGGAACTGGAAAAGTTTGCCAGCCTGGTGGCTCCTCGCTTCGCGACCAAGGATGCCGAAGGCACGTTGGTTTAAGTGATTGCATGGCTGGTTTGCCTGGCAAGCCAGTCTGACAGGCTAAACAATAACAAGAGGTAATGACTATGCAATGCGGATTTTTCCATACTCCCTATAATCTTCCTCACCGCACTGCGCGGGAGATGTTCGATTGGTCTCTCAAGCTGGCACAAGTCTGTGATGAGGCGGGTTTTGCCGATTTCATGATCGGTGAGCATGCGACTCTGGCTTGGGAAAACATTCCCTGTCCGGAGATCATCATCGGTGCCGCAGCGCCGATCACCAAAAACATCCGTTTTGCGCCGATGGCGCACCTGCTGCCCTATCACAACCCGGCTAGTCTGGCGATTCAGGTTGGTTGGCTGTCACAGATTCTTGAAGGTCGCTATTTCCTTGGTGTGGCGCCCGGTGGACATCACACCGATGCCATCCTGCACGGTTTCGAAGGCATTGGCCCGCTGCAAGAGCAGATGTTTGAGGCGCTGGATCTTATGGAGAAGGTCTGGGCGCGCAAACCTTTCATGGAGAAGGGCAAGTTCTTCCAGGCCGGCTTCCCTGGGCCGGATACCATGCCCGAATATGATGTGGAGATCGCGGACAACAGCCCCTGGGGTGGCCGCGAGGCACTGGAAATTGCCGTTACCGGTCTGACCAAAAACTCCTCGTCGCTGAAGTGGGCCGGTGAGCGCAACTACAGCCCGATCTCCTTCTTCGGTGGTCATGAGGTTATGCGTTCTCATTACGACACTTGGGCCACAGCTATGCAGTCCAAGGGCTTTACTCCGGAAACGTCGCGCTTCCGTGTGACGCGGGAGATCTTCATTGCCGACTCCGATGCCGAGGCCCGCCGGCGCGCCAAGGCCAGTGGCATGGCCAAGACTTGGGAGCACTATCTGTTCCCGATCTACAAGAAGTTCAATCTGTTCCCAGGCATCATCGCGGATGCTGGTGTGGATATTGATCCCAGTCAGATAGATATGGACTTCCTTGCCGACCATGTCTGGCTCTGTGGTTCGCCGGAAACCGTGACGCGAAAGATCGAGGCAATGATCGAGCGCACTGGGGGTTGCGGTCAGGTCATCGTCAACTCGCATGACAATATCGACAACCCGGAACCCTATTTCGAGTCGCTGCAGCGACTGGCGCAAGAAGTGATACCCCGCGTCAAAACATCGTAAGAACGAAAGGCTAGGTGGTGGTCTCCTCCGCCTAGCTTTGCCAGTTCTAATCAAAGCAGGTCGCACTAAGGATCAAGTTGCGTTGTTTTTGCTGTATTGATCCGGCCGCAAATGGCTGCTGTTTGGCAGCCATTTCACATCTTGTAGTACTCAACTGACAAGGAGCTCAGATTTATGTCTTGGAATGACATATCTGGATTGTTTTCCGTCGCCGGAAAAACAGTATTGGTTACAGGTGGGGCCAAGGGCATCGGTGCAATGATTACCCGCTGTCTGGTAGCGGCAGGCTGCCGGGTGATGGTCGCTGGGCGCGACCGTGCTGCGGCAGACAGTCTGAACAATGAACTGGCAGAGTACGGGGGGTTCGAATTCATTGAGTGTGACCTTGTGCGCGATGATCATCTGGCCGATTTGTTTCGCACCGTGCAGGCCCGCTGCTCCCTGCTGGACGCGCTGGTTAACAATGCCGGTGTATTTCATGCGCCGCCACTGGGCTCTGTCACAGAGAAAAACTGGTCTGCGGTGATGAGCCTCAACCTGCAATCGCCGTTTCTCCTGATCCAGGCACTGTGTCCCCTGCTGGAGAAGGCCGGCACAGCTGACGATCCGGCGCGCATAATCAATATCGGTTCAGTGGGTGGCATTCTCGGAAAAAGTTTCGGGGGCGCCTATGCCTATGGTTGCAGCAAGGCTGCCATTCATCAGCTTAGCCGTACGCTGGCATCAGATTTACGTTCGCGGAACATCAACGTTAACGCCATTGCCCCGGGTTTTTTTCCAAGCGACCTGACCGCCGGGGTCATCGCTGATGCTGAAGTTGAGCGCGCAGTGTTGGATGGTATACCTGCTCATCGGTTTGGCAGTGCAACTGATATTGGCGGCACTGCCATCTATTTAATCTCCCGTGCAAGCGCCTATCTTACTGGGACGGTTATTCCCCTTGACGGTGGTCTGATAGTGGCCCCGTGAACCTTATACGGGGCGGTCAAGCGTTCGGATGGTCGAGCCCTAGTTCGGTAATGTGTGAGGGGGCGAGTCCCTGGCCTTGCCAAGAATACGGCGCAGCTAGTGATGCTGTTCAACGCCCTCAGAACATCTCAATCTGTTTGAACTCGCGTGTAGGTTCCCGCTGCGGCTGCCGCCGTTCGGTCGGACTTGATTTTTTGGTCTATATGGTGTAAAGGTTCTCTCTAGTCAACATAAGTGTTGATAAGGGAGGCGCGACTGCTGTCGGTCGTGCTAGCTAAGCCCCGATCGTGCGAACTGGAGGAAAATATGCCAAATCGCGCCAGCCTTGAGCGTCTAAATTGGGATGACCTGCGCTTTTTCTTAGAAGTGGCGCGCACCGGTACCGCCAGTGCTGCTTCTCGAAGGCTGGGCGTTGACTACACCACAGTCTCGCGTCGAATCCGTGTTCTGGAGCAGAACCTGGGTGCACTGCTATTCGAGAAATCTAGGTCTGCGGGTTTTGTGCTCACGCTCGAAGGGCAGCGCATGCTGAGTTACGCCGAGACTCTTGAAAGCACCCTACAGGCAGCCTGCGAGCAAGTTTCAGGCGCTGGCTTGGAACTGTCTGGGCATGTGCGTATCGGTTGCACTGAGGGATTCGGCTCCAGTTTCATTACTCAACATATGAGTCGATTCCAGGACCGCCATCCACACATCTCATTGGATATTCTCCCGGTGCCACACTTCGTGAGCTTGTCTAGGCGCGAGGCTGATATCGCTATCACGCTGGAGCGTCCGCAACGGGGGCCGTATGTCTGTTCTAAGCTTTGCGACTACCGTCTTCGCTTGTATGCCACTCCTGGGTACTTGGCCAATCATGCGCCGATTCTCAGCCTCGAAAGCTTGGCCGGGCACACGTTCATCTCCTACGTTGAAGACTTAGCCTTCAGCCCCAAGCTTCTCTACTTGAATGACCTTGTACCCGGAGCGGTACGCCAACTGCGTAGTACTAGTGTGATTGCTCATTACCATGCAGCGCTGGAGGGAAGAGCGCTTGCAATTCTTCCCTGCTTTCTAGCAGGACAGAATCAGGGTCTGTGCGAAGTTCTTCCGGGTGAGATCGAGGTAGTGCGGCAGTTCTGGATCTATTATAGCGAGGATCTACGTAAACTCCGCCGTATTACTCAGGTAGCCGAATATCTGCGGGGCTGCGTCGAGCTTAACCAGCCGCTACTGATGGGCGAGTCAACATCGATGAGCTATCTGCCACCGGTTTGAGCTACCGAGTTAGCTATACGCTGGGTGGCCTGGAGCACGCCTCGTATGGATCCAATAATCATTTCGCGTAGCATCTCAAACTTTGCCGTATTGCCAGTTGGTGCCTCTCCGAACCAAGCCGGTAACTGGTTAAGCTGTGAAACGATGCTAGCTAGGCCGGCACGTCGGAGCATGCATGCTGGCTCTCCAGTTAGTTGCTCCACGGTTTCTATTAGCACTGCCTCATAGAGTTGGCGCAACTTTAGGATCCGCTCCTGGTGATCGTTATTGAGGTAGTGTACGTCGTACTCCGCCAGACGGAAGTGTGCGCCCATACCGTTGTGTAGTTGGAGATGGGTTTCAGTGAGGAGAAGCAGTCGTGCTGTGGGGGAGACGTCCCGGTGGGTCAATTCCAGCGCGCCATCTAGCAACTGCTCATATAGTTCCTCGATTAGCTCGAACAGCAAGGCTTCTTTGCTTTCGATGTGGTTGTAGAGAGAGCCGGCACGAATGCCCATGAACTCTGCCAAATCGCGCATGCTAACTCGGCTATAGCCACGCTTAGCGAATAACTCCAGAGCTTTCTCACGTGTTTGGTGATAGCGTTTTGGGGAGCCAGTAGTACTTATAGTTTGGCTGAGAGTGGATGGCTGCAGCTCGTCAAACAAAGTAATGGACATGGACATTAGATCTTCATCGATGTGGCTACAGCTAACGTTGTTATTCGCCGCCAGAGGTACTGCTTCTAGCGACTCTTGGATATTTGTCATAATCGTGGGTGCATAGTTGGGGCGCTTGTGGGCACCGCTGAGGCGCCCACAAGAGGTTCTATAAAGTGTAATTAGCCATTTCCCGAGCGATCAGCAGCCGCTGCACTTCACTGGAGCCTTCGTAGATCTGGGTGATGCGCGCATCGCGGTAGTACTTCTCCACCGGGTAGTCCTCCAGGTAGCCGTAGCCGCCGTGGATCTGGATAGCGCTGGAGCACACCTGCTCGGCGATTTCCGAGGCGAACAGCTTGGCCTGGGACGCCTCCGAGAGGCAGGGCAGGCCGGCGCTCTTCAGGCGGGCGGCGTGGAGAATCATCAGCCGCGCGGCGTTGAGGCGGGTGTGCATGTCCGCCAACAGGTTGCCGATGCTCTGGTGCTCGATGATCGGCTTGCCGAACTGAACCCGCTCCCGCGCGTAGCCCAGCGCCGCCTCGAAGGCCGCACGGGCGATGCCGAGGGCCTGGGCGGCGATGCCGATGCGCCCGCCTTCGAGGTTGGACAGGGCGATGGCCAGGCCTTTGCCGCGCAGGCCCAGCAGGTTCTCTTCGGGGATGCGACAATCGCTCAGGGTGACGGCGCAGGTATCGGAGGCCTTGATCCCCATCTTGTGCTCGCTACGGTCCACCACGAAGCCGGGGGTGTCGGTGGGGACCAGGAAGGCGGAGAGGCCCTTCTTGCCCAGCTCCGGATCGGTCACGGCGAAGACGATGGCGAGCTTGGCACGCTTGCCATTGCTGACAAACTGTTTGGCGCCGTTCAGCACCCACTGGCCGTCCTTGAGCTCGGCGCGGGTGCGCAGGTTGTGCGCTTCCGAACCCGCCTGGGGTTCGGTGAGGCAGAAGCAACCGATGGCGGTTCCGCTGGCCAGCTGCGGCAGCCACAAGTCCTTCTGCGTCTGGCTTCCGTAGTTGAGGATGGGCCCGCAGCCCACGGAGTTGTGGATACTCATCAGGGCGCCGAGAGCACCGTCGCCGGCGGAGATTTCCTCCACCGCCAGGGCATAGGCCACATAGTCGATGTAGGTGCCGCCCCAGGTCTCGGGCACCACCATGCCGAGCAGGCCCAGTTCGCCCATCTGCCGCACCAGGTCGTCGTCGATCCAGCCGGCCTTTTCCCAGGCCTGCGCCTGAGGCGCGACTTCGGCGCGGGCGAAGTCCCGCGCCATGTCGCGGATCATGCGTTGTTCTTCGGTGAGTTCGATATCGTGCATTAAAGGTCTCCAGCGGATCGGTCGTGCCTGGCGCTATTAAGTTTCTGGCCGTTTAGCAGCTATTGCAGGGGTTCGACGGGTATGGAAGCCTGCAAAAAAGGCTTTCACCCGTTCATCCTGTAACTCCTCAAGGTTCGGTGGGTTCCAGCGTGGGTTTTTGTCCTTGTCGATGATCAGGGCGCGAATACCCTCTATCAGGTCGCCCTTGTCGAACCACTGGCGGTCAAGATGCAGCTCAAGATCGAAACAGTCAGCCAGACTAAGGCATCGACCGCAGCGCAGTAGCTTGAGGGTCACAGCCATGGCGAGGGGGGAATTTTTGTTGAGCAGGCGAAGCGTTTCCTCTGCCCAATCTTGTACACCGGGCCGGGTGTCGGACTGCAGCGCCGTGCGGATCTCCTTGAGATTGGGAAGTGAAAAAATTTCGTCGATAACTTGGCGATAGGCCTTCAGCTCCGATCCGGGAATGCGCTCGGTGGCTAGGCCGGCCAGCAGCTGGTGGAGGTTTTCCTGCGGCGCGTAGCTCCAGTGCAAGTTATCCAGCGCCCGGTCTAGTTCGACAATGCGCTCGCTCGGCAGACAGTAGTCGGCCAGTCCGGTGTAGAGGGCATCGGCGGCGCGCACCTGGCGGCCGGTGACGCCCAGGTAGACGCCCAGTTCACCGGGCAGGCGCGGCAGGAAGTAGCTGCCGCCTACATCCGGGAAGAAGCCGATGCCGACTTCCGGCATGCCCATCCGCGTGCGCTCGGTGATGACCCGCAACGAGGCGGACTGGGCCAGGCCCATGCCGCCGCCGAGGACGAAACCGTCCATCAGCGCCAGCACCGGCTTGGCGTAACCGTGCAGGTACTCGTCCAGGGCGTATTCCTCCTCGAGGAACAGCTCGTGCTGGTTGTCGCCGGCCGCATGGCTCTCGTAGAGCATGCGGATGTCGCCACCGGCACAGAAGGCCTTCTCGCCGGCACCACGGATCACCACTGCGGCTATTTCCGGGTCCAGTTCCCAGGCCCAGAGGTGCCGATGAAGCAGGCGCACCATGGGCAGGGTCAGGGCGTTCAGCCCGTCCGGGCGGTTGAGGGTGAGGTGGCCGACGCGGTTGCGCACGCTGGCCAGGACCGGTGCCTCGTGCTCGCTCATGCTCAGGCTTCCCGACGGAACAGGTTGATGATCGCGGAGAAGTCCAGGCCGCCATGCCCCTGCAGGCTGAAGGTCTGGTAGAGCTGCTGGGCCGCGGCGCCGAGCACCACCGGCTGCTTCGCGTGGCGGGCAGCCTCGGTGGCCAGGCCCAGGTCCTTGAGCATCAGGTCGGTGCCGAAGCCGCCGCTGTAGCCGCGGGAGGCCGGTGCATTCTCCAGCACGCCGGGGAAGGGGTTGTTGATCTCCGAGCTCCAGCAGCGGCCGCTGGAGGTGTTGATGATGCCGGCCAGCACTTTAGCGTCCATGCCGAGGGAGACGCCCAGGGCCATGGCTTCGGCGACGCCGACCATGGAGATGCCCAGCAGCATGTTGTTGGCGATCTTGGCCACCTGGCCGTTGCCGGTGTCACCGCAGTGGACGATGTTCTTACCCATGGCGGCGAGCAGCAGGTGGGCCTGGTCGAAGGCGCTGACGGTGCCGCCGACCATGAAGGTCAGGGTGCCGGCTGCGGCGCCGCCAGTGCCACCGGAAACCGGCGCGTCGAGCATGGGATTGCCCTGGGCGGCAGCGGCCTTGGCCACTTCGCGGGCGCTGAGCGGGTCGATGGTGGAGCTGTCGATCAGCAGCACCCCCTGGCTGACGTTGGCCAGCAGGCCCTTGGCGCCCAGGTAGACATCCTTCACGTGGGCCGCGGTGGGCAGCATGGTGATGATTGCGGCGACGCCATCGCGGGCCAGCTCCGCCGGGCCGTTGGCGCTGCGGGCGCCGAGCTCCACGAGAGCGGCGGTGGCGATCGGCGAGGGATCAAACACGGTGAGGCTGTGGCCGGCCTTGAGCAGGTTGCGGGCCATGGGGCCGCCCATGTTGCCGAGGCCAAGGAATCCGATATGCATGTTGGCGTCCTCCAGAGGTCGGGCCAGAAATTTCAGCGGTGAATAAAGCGGGGAGCACGCTTTTCAACGAAGGCACTCATGCCTTCCCTTTGATCCGCGTTGGCAAAAGTGGAGTGGAATACTCGGCGCTCGAACCGGATACCTTCCGCCAAGCTGCCTTCGAAGGCGCGATTAACCGACTCCTTGATCAACATGGCTGCCGGCATAGATTTCTCTGCTATGGCTGCAGCGCTTTTCAGCGTTTCCTCGAGGAGGAGCTCAACCGGTAGTACGCGTGCAACCAAGCCAGCGCGCTCTGCCTCTTGGGCATCCATTTGTCGACCACTTAGGCACATCTCCATGGCCTTGGCCTTGCCAATGGCACGAGCCAAGCGTTGGGTTCCGCCGATCCCGGGTAAAACACCAAGGGTGATCTCTGGCAGGGCAAAACGAGCGTTGTCAGCTGCGTAGATGAAGTCGCACATCAGCGCCAGCTCGCAGCCGCCGCCCAGCGCATAGCCAGCAACAGCGGCGATCAGGGGTTTGCGCCGGGCTGCAATGCGATCTGCTGCAGAGAAGAAGTCATCAAGGAAAACTTGCGGATAGGCCATGTCGACCATTTCCTTGATGTCGGCGCCGGCCGCGAAGGCCTTGGAAGAACCGGTAATCACCATGCAACCGATGTTGGGATCGCTATCCAGGCCGTCTAATGCTCGGTTGATTTCGTCTATCAGATTGACGTTTAACGCATTGAGCGCTTTGGGTCGGTTTAGTGTAATCAGGCCAACGCGGCCATGGACTTCAACAAGTAGAGATTCGAATGCCATCTAGAGGTCTCCTGAATCAGGGGCGGTTCATAGCCCGCCCCTGAAGCCTCACTTGAGGGTAATGGTGGTGTTCACTGCGCCGCCGACATCGCTTTCGTCGAACCAGCGCTGGGTGATGGTCTTGGTCTGGGTGTAGAACAGCACGACCTGCTTGCCGTAGGGACCGAGGTCGCCCAGCTTGGAAGCGCGCGAACCGCTGAAGGAGAACAGCGGTACCGGCACCGGAATCGGTACGTTGATACCGACCTGGCCAACGTCGATTTCTTCCTGGAAGTGCCGTGCGGCGGCGCCGGAACGGGTGAACAGGGCGGTACCATTGCCGTTCGGGTTGGCATTGATGAAGGCGATGGCCTCGTCCAGGGTGGCGGCGTTCACCACGCAGAGCACCGGCCCGAAGATCTCTTCGCGGTAGATGGTCATCGAGGGGGTTACGCCGGAGAAGATGGTCGGGCCGACGAAGTTGCCTTCCTGGTAGCCGGGCACACTCGGGTTGCGGCCGTCCAGGACCAGCTTGGCGCCTTCCTCGATGCCGGTGGCGATCAGGCCGCTGATGCGGTCCAGCGCCGCGCAGGACACCACCGGGCCGATATCGGTACCCGGCTCGACGCCGGCATTGACCTTGAGGGTCTTGGCCTTTTCCACCAGCTCCGGCAGCCAGGTCTGCGCCTCGCCCACCAGGATCACCACCGGCAGGGCCATGCAGCGCTGGCCGGCGGCGCCGAAGGAAGCGCCTAGCAGGTTGTTCAGGGTCTGCTGCTTGTGGGCGTCGGGCAGGACGATGGCGTGGTTCTTGGCGCCCATCATGCATTGGGCGCGCTTGCCGTTCAGGGTGGCGCGGTTGTAGACGTGGGTGCCCACCTTGGTGGAGCCGACGAAGGACACGGCTTTGATGTCCGGGTGGTCGCAGATCAGGTTCACCGCATCGACGCCACCGTGGATCACGTTCAGCACGCCTTTCGGAATGCCGGCTTCCAGGGCCAGTTCGGCGAGGCGCATGGTCACCAGCGGGTCCTGCTCGGAGGGCTTGAGGACGAAGGTGTTGCCGCAGGCGATGGCCATGGGGAACATCCACAGCGGGATCATCGCTGGGAAGTTGAACGGGGTGATGCCGGCGCACACGCCGATCGGTTGCAGCAGGGTGTAGGTGTCCACGCCATTGGCCACGTTGTTGGCCAGCTCGCCCATCTGCAAGGTGCCGATGTTGGCCGCGTGCTCCACCACTTCCAGGCCACGGAACACGTCGCCTTCAGCATCCGGCAGGGTCTTGCCCTGTTCGGCGGTGAGCAAGGCGGCCAGCTCCTTCATGTTTTCGCGGATCAGCTGCTGGTACTTGAGGAAGATGCGGGCGCGGGCACCGATGGGGGTCTTGCGCCAGGTCTTGAAGGCTTCCTGGGCGGCGGCGACGGCAGCATTCATCTCATCCTGGGTGGCGAAGGGCACGCTGGCCAGGACTTCCTGGGTGGCTGGGTTGACCACGTCACGCCACTGGGTGGTTTTCGATTCAACAAATTCGCCGTTGATTAAGAGCTTTACTTTAGGAGTTGAAGCGCCCATGTATATGTTCCTGTGGGTGGTTTATAAAGAAGTTGATTGATCACTCTTACAGCCAGGTTTGACTTCGTGTACTTGGTAGAGAAGGGACTAGGTAAAAGGGGAGCGGTGAATCCGAGTAGGCCGGTAAGTTGTCGCTATCAATATAGCGATGAGGTTCGGCAATCGGCAGCACTTGTGAACGAAGGCTATTGTGATTGAGCTTTCCAAGGTCCGGAGACGTGACGAAGTTTGCTCGGAGAAGCAAGCCTAAAAGGCGCAGAGTGATCTTGGGCAGATATGGAAATTTCCACCCCCAAGTCAGCAGTCGTTGCTCATGAATGGAGGAGACCGTGCCTATCAGATGACCGATGACCTCATCTGCATAGGCGGCGAAGGCAGCTAAGGTACCTTGCAAAGGAATGGGGAGTTTTTTGAAGAATAGGGCGGCATCGGTGCTGAAAAGAAGGAATTCGTGCCATCCAATAGTCGTGCTCTCCATGCTGGAAAGGCCATCGCCGCGGTATTGCTTTGGATTACCCTGGGCACTATTAAGAGCTACGTCGCTCATGGCTGGTTCTCTTGTTGTTTTGCGTGGCCGGTACGTCATTCATCGACGAGCTAGCTGAATCGAGTATAGGGATGCAGGCATTTAGGATGAAATAAGCAAAAAAACCTGTGCGATGTGCATTAAAAAATACCCTGTCTGTAAATGCCGGTTGGGTGGCTCGATGCTATCCCTAAGCATGTGATGCGCTTAGATTGAAGGTCGCAGTCGATGTGATGAGTGAGTTTTGAGATTGCACAGCCAAGTGCTG
Organism: Pseudomonas sp. BN415; assembly: GCF_029871195.1. Taxonomy (NCBI): domain Bacteria; kingdom Pseudomonadati; phylum Pseudomonadota; class Gammaproteobacteria; order Pseudomonadales; family Pseudomonadaceae; genus Pseudomonas; species Pseudomonas sp. BN415. The sequence continues at coordinate 11,689 of NZ_SSOK01000031.1, forward strand.
GTTTTTTTTGGTGTTGGAGCGACGGTGTGCACCTTCGTCGTATAGTTTTGCGACATATGATTTATTCAGATAATTTGTTGTATAGGGTGCGCAATTTTGGCGCTAAGCAAGTCGCTAGCGTTGCTGTGATGCTTGGGGCGCCTTGTGGTAAAATTTTTACTGTTTCGGAATGTATTGCCCGTAAGAGGGGTTTTAATTGTTATTTTGCGTGGCAAGCATTTCGGCCGCCTGTTGAGTGGCCTCGCTTGTTCGTGTCGCAAGTTTTCGGACTTCATCAGCAACTACTGCAAATCCTCGTCCAGCCTCACCAGCGCGTGCGGCCTCAATTGCCGCATTGAGGGCGAGTAGATTTGTGCGGCTAGCGATGGCTTGGATAGCACTAACAATCTCGGTAAGCTTACTTAGGTTTCGTTCTATGAGTTTACCCTGCAGTTCCCGCTCCTCACGCAATTGTTCCTCTTGGTACTGGGAGTGCATGTCTACCAACGCTCCCGCTATCCGGAGCGGCTTTCCGTCAGTGCTTCGTAGTGTCTTGCAGCGGGAGCTGAACCAGCGATACTCGCCGCTTTTCAATTTTATCCGGTAGGTCGCCTCAAACGGGGTGCCACCGCTGCTGTCGTTTATGTGTGCGCCAAACAAATCGGACACATTTTGTCTGTCGTCTGGATGGATGCGAGAAACCCAGCTTTCGAGAACATTGGGAAATTCATCTGGATCTTCGAAACCAAGCATCTGAAGGAATTGTTGCGACCACCATAGGGGATTGTGAGGATTCAGTGGGTTGCCGCCTCTCACCTCCATATCCCAGAGGCCGTCGCTGATTATCTCCCTGGCAATCTCGAATCGCTCAAGCGTCCGCTCCAGTTCGCAATCACGTTCGCGCTGTACTTGTACGTCACGTATAGTGCCGGCCATGCGTATCAGTACACCTTTCGCGTCACGCCAGGCCCTTGCGTTTACCTCAACTTTTACATAATCGCCCGTGGCATTACGTAGTCGGTATTCAGTACGAAAAGTAACGTCGTCTCGGCTATCTTTCAGATATTTGCTCAATGCATCCGTTGTAGGTTTCAAATCTGCGGGATGTATGCGCTGAATCCAAGTTCCTAGTTGTACGGATAGATCATTTTCGTCATCCAGCCCAAGTAATGTGCGAAACCGTGTTGAGCACCAAAGGGAGTTATTTGGATTCACGGGGTCTCCATTTTTCACCGGAAGATCCCAAAGTCCTTCGTTGCTGGCTAGGCTAATTAGTTCGATGCGCTGATCGACATGAAATTTTTCGGTCGTGGTAGTGGTTTGCTGCTGAGTTAACGAAATTATCTGGCTGGCGAGGGCAATCTGTTGTTGCTGCTTATGATCTTGCGCTTGCACATGTTCGCGCAATGCGCGGTGAGCACGCTTAACTAGGGGAGGGGTAGTTAAATTCTCTTCTGGTGCGTTGGATGTGGAGTGTCCTTCCAGCGCATCAATTAGATGCATAAGGCATTCAGTTGTAGCTCTGCGGCTTTTAGATTTCAGCATGTGAGCGCCCGTTGCAATTAAGGTTGGTCGTCTTGTGCCTACTAAAAAATGATTACATTGTGGCTATTAAATAATAAGTGTCGTTTCAAGCAAGCCAAAAAGTTCGCGCCAATGGCGCTCGGCAGCTTCTTTCTTGAATTCTTGAAAGTCAGGTACGGCGAAACCGTGTAGGGCCCCTGCATAGGTTTCACATCGGTGATCTACGCCCGCCTCTAACAGCGCTTTCTCCAGACGCCTCGCCATTTGTGGTGAGTAGTAGTCGTCTCTATCGGCACTGGCGACATAGACTCGCGCCTTGATTGATGGCGCCAGTAAATGAGGGCTGGTTTCAGCATCCGTAGCAAGATTGCCTCCATGGAAGCTCGCTGCAGCCAAAATTCGATCCGGGTATGTGCCTGCAATGGAGAGAGAAATGCCACCACCCATGCAATATCCGGTTGTCCCGATATTGGGACTAGCAACATCGGTGCGGGTGTCCAAGTAGTCTATGAATGCCTGCGCATCTCGTGCCGCCTTGTGATTGTCCGTTGAGGCGAGGAGGTGGCCGATTGCGCCCATGACATCGCGGCTTCTGAAAATCTCTGCAGGCGCCAATGGCCCATAGCGGCCAGCTCGATAAAACAGGTCAGGTAGTAATACGACATAGCCGCCTTGTGCGAGCCGCCTAGCCATTTGGAACAATGTGGGACGGATGCCAAAGCCATCCATGCAAAAGATCACGGCGGGCCAGGGGCCCTGACCCTCTGGCTTGAAGATGTGCGCCTGACACTTGCCATCGTGTGTTTCTATTGAAACCTGTTCGTGATTCAAGGCGATGCAACCCTTGTTGTTATTTAATTGTCTGCATTCGAATCCGACCAACGCCAATTAACGCGTTGGTTCCAGGAATAGTGCCTTTAGCGAGCTTTTAAGGTGCTGCCGGAGAGCTGGATCAAATTGCTCGGGCAGGTTCGCTTACCATTCCGTTGAAGAGTTTTGCGACGACGGCCGCGTGTGGAATCTTCGTCGAGCACCCTAGCATCGACTTTCCTCCTTGGTCAACACGTGTGTTGATATGTGGCGCGTATCGAAGGGACGTGAACTCCGATCGTTGGCGGTGCTGGATGTGGGACGAAGCAGGCAGTCGATGGGGCCATTTCTTCGCATTTGCGTTGTACAAGGGCCATCGCTTCTCCGCGGCAACAGCCGTAAGGCGATCTTGCTGTTCTTCGAACTGCTCGGCGAGTGGTGCCAACAGTTCGAGTCAGTGGCTATGGACATGAACACCGCCTTCGATATGGAAGTGAGATGGCATTGCCCACGCGCGGAGGTGGTATGCGACCTGTTCTATGTCTTCGCCCGCTATGGCCGCGAGGTGCTCGACCGGATCCGCGTTGATCAGGCCAATGCCCTGTGCCATGACAAGCCGGCGCAACTAGTGGTCAAGGGCAGCCGCTAGTTGCCGCTGCGCAATCGGGAGATGCTAAAAGACAAGCAGGCTGCGCTGGTCGGCATGAAGCGCATCTTGAAACCGGAATGCTGTGCTAGCCACTCCTTAAGAGGGTGTAGACAAAATCAGGTAATCCATTGGTTCCTTCCCGAGGGCGAGCCGATGACCAGGGCTGGACGGCCGTCGAGAATTTCCGCGGAGAAACACCCACTTCTCGTTCAACTGGCCCTGACGCGCAAGCTTTCCAGTCAGGCTGAGTTAATGGAGCTTTTATGGGCGGCAATCGGTATCGCCAGTCACCCAGCGACTTTAGGCCGTGCTGAAGTTAGCGGGATGGTGCGGGGCAAGCCCAAGCTCAGGCGTGAGTTCGAGCCACTGCCGCCACGCCGTTCGCGACGGCAAGATCCCGGTATCGACCAGTTTTAATACAATTGGCGTTACTGGCCGTGCCATGTAAGCGCTTAATCCATGATGAAAGTGCGCGCAGTAAAATAAAAAGTAAAACTATCCAGATGCTCAAAAGGTCCGTCTAAATCTATTGGATTTTATTTGAAAACAACGCGTTAAGGACTATATCCACCATCCTCTCTTGTAATGCTGGGTAACTTTCTTGCTCTTCATTTTTTTTGATGGATGTAAAGCAAGCTGTTCCCAGTGTACCTATCCATAATAATTGAACGGCTTCATGAGCGGGGCAATTCAGGACACCTTCTTCATTTAGCCGCGATAGGTCGTTCTCTACCGTGCGCAGCGTTTCCGCAACGGTAGCAGGAGGCTCGCCGGCTAGGATTTGTTGGATAACTATCCTGCACATAAGTGGCTCTTGATGAGCAAAGTGATTAAAAGCGCCCCAGCCGTTTCTCAACCCTTGCTGGGGGCCGCGCTCATTCGCTCCCTGTTGATAGGCTTCGGCTACTTGCACATAGGTTTCATCAATGGCAGCCCGGTGCAGCCCTGTCAGATCGCCGAAGTAATGATAGATCGTTGGTGCGCCGACCCCTGCCAGGGCGCAGATTGCGCGTGAGCTTGCCCCCTCGCGTCCCTCTGTACTCAGTAGGTGCCGAGCTACCTGCAGCAAGCGCTCCTTCACTTCGAGAGTGTCGCTGGGGCGATCCTTAATGCTGGGAGAAACCATCGATTTCATCTAATAAACCTGTGCATAAAACTCAATAAAATCCCTGAGCCGATTTGGGTTAATCCTGGTGGACAAAAGGTATCGTCAGGGTTCTTCCTCGTCGCTCCCGCTCGTGTGGTATTTGGCACCAGACACGATCTAGGAGCGCCAGGGGTCCAGCTTAGCGAATGCTGGGGTGACAAGCATTAAAAATTCATCAACGCGATGGTTGACTGGTCTCTATAACGCCGTTATAGTCGCCTCTGCTGGCACCTGCCGGCAGACAGAGGCTAATGCCTCCCTTGCCTATTCCCCATCTAGAGGAGACAACAATTATGGCAATGGAAACTGGTTTGATCTTTCATCCCTACATGCGTCCTGGCCGGACAGCCAAGCAGACCTTTGATTGGGGTATCCAGAGTGCCGTGCAGGCGGACAGCGTCGGTATCGATTCAATGATGATCTCCGAGCACGCCTCGCAAATCTGGGAAAACATCCCCAACCCTGAACTTTTAATCGCCGCTGCAGCCTTGCAAACCAAGAACATAAAGTTCGGGCCTATGGCCCACCTGCTGCCGCATCAGCATCCAGCAAAACTAGCGACCATGATCGGCTGGTTGTCACAGATTCTGGAAGGCCGTTACTTCCTCGGTATTGGTGCTGGCGCCTATCCGCAGGCCTCCTACATGCACGGAATTCGCAACGCCGGCCAGTCCAACACGGCTAGCGGTGGAGACGAAACCAAGGACCTGAACGACATGGTGCGAGAGTCGCTGTTTATCATGGAGAAGATCTGGAAGCGTGAGCCATTCTTCTATAAAGGTAAGTACTGGGATGCGGGGTATCCGGAAGAGCTTGAAGGTGCCGAGGGTGATGAACAGCATAAGTTGGCGGATTTCAGCCCTTGGGGGGCAAAGGCACCTGAGATCGCGGTAACCGGTTTCAGCTACAACTCGCCGTCCATGCGTCTGGCCGGTGAGCGCAACTTCAAGCCGGTTTCGATCTTTTCTGGTCTTGATGCATTGAAGAAACACTGGGAAGTCTATTCCGAAGCGGCCATTAAAGCGGGCCATACCCCGGAGCGTTCGCGTCATGCGGTATCCCACACTGTGTTTTGTGCTGAAACCGACAAGGAAGCCAAGCGCTTGGTGATGGAAGGACCGATCGGCTACTGCTTCCAGCACTACCTGATCCCCATCTGGCGTCGATTCGGCATGATGGATGGGTATGCCAAGGATGCAGGTATCGATCCGGCTAATGCTGATCTTGAGTTCTTGGTGGATCACGTCTTCCTGGTCGGTTCGCCAGATACCGTGAAGGAGAAGATCAATGCGCTGTTTGAAGCAACAGGTGGTTGGGGGACGCTACAGGTAGAAGCACATGATTACTATGATGATCCGGCGCCCTGGTTTCAGTCGCTAGAGTTGATCGCTAAAGAGGTCGCTCCCAAGATTGCGCTTCCTAATCGCTGAACCTAGCGCTAGCAGGCTATCCTAATCGTGTCCCCTGAGGCTTCGCTCAGGGGGCTTTTCGATTTGATGGACTGAGAGTTAAGAGCTACTTATTACCGCTCGAATTGTGGGCAATATCTTTATATCGAAACCATCCGGTTTCCAGAGTTGCGCCTTTCTTTCGAAAAAATTGCCACCTCTTCCGACTCTTCGGTCTCAGGGGGCAACGTCCCCTTTTCAAGCGACTTGGTTGTTACCTCTAAAATAACTTCCATTTAGAGTGCTCCAACCAATCTCCGAAAGCTTCCGCTGGCATTGGCGCTCCTATGTGGTAACCTTGAACTACATCGCACCCCATCTTCACGAGGCGCTCCCAAGCCTCTTGGTTTTCAACACCCTCAGCAATTACCTCTAAATTCAATCTGTGCGCTAACTCAATCGTAGAGTGAACAATAGCAGCTGCCTTCGGGTGCTCGGCCATTTGCTTAACGAAAGACTGATCGATCTTAATTGCATCTATCGGCAGATTTTGTAGGTAGCTCAAGCTGGAATAGCCAATTCCAAAATCATCGACAGCAAGCTGAACCCCTATTTCTTTCAATTTTCGCAGTGTTTCTAGCGCATTAGTTGGGTCCTCCATGAGCGCACTTTCAGTAACCTCAAACTGAATCCAATTCGACTTCGCCCCCCAAGTGGCCATCAACCCTTCGATCTTGGTGACTAGCCTAGTGTCGCATAAGTCTTGCGCCGAAAGATTTATGGACAATGGAATGTTTAAACCTGACTCATTCCATGCAAAGCATTGTCTAAATGCAGCTTCGAGAACCCAAAAGGTGAGTGTGGTAATCAGTCCGGTGAATTCAGCAAGTGTCACAAACTCGCTTGGAGGCACCATGCCTCTAACCGGATGCCGCCAACGCACTAGTGCCTCAGCTCCACATAGATGCGAGCAAGCTAAACTGAATTTAGGCTGGCAATAGAGTATTAGCTGGCCAAGCTTGATCGCTTCACGCAAGTCCGACGTCAGTAATAACCGGTTGGTGCATGCCTCATCAAGGCTATGCGCGAATACCACATAGTCGCGTCCTGTGCGCCTCGCCTCGGACATGGCAGCTCGTGCATGCCTAAATAATGCATCCGGCTCAACACCATGGCCGGGGAATAACGCAATTCCTATCGTCACCCTTGTATAGTGGGTTAGTCCAGAAGAGTCAGGCGCACAATGAAATAGTGTATTAAGCTTGTGCGCCATTTGAATAGCCAATTCTGCGTCCGCATGAGGATAAAGAATAGCAAATTCGGCCTCGCCTACGCGAGAAACAAATCCACTTGAGAGTATTGTCGCGCAGAGCTGGTTGGCGATCTCCTGTAGTAACTTGTCTCCCTGTATGTATCCAAAGGTGTCCTTGATTTCGTGATAATTTTTGGCCTTTAGAAGCAATACTGCGAGCGGGCGATTTTTCTCTCTGAGCTCTATAATGGCTGACTTGATTTTGTCATAAAACATCTCTCGATTAGGTAGTCCGGTAAGTGGGTCGTAGTAAGCCATTTGATGAATTTTTATTTCTGCAGCTTGATGCTTTGCACGTATGCGTAAATTTTCTATCCCGAACGCCAGATCATCAGCCAACTCACCTAACAAAGAAACTTCAGACTCATCAAATACGTCAGGTTCGGTAGCAGTGATGCACAGAGATCCTACGACAACTGAACCTACCCGTAATGGAAAGGCAGTAACCGATCCATAACCAAGACGAACCATGTCTTCGCGCCATTTAGCGTGGTCAGGGTCGGTAAGAAGGTTGCGGCCGACACAGGCTTTACCTGTAATGACAGCGATAGCTGCGGCTCCTCCCCTTTCTGGATTTGCCCACGAAAGCGAAATACTTTTAAAAAAATCAGCCTCCTGAAGGCTATGTGAAGAGCTGAGTGCATACGCCATATGGACTAGGGGATAGCCATCGTCGTTTAGCGCACTCCAAACACCGGCATAGCGATAATAGCCTTTTCCTACTATTACGCGGCACATGCCGTTCAGTAGTTCTTGCTCATTTGAGCAGCGCAGAAGCATACGATTGCCTGCACTAAGGGTCTCGAGCGTTCGGTTAAGTCGCTCCAGCTCCCGAAGACTGCAGCCTGCCTCCGCTGCCACTGAGGCACCATCTGCGCGAGTGTCTTTGCTAGGGGTAGCCATTAGAGATTGGCCCTAAGGGAATACACTCAGCTTAGACCCGTATGTGGCCCCTGCTACGTATCGATCGGCCGCCGCTCGTCATCAGCTTTCATTGCATCCGTAAAGACCTGGACTGGAGCAAGACCCCATTCTGTGCCAGGGACTACGCCGATGAATAGGGCGTGCGCCCATGACTTATCCACACCTAACCCCCCGGCGCGAACTGCGACTGCTTTGTCTGCTGGTCCCGTCGCGAACTCGCGAAGAGCGCTCCCTCCTGATCTTTGTCCTGCGAGCACTGCCACTCCGCTCGGATATCAAAGGTGGCTGACTTCGTCAGCCACTACTGCGAAGCCGCGTCCCTGCTCACCGGCGCGAGCCGCCTCGATAGCCGCGTTGAGTGCCAAAAGATTGGTCTGCTCGGCCACCATCTTGATGACGTCCAAGACTCCGCCAATGCGTTCACTGCTTTGGTGAAGGTCCCTGATTACATCAGTGGATGACTTCACGTCGTTCGCAAGGTGGCCAATTTGCTCCGCGCTTTGCCATTGCTCGGAAATATGTCATCACCGACGCTTCCATTTGCCCAGCAGGCATCTCAATGATGCCCAATTTGTAGAGTCGGAGAACAGTCAGTCTTGGAGTCGTAAGCTATCGTGTACCGCGAACTTTTCGGCGCCGGTGGCGAGCAGGGCGTAGGCCTTCAGGGTGGTGGTCACCTAGCGCGTGCGGGGTGCGGCAGGTTGCCCCGTCGTTACAGCCACTAGTTGCTGGATGATGCTGCTGCCCCCCTGGAAAGTTCAGACTCCGTGGTTGGTGGCCCATATCTCTAGAGGGTACCGGCCTAAATTTCTGCAAGTGTGTCCTTCAATAACCTCTTAGGAACAGCAACTCGGAGCGCTACCATTGTGTTGTGAGTTCGGCATTTCACTAACTTTCTGCCGCAGTTGCAGGGGCAGCGCTTCTTGTTTGCTAATCGTTTCTTTTGAATCAGAGTCTGGAGGTAGCGTTGCACCTCAGTCCTAGACGAGCAGCTGAATAGTTTGATGTAGTCCTCCACCAACCCCATGGCCCCATGTGCAAGTTCGCCAAGCTTGAATCTCTCGTGTCCCTTCTCGGCAAGCGATATTGCATAGAGAAATGGAATGACACATCGATCTATGAACTTGGCGAGCGTGAAGCTTTTGCCGAGAATCATGTGGAGTCGAATGGGGGCTCCAAGGCAAATGGTGCCGTTTGGATTGATATGGTGGTTGCCGTCGCTGGGTATTCTTCCTCCAATCTCATACACCTCTGGCAGTTGATCTTTGATCTGCTGCGAGATTTTGATATGCAGCTGAAAACTGTCGACTACCGTAGGGGACCCCTCGTATGAGGCAGAAAATCTCAGTCGGCCCTTGATATGGACACAGCCATCCTGAGATGGCTTAAGAGCCATCCCAGGTTGGCTGTGAAGGAAGGCCTCAAGATCGTCCAGCCGAGACATCTTAGTCGCGACCCCACGGGCGAGGCGCATCTTGGGGGATGTGCACATGTGGCGCCTGGATGATGCTGGCGGCATTCTGCAGGCCAACTTTGCTCTCCAGCGTTGTAGCGGAGAATCGGACACCCAACTTGTCTTCGAGCTGCTCAGACAGCTCGGTGCTGTTTACGAGATCGCCTAGTCGGGGGATGTCGATGGCTGCTTGGCGTACCCAGAGGTGGAAATTTTCCTTGAGATGGAGGCACTGTCCTTCGGGTGTGAACCAGCGATCGGCGAAATTCTCACTTGGGTTGGCAGGGTTCAGGACTTCATTGGAGTTTGATGCGCGGAAGTCGATAAGGCTCTGAAGCACCTGGTCCATTGCCCCGGCTAGGGCCGGACTGCCCGTATAGCCGCGCGCAGCAAGCGTCGTGATGATAATCGAGATCGGCTTGGACTCGGAATTTGCCTTGAACATCAGATCTCGATGTCGCTTGAGTAACTGGATGCAGCGTTGCAGGTGCGTTTTCCTGCGGTACAGAGGCACATCTTCAACCTGGGCGCGAGCTTCAACCAAGCCCATCAAACCCTCTCCCAGCTGGCGTGACTTGAACCACTCGATGTAGCCCTCGGGGTTGCTAACCTGCCAGCTCAGATCTCTGACTCTGTAGTTCGGCGCGCGGTCGTCGGTGATGTTCACCGAGTCGTCTGCTACCGTGCTGGCCAGGGCTTTATCTAGCCCCCGGCTCTCCAGTGCAGCAGTTAGCTGCTGCCTGTAGCCGAGATCAGTGGGAATGCAGGGCACGACATCCATGTGGAAGCTCAAGCCGTCCTGGTACTCAAGCCGCCAGCAACGGTGCTTTTCCTCAAGAGGGCAGGAGATACGGCGAGCCTCGCGGTAGCTCTCGAGCTCTTTCCCCACCATCTGCTTCAGGTTGTACTGACTGTGAGTCGCTTTGGTCACTCCTGTACGCAGTTTGCAAGCCAGATCGAGGTCATAGCTTTCACCATCGAGCAGCGGCCGGATGGCAGTGCCTAAGGCAAAGGACCCTTGGGCGAAAACATGCGGATCGTTAGCATCTATCGAGGACTCGGGGCGGCCGAACCATGCCCCCAGGTCTTGGTAGCGGCTGATCGCCTTTTCATAGGCACTTTCCGGGAGCTCCAGAGCTTCCACGGCCAGTTTGAGCGTCTTCTCGTAGCGGTCGGCAGCCATGTTCTCCACACTACCGCGCTTGGTCTGTTCGTTGCTCATGAGCATTGCTGGGCCTCCTGGGCATGCGGGCCCAAATGCAGTGTTGGCTTGAACTGGTTCTGGCTATCTCTATCCCGATCAAGGATCAGGTACGGATGCTGATGTTGCGTGGTGAGCAGGGCGCCAAACTCGATAGCAAGGGCGGCCGGAATCGCCGCAAAAACATGGATCGTTTTCGGGGTCTGAGCCTCGAGTTGGCTGAGATGTATCTGGAGCGCATCGCGGAACGCATGAATCACCCGCCGGTTCTGGACCATCGTGTAACTGGGCTCCGGAATGGTCAGCTCGGCGATGCGGGCGCCAGGTAGGGCTTCGTACACATCGCGATGCGGGATCTGGGCTGAGATGGACAGCACCAGCGCTAGCGGCGCATCGTCATCTGGTGGGGAAGTGAACAGAAACGCTGGCGGCTCAGCAGCTTGATCGGGCCAGCGCAGGCGATGCTCGCGATTGAAGGAAAAGAGCAGGCGTTTAGAGCGGTCGCCTATGGCCTGTCCCAATAGCATCAGCGCTGGAATGTCAGCCACACCCACCAAGGCCAGCGCAGGCGCGTCGCCATAGGCGCCCCCTCGGCGTTTCAGTTGCTGTTCCAAGTCGTGCTGGATGTCGTCCTTGATTTTCTGCCAATAGAACGTATCCCTGCCACGAGGTCCGGGAGGCGAGAACGTGATCTTGATGGGATGGTCGAAGGCCGTTAGTCCCTCGGAAGACATTGCAGTCAGCAGATCGCGAACGGAAATGTCATTGCTCGTTGCGAAATGCTGGCTCTGCACGATTACGGGTACTGCCCGGCCGCCATCGGGCGTTGTCGCAGCGAGGCGGATACGTTCGAGGTAGGCTTGATGCAGGCCACTCAAGTCATTTTCCGGGTAGCCATCCGCGTCACGATCAATCTTCTTGTGACAGCTTGGGCAGAGGAGCATGAGGTTGGCGCTGTCGTTGGTGAGCCCCTGCGCCTTTGCTTCGTCATGGTCCTTACGCCCCCGCGGACCTTGGGGGCTGGCCGGTAGGATGTGGGCTACCTCGCCCCACTTCATTGGCTTGCCTGCGCGGTAGTCGAATGTGAGATCGGTGCCGCATAGCTCGCAGTGACCGGCAGCCTGAGTCCAGACGATTCGTTTCGTTTCGTCGTTGGTGTCGTACCGCCCATTTGCGGGCTTGGTCTTTCCTTGTTCGTCCAATTCGGCGTACCCCCTGGTACATCGATGATCCTGGCTTGTGATGGCCAGACGGAATCAAACTGAGGTTGTAAGTTACACGGGAAGGTGACGGCTGCTTTTCCCCCAAGGCGGAACTGTCCCGCCAGTAAAAAAGGCCAGCGAGCAATGCTCGCCGGCCCTGTTGTTTACTCTTTGCTGCCCTCTATTCCTTCGGGGCCAATGGTCTCGACCTAACAGCGAAAGCCAGCCTTGGATGGCTGTCGCCGCTGCCTCCCCAGGCAGCGGCTATGCACCGTCTCGGTGCATTCGTTTCAACATTCAGTGAAAAAGTTTCAGTGTTTGTTGAAAAACTACGTGACCCGGACTCAATCCCAGCTCAGCGCGCCACCAGTTTGGTATTCAATGACGCGCGTCTCGAAGAAGTTCTTCTCTTTCTTCAGGTCCATGATTTCGGACATCCACGGGAACGGGTTGCTGGTGCCCGGGTATTCCTCTTTCAGGCCGATCTGGGTCAGGCGGCGGTTGGCGATGAATTTGAGGTAGTCCTCCATCATCGCGGCGTTCATGCCCAGTACGCCGCGCGGCATGGTGTCGCGAGCGTATTCGATCTCCAGCTGGGTGCCCTGCAGGATCATCTGGGTGGCTTCGTCCTTCATCTGGGCATCCCACAGGTGCGGGTTTTCGATCTTGATCTGGTTGATCACGTCGATGCCGAAGTTCAGGTGCATGGATTCGTCGCGCAGGATGTACTGGAACTGCTCGGCGGTGCCGGTCATCTTGTTGCGGCGGCCCATGGAGAGGATCTGGGTGAAGCCGCAGTAGAAGAAGATGCCTTCCAGTACGCAGTAGTAGGCGATCAGGTTGCGCAGGAACTGGCGGTCGGTCTCCGGGGTGCCGGTTTTGAACTCGGGGTCGGAGATCGAGCGGGTGTACTTGAGGCCCCAGGACGCTTTCTTCGCGACGCTCGGAATCTCGTGGTACATGTTGAAGATCTCGCCTTCATCCATGCCCAGCGACTCGATGCAGTACTGGTAGGCGTGGGTGTGGATCGCCTCTTCGAAGGCCTGGCGCAGGATGTACTGGCGGCATTCTGGGTTGGTGATCAGGCGGTACACGGCCAGCACCAGATTGTTGGCAACCAGGGAGTCGGCGGTGGAGAAGAAGCCGAGGTTGCGCATCACGATGCGGCGCTCGTCTTCGGACAGGCCTTCCTTGCTCTTCCACAGGGCAATGTCGGCGTTCATGTTCACTTCCTGCGGCATCCAGTGGTTGGCGCAACCATCCAGATACTTCTGCCAGGCCCAGTCGTACTTGAAGGGTACGAGCTGGTTGAGGTCGGCGCGGGCGTTGATCATCTGCTTGTCGCCAACCTGTACGCGCGCGGCGGAGCCTTCGAGGTCGTCCAGGCCTTCCTGGATGTCGAGGGCGTCGAGGGCCTTCTTGGCGCGGGCGACGGCGTCGGAGTCGTCGGCCGATACGGCGCGGGCGTCTTCAACGGAGCCGGCGGCTTCGTCGTCGAGCTTGTCGATGTTCTTGGCGGCGGCCTGGGCAACGGCGGGGGCTGCCTTGGCTTCGGTGGGGTCTTCTTTGTCGAATTCGTCCCAGCTGAGCATGGTTCCTCTCCTGGTATCTGGATGCGTGAATGATGGTGCACGCTAAAGCGGTGGTTCATGGCCGGGCGGTGAATTGCCCTGGCTTGTGCACACCCGGTTTGTGGGTGTGGTTGTTCGGATATCGGTGCTGGCTGAGTTTTCCCTCACTCCCGGCCCCTCTCCCAGAGGGAGAGGGGAGGGAGCGACCCCGTGCGATGCGTTATTGGCAGGCTTCGCAATCCGGGTTATCGATGGAGCACGCGCTGGGCACCGGAGCCGGTGCCGGCGCTGCAGCAGGAGCGGCTTGCAGGGTTTCGCTGCCACCTGCGGATACCGCGTTCAGCTTGCCGGTGTTGATGGTCGACTTCTCGGTGCTGGTGGCGGCCAGGGCGCGGAGGTAGTAGGTGGTTTTCAGGCCACGGTACCAAGCCATGCGGTAGGTCACGTCCAGCTTCTTGCCCGAGGCGCCGGCGATGTAGAGGTTCAGGGACTGGGCCTGATCGATCCACTTCTGGCGGCGGCTGGCGGCGTCGACGATCCACTTGGTTTCGACTTCGAACGCGGTGGCGTACAGGTCTTTCAGGTCTTGCGGGATACGCTCGATCTGCTGCACGGAGCCGTCGTAGTACTTCAGGTCGTTGACCATGACCGGGTCCCACAGGCCACGGGCTTTGAGGTCGTGTACCAGGTAGGGGTTGATCACGGTGAATTCGCCGGAGAGGTTCGATTTCACGTAGAGGTTCTGGTAGGTCGGCTCGATGGACTGCGATACGCCGGTGATGTTGGCGATGGTCGCGGTCGGCGCAATGGCCATGATGTTCGAGTTACGAATACCTTTCTTGACGCGCTCGCGAACCGGGGCCCAGTCCAGGGACTCGGTCAGGTCGACGTCGATGTACTTCTGGCCACGGGCTTCGATGAGGATCTGCTGGGAGTCCAGCGGCAGGATGCCCTTGGACCACAGGGAGCCGTCGAAGGTCTCGTAGGCGCCGCGCTCGTCGGCCAGGTCGCAGGACGCCTGGATGGCGAAGTAGCTCACCGCTTCCATGGACTTGTCGGCGAACTCGATGGCCGCGTCGGAGCCGTAGGCGATGTGCTGCAGGTACAGAGCGTCCTGGAAGCCCATGATGCCCAGGCCTACCGGACGGTGCTTGAGGTTCGAGTTGCGAGCCTGCGGGACCGAGTAGTAGTTGATGTCGATAACGTTATCGAGCATGCGCACTGCGGTCTTGACGGTCTTCTCGAGCTTGGCGGTGTCCAGCTTGCCATCAACGATGTGGTTGACCAGGTTGATCGAGCCCAGGTTGCAGACCGCGATCTCGTCCTTGTTGGTGTTCAGGGTGATCTCGGTGCACAGATTGGAGCTGTGGACCACGCCCACATGCTGCTGCGGGCTGCGCAGGTTGCACGGGTCTTTGAAGGTCAGCCACGGGTGGCCGGTCTCGAAGAGCATCGAGAGCATCTTGCGCCACAGGTCTTTGGCCTGGATGGTCTTGAACAGCTTGATCTTGCCGTACTGGGTCAGGGCTTCGTAGTACTCGTAGCGCTCTTCGAAGGCCTTGCCGGTCAGGTCGTGCAGGTCCGGTACTTCGGACGGCGAGAACAGGGTCCACTGGCCATCGTCGAATACGCGCTTCATGAACAGGTCCGGAATCCAGTTCGCGGTGTTCATGTCGTGGGTACGGCGACGGTCGTCACCGGTGTTCTTGCGCAGCTCGATGAACTCTTCGATGTCCATGTGCCAGGTTTCGAGGTACGCGCAGACGGCGCCCTTGCGCTTGCCACCCTGGTTCACGGCTACCGCGGTGTCGTTCACGACTTTCAGGAACGGAACCACGCCCTGGGACTTGCCGTTGGTGCCCTTGATGTAGGAACCCAGCGCACGGACCGGCGTCCAGTCGTTGCCCAGGCCACCGGCGAATTTCGACAGCATGGCGTTGTCGTGGATCGCGTTGTAGATGCCCGACAGGTCGTCCGGCACGGTGGTCAGGTAGCAGGAGGACAGCTGCGGACGCAGGGTGCCGGCGTTGAACAGGGTCGGGGTCGAGCTCATGTAGTCGAAGGACGACAGCAGGTTGTAGAACTCGATGGCGCGTTCTTCTTTCTGCTTCTCTTCGATGGCCAGACCCATGGCCACGCGCATGAAGAAGACTTGCGGCAGTTCGAAGCGGATGCCGTCCTTGTGGATGAAGTAGCGGTCGTACAGGGTCTGCAGGCCGAGGTAGGTGAACTGCTGGTCGCGCTCGTGGTTGATGGCCTTGCCCAGTTTCTCCAGGTCGAAGGTTTTCAGTTGCGGATCGAGCAGCTCGAACTCGACGCCTTTTTCCACGTAGGCCGGCAGGGCCTTGGCGTAGAGGTCGGCCATCTCGTGATGGGTGGCGCTCTCGGCAACGCCGAGGAAGCCCAGGGCTTCGGCGCGTAGGGTGTCCATCAGCAGGCGGGCGGTGACGTAGGAGTAGTTCGGCTCGCGCTCTACCAGGGTACGGGCAGTCATCACCAGGGCGGTGTTGACGTCCTTCTCGGCTACACCGTCGTAGAGGTTCTTCAGGGTTTCACGCTCGATCAGCGAGCCGTCGACTTCGGCCAGGGCTTCGCAGGCTTCGCTGATGATGGTGTTCAGGCGGCCCATGTCCAGCGGCTGCTGGCTGCCGTCGGCGCGGGTGATGCGGATGCTCGGGTGCGGTTGGGCGACGTCGCTGGCGGCGCTGCGCTTGGAGCGCTCCTGGGCGCGGGATTCGCGGTAGATCACGTAGTCGCGGGCGACCTTCTGCTCGCCGGCGCGCATCAGGGCCAGCTCGACCTGGTCCTGGATTTCTTCGATGTGGATGGTGCCACCGGAGGGCATGCGGCGCTTGAAGGTCGCGGTGACCTGTTCGGTCAGGCGCGCGACGGTTTCATGGATACGCGAAGAAGCAGCGGCAGTACCGCCTTCCACGGCGAGGAACGCTTTGGTGATGGCAACGGTGATTTTGTCGTCGGTGTACGGGACGACGGTGCCGTTGCGTTTGATCACACGCAGCTGGCCGGGCGCAGTGGCGGCCAGATCCTGGTTGGAATCTGCTGCCTGCGGCGCTGCGGCCTGCGGGTTCTCGCGAGTGGTGTCGGTCTGCATGGGGTTCTCCATGTTCTGTATTTATGTAAGGGCGCCCGAGTCGCCTTCATTCCTTTTCACAACGCGATACGCACGGCGAGGTGCCGAGCGCGAAACGTGGTGCTACGAGGCAGAAGGACAGGACTCAAGTGCCTTCCTGGCCCTACAAGTCAAACGTCACGGTGTTAAACCGCCGTGACAACACAATACCTAGTGGTGGGCGCTGTTCGCGCCGCACCGGCTTCCGGCCCCCAGTCACGTTCTTTGTGTCCTGGGCCGGCACCACTCGCCTGGGGCGGATGGTGGGTGAAATACCGCAATTGACTCACCGGTGGTCAGGCTCTGAAAAAGCCTTTGGCGCTTGATTCTAGTTGTGTCCGGTGGTACGCCCTCACCCCAATATGTAGGGGCTGGGCTCGATGGGGGTACAAGATAATGCGCTATTGGGGGCATTGCAAGGCGACCCACTACATCTAGCCTGTGGATAAACTGTGGGTGATTTGTGGGTGACTGCGGGGTAACGGAAGCAAAGGCCCGGTGGCTCTAGGCTCTGCCGTTCGTCGCCGCCAAATGGTGTGTTTTTTGGCGGCGGCGGTGCTGTAGACGGTGTCGCAAGCTAACACAATATCTTGTGTTTTAGCCTTCATTTGGCATGCGCTGTGCTATCGAGCCGGCATTGCTACAATGCGAGCCCTTTTTCGATGGTCCTGACGCTGTCTGCGGGAGTGTGTGGTGGAGCAAGAAGCCTGGCGAATCCTCATAGTCGAAGACGATCAGCGACTGGCCGATCTGACGCGCGAATACCTGGAAGGCAACGGCCTGCAGGTGGCCATCGAGTCTGATGGTGGCCAGGCCGTGGCGCGCATTCTCAGGGAGCGCCCGGACCTGGTGGTGCTGGACCTGATGCTGCCGGGCGAGGATGGCCTGTCCATTTGCCGCAAGCTGCGCGGCCAGTACGAGGGGCCGATCCTGATGCTCACGGCCCGCACCGACGACATGGACCAGGTCCTTGGCCTCGAGCTGGGCGCCGATGACTATGTCTGCAAGCCGGTGCGCCCGCGTGTGCTGTTGGCGCGCATCCGCGCCCTGTTGCGACGCAGCGAAGCGGTGGTCGAAGCACCGGTGGTGGAAAACCAGCGCCGGCTGGTGTTCGGTCCGCTGGTGATCGACAACGCCATGCGCGAAGCCTGGCTCAACGAGCGCAGCATCGAGCTGACCAGCGCCGAGTTCGACCTGCTGTGGCTGCTGGCGGTGAATTCGGGGCGCATCCTCTCCCGCGAGGAGATTTTCAACTCCCTGCGCGGCATCGAGTACGACGGTCAGGACCGTTCCATCGACGTACGCATTTCGCGAATCCGCCCGAAGATTGGTGATGACCCCATGCACCCGCGCCTGATCAAGACAGTACGCAGCAAGGGCTATCTATTCGTAAGAGAGGCCGCCGAGGGCCTCTGACGGACCGGCTGACGGTCCACAGCTCCCGGGCAACAGTCCATGAATTCGATCTTTCTGCGCATCTATGGCGGCATGCTGGTCACCTTGGTGCTGGTGGCGCTGCTTGGCGTCTTTACCATTCATCAGGTCAACCAGGTGCGCTCCGACCAGTACCGCGAGAGTCTGGCGCGGGGCACGTTCCGCCTGATGGCCGATAATCTCCAGCCCATGAACGAAGTGGAGCGCCGCCGCGCCGTGGTGCTCTGGGGGCGGCTGTTGGGCATACCCCTGGAGCTGCAGCCCATGGAGGGCTCGAAGCTGGACAACAGCGCCCGCAACCGGCTGATACGTGGCCAGGTGCTGGTGGAGGAGACTGGCCCCCATGCCGCGCGGGTTTTCGGCCTGGTCAGCGTGAGCGAGCGGCTGATGCTGACCGGCGAGGTCGAGCAGATCAGCGAACAGCTGGCGCGTGCCACGGTTTACCTGTTGATGGACGAACTGGTGCGCTTCCCGGTGAATGAGCAGCCGCAGCGCCTGGCGTCCATCAAGGACAACAAGCAGTTCGGTTTCGACCTGCGACTGATCCCGCTAAGGGAGGCGGACCTCGACGCCGATCAACGTCGTCGAGTGGACGAGGGTGATACCGTGATGGCGCTGGGTAAGGATGGCGACTCCATCCGCGTATTCGCCGGCATGGTGGACACGCCCTGGGTACTGGAAATGGGCCCGCTGCACCAGATGAACCCTTATCCACCGCAGATGCTGGTGCTGATCGGCTTTCTTGGTCTGACCCTGATCGGCCTCACCGTCTACTTTCTCGTGCGCCAGTTGGAGCACCGGCTGATGGAGCTGGAAAGTGCCGCCACCAGCATTGCCCAGGGCAAGCTGGATGCGCGGGTTCCGGCCAAGGGGGCTGACTCGGTGGGTCGCCTGGCGGCGGCTTTCAACGGCATGGCCGAGCAGTTGCAGCGGCTGTTGATGCTGCAACGGGAGCTGATTCGCGCCGTATCCCATGAGCTGCGTACCCCGGTGGCGCGACTGCGTTTCGGCCTGGAAATGATTGCCGACGCTGAAAGCGAGAGTGCCCGGCGCAAATACATGGACGGCATGGACGGCGACATCCAGGAGCTGGACAAGCTGGTGGACGAGATGCTGACTTACGCGCGTCTGGAGCAGGGGGCACCGGCCTTGCATTTCCAGCGCGTGGACCTGGATGCGCTGTTCGATCAGGTGATCGCCGAGCTTTCTCCGTTGCGTGCCGCCGTACGCATCGAGCGCGGTCTGTGCCTGAACGTCGGCAGCGACGGTGCCTGGGTGGAGGCCGAGCCGCGCTACCTGCACCGTGCCCTGCAGAACCTGGTGAGCAACGCCATGCGCCATGCGGAGTCACGGGTGCAGTTGAACTATCAGATCGGCCACAAGCGCTGCCGCATCGATGTCGAAGATGACGGCCCCGGTGTGCCGGAGAGTCAGTGGGAGAAGATCTTCAAGCCCTTCATGCGCCTGGACGACAGCCGTACCCGCGCTTCGGGTGGTCATGGCCTTGGCTTGTCCATCGTGCGGCGGATCATCTATTGGCACGCCGGCCGCGCGCAGATCGGCCGCAGCGAAACCTTGGGTGGAGCGCGCTTTAGTCTGGTCTGGCCGCGCCGGCAGAGCGAGGCGGAAACGTTGTAGGTTCGTCGGGGGATTGCTTTTATGTGGGCGAATTCATTCGCTTAGCAAACCTAACATTTCTCCCACAGATGATTGAGTCAGCTGCGCTGCCCAGGGTTCTCCACCCGCCTCAGGCAGCGATTGCGACAAGGCTCAGCACCCGCCCCTGGAATTCGCAGTACCAACCCGCCAGTTCACTCCCCGCGGACCATTCCGCCGACAGGTCGATCAGCAGCCGCAGGCGCGCTTGTGCGTCGTTGCAGGCCACCAGTTCCGCGTCATGGAGGTAGAAGCGCTTGCGCACCAGCGGATAGAGCGCCTTGAACAGGCTCTCCTTGACGGAGAAGGTCAGGGTGATGCGTTCGGCTTGCTGTTCGGGCGTGAGGCCATCCAGCCGTTGCAGTTCGGCCGGGGTGAGGATTTCTTCCGCCAGGCGCAACGCCCGGTCGCTGGCCAAGGGTTCTTCCAGATCCAGGCCGAGGCCGCTCCACTGCCTGCTATCCGCAACCAGTGCAGTGGCCAGCCCGTGGCTGTGGCTGATGGAGCCGCTGACGCCGGCCGGCCAGACCGGTGCGCGATCTTCACCCAGGGCGGGCACGTCGGCGCGGCCGGTGAGGGCGAGGAGGGCTGTGCGGGCACAGAGGCGGCCGGCAAGGTATTCCGCCTGCCGCTTGGCCACCGAGCGCAGGATGTTGGCTGGCGCGGGAATGGCACTGCGAGGGAAGTCTTCGGCGACGAGCAGGGCCGGATCGAAGCGGCATGAGCGCATGACTACGCCAGGCAGGGCTTCAGCGAAGGGCCAGGTGG
Source organism: Pseudomonas sp. BN415 (assembly GCF_029871195.1). Taxonomy (NCBI): domain Bacteria; kingdom Pseudomonadati; phylum Pseudomonadota; class Gammaproteobacteria; order Pseudomonadales; family Pseudomonadaceae; genus Pseudomonas; species Pseudomonas sp. BN415. The sequence goes on from NZ_SSOK01000031.1 coordinate 31,837, forward strand.
AGTCGAAGGGGCTGCAGCAGGCGGGGTGGTTCGAAGTCATCGCGGCATTCTGCCCGGCGTCGGTGGAATCGGCCAGCGGCGCGTCCGTTTACATATGTTTGCAAATGGCAAACAAAGCGAAACGGAACCCGGACCGTGCTTTTTGCCAGACTAGCCCGGCGTTTCTTCTGGAACGCAGGTGAGGTTGTAGTCTGGAACCTTGGCAATGCCGGTTTCGGACATTTTCTCTGAATTGAGTGCGGGAGCCCGGATGGGCTCCCGTTTTTTTTGCCTGTACTTCAGGCGCAGATGGCGAGTGGGCTGAAGCCAACCCTACAAAAATGTCTTAAGACGATGTAGGGCATTTCGTTCAGCTCAGGTTCAAGGAGGGTTCAGGAGCGGTTCAGTGGTCGGCGGGCAATCTAGCCCCGAGTTCAGCCAATCACTCGATCACTCGAAGAGGAACATCCCATGAGCCACACTCTGAGCCGTATCGCCCTCGCTTCCGCCCTGGCCTTTGCTGCTGTTGGTGCCCAGGCCGCAGGTAACTTCGTTGGACTGACCTGGGGTCAGACCAACAACAACATCCAGAAGTCCGATTCGCTGAACGCGAACCTGAACAACCCCAGCCTGGACAAGGTCATCCACAAGACCGATACCTGGGGCGTACGTGCCGGCCAGCAGCACGACAGTGGCCGTTACTACATGACCTACGAGAACTTCTCCGATACTGACAGCGGCTACAAGCTGCGCCAGCAAAACCTGCTCGGCAGCTACGATGTGTTCGTGCCGGTGGGTGACTACAACACCAAGCTGTTCGGTGGCGCCACCCTCGGCCTGGTCAAGCTGGAGCAGGAAAGCAAGGGCATGAGCCGCGACAGCAACATCAACTACGCGGCTGGCCTGCAGGCCGGTATCCTGCAGGATCTGAGCAAGAACGCCTCGATCGAAGCCGGTTACCGTTACCTGCGCACCCATGTCAGCACTGACATGGGTGAGCACGGCGGTCCCCGCCTGGGCTCCCTGGACCTGCACAGCAGTGGGCAGGCTTACCTCGGCGCCAACTACAAGTTCTGAGTCGTCCTTAACAGCAGGCCGGGCATTTGCCCGGCCGCCTTATTGAAAGGGGGAACAGCCCATGAAACTGCTGGTTGTGGAAGACGAGGCGTTGCTGCGCCACCATCTCTACACCCGCCTGGGCGAGCAGGGCCACGTGGTAGACGCTGTGCCCAACGCGGAGGAAGCGCTCTATCGCGCTGCGGAGTACCACCATGACCTGGCCGTTATCGACCTTGGCCTGCCCGGCATCAGCGGGCTGGATCTGATCCGCCAGCTGCGCAGCCAGGGCAAGAGCTTCCCCATCCTCATTCTCACCGCCCGCGGCAACTGGCAGGACAAGGTCGAAGGCCTGGCCGCCGGCGCCGACGACTATGTGGTCAAGCCGTTCCAGTTCGAGGAGTTGGAAGCGCGGCTCAATGCGCTGCTGCGGCGCTCGTCCGGCTTTGTCCAGTCCACCATCGAAGCCGGGCCGTTGTTGCTGGACCTGAATCGCAAGCAGGCACAACTCGATGGCGAGCCGATTGCGCTCACCGCCTACGAATACCGCATCCTCGAATACCTCATGCGTCATCACCAGCAGGTGGTGGCCAAGGACCGGCTAATGGAGCAGCTGTATCCCAATGACGAAGAGCGTGATCCCAACGTGATCGAAGTGCTGGTCGGCCGCCTGCGTCGCAAGCTGGAAGGCAGCAGCGGCTTCAAGCCGATCGACACGGTGCGCGGCCAGGGTTATCTGTTCACCGAGCGCTGCCGATGACTCGCAGTTGGCGCAAGCTGGGATCGTCGCTGCGCTTGCGGCTGATGCTCGGCGCCGCCGTGATGGCGGTGCTGTTCATGCTCGCCCTGCTGCCAGCCCTGCGTGGGGCCTTCGTGATCGCCCTCGACCAGTCCATTCAGCAGCGCCTGGCCGCCGACGCCAGCGCGCTGATCGCTGCCGCCCGGGTGGAGAACGGCCAACTGGAGATGCCCGACAAGCTGCCGAACGAGGAATTCGACAACCTGGAAGCCAGCCAACTGGGCTACATCTACGACAGCGAAGGGCGGCTGGTCTGGCAGTCCCTTTCGTCGCGGGATGAGCGCGTGGAGTACAGCCCGCGTTACGACGGCCAGGGGCACGAATTCCTCCGGGTCGCGGACGCCAGGGCGCGCGAATTCTTCGTCTATGACGTGGAGGTGGACCTGCTGCGCGGGCAGAAGGCCGCCTACAGCGTCGTCACCATGCAGCCGGTGAGCGACTACCAGTCGATGTACGACGGCTTCCTCAAACAGCTCTACGTCTGGTTGGGCGGTGCGTTGCTGGTGCTGCTGGGCCTGCTTTGGTTCGGCCTGACCTGGGGCTTCCGCAGCCTGCGTGGGCTCAGCGCCGAGCTGGATGAGGTGGAGTCCGGCAACCGCGACAGCCTGAGTGACGAACACCCTCGCGAACTGTTGCGCCTGACCCAATCTCTCAACCGCCTGCTGGACAGCGAGCGCCGTCAGCGCGAGCGCTACCGCAACTCCCTTGATGATCTGGCCCACAGTCTGAAAACTCCGCTCTCGGTGCTGCAGGGCGTCAGCGAGAACATTGCCGTCAGGCCAGATGATCGCGATCAGGCGCGGGTGCTGCAGAGCCAGATCGAACGCATGAGCCAGCAGATCAGCTATCAGCTGCAGCGCGCTTCCTTGCGCAAGAGCGGCCTGGTGCGCCATCGGGTACAACTGGCGCCGTTGCTGGACACCCTCTGCGATGCGCTGGACAAGGTCTACCGGGATAAGCGCGTGCACGTGGAACGGGATTTCGACAAGGCCCTGATGATCCCCATGGAGCAAGGCGCCTTGCTGGAGTTGCTTGGCAACCTGCTGGAGAACGCCTTCCGCCTCTGTCTGGGCGAAGTCCGCGTCAGCGCCCGTGTGCGCGATGGCAACTGCGAACTCAAAGTGGAAGACGACGGCCCCGGCGTACCGGAGGACCAGCGCGATCGCATCCTCAAGCGGGGCGAACGCCTGGATGCCCAGCATCCCGGGCAGGGCATTGGTACCGCCGTGGTCAAGGACATCATCGAAAGCTACGACGGCGAGTTGTTCCTTGACGAGTCACCCTTGGGCGGGGCGGAGTTCAGGATTCGTTTTCCGTTGCTTTGAGCGAGTCTGCCGCTTTTCTGTGGCGGCGAATTCATTGTAGGAGCTGCCCACAACACGTAACGCAGACTGCAGGTCTGCCATTCGCCCCTACAGGAAAAACGCGGCTCAAGCCTCTTGCGCCCGATACGCCCCTGGCGTCAGTCCCGTCCATTTCTTGAAGGCTCGATGGAAGGCCGAAGGTTCGGAGAATCCGAGCTGTTCGGCGATGTCCTGGATCGACAGCTCGTCCCGGCCCAGGTGGTAGATGGCCAGGTCGCGGCGCAGGTGGTCCTTCAATTCCTGGAAGCTCGAGCCTTCCTCCCGCAGGTGCCGGCGCAGGGTCTGCGGGCTGATGTGCAGGTGCTGGGCCACCGCGTCCAGGTCGGGCCAGGTGCGGCAGTCTCGGCCGAGCAGGCGGCGGATCTGGCTCGTCAGGCTGTCGCCGCCGTCCGGGCGGGCCAGCAGGTCGGCCGGGGAATGCTCGAGGAAGTGCTTGAGGGTGCGCTCGTCCTGCAGCAGCGGCATGGCCAGGTAGCGGGCGTGGAAACGCAGGCTGATGCACGGCGCCCCGAAGCGCCGGTTGGTGGGGAAGAGCAGTTCGTACTCGCTGGCGTGGGCTGGTTCTGCGTAGCTGAAGGTGGCCTCTTCCAGGCGAATGCGTTGGCCGATCAGCCAACTGCCCAGGCGGTGCCAGATCACCAGCAAGCTTTCCACCAGAAAGTGATCCGGGTCCTGGAGCGTCGAGTCGTCCACCGTCAGGATGGCGAATTCGCCCTCTCGTTCCAGCCGGATGCGCGGAGCATCGGGGAACAGCCCATAGAAGAGGGTGCCCCGGCCCAGGGCCTTTTCCAGGGTGCGGCAGTGGATGATGGCGTGGCACATCATGGCGAAGGTGCCGCGTTTGCTTGGTTGCCGGCCAAAGCCCATGTACTCGTCGTCCAGCGCTTCCCAGAGCAATTGCATGAGCCGCGCGAACTGCTCGGGTGCCACCCGCGCCCGGGGTTCGTCCAGCAGTGCCGGCTGGATGCTGGCGGCGCTCAACAGGGGGGCGCAATCCACGCCATGACGTAGGGCACCGCGCAGGGCGGCACGAACGAAGTGGCTGGCGATGGTGCGCTCGCGCATAGGGGCTGTTCCGTGGTCGGGGAGGCCGATGGTAGGTCGCGGTCGAGCGCGGCCACAAGGGCGCACGTGGCGGAAATCCCCCCGGGGGCTTGGCGGAAACCCGCCTGAAGGGCCTGGCGAAGGTGAGGAGGTAATTTGTTAAGTTATTGAAAGCTAAGGGTTTTAATAAAATATTGAGATTGGCACAGCGGCTGCAATAGGGACATCGCCGTCCATTCGACTGGACCGCACAACAACAAAAGTCTCCCAGACAGGGAGATGTGTCGATCACGGTGACGCCAGGCCTTACGGAACGGGTCGGGATCACTTGAAAGGAACACTGCCATGTCCCGCCAACCGTTCTACAAGAGCCTGTACGTTCAGGTCATCGTCGCCATCGCCATCGGCATTCTCCTGGGCCACTTCTATCCGGAGACCGGTGTTGCGCTCAAACCCCTGGGCGACGGCTTCGTCAAACTGATCAAGATGGCCATCGCGCCCATCATCTTCTGCACCGTGGTCAGCGGCATCGCCGGTATGCAGGACATGAAGGCAGTGGGCAAGACCGGCGGCTACGCGCTGCTGTACTTCGAAATCGTTTCCACCATTGCGCTGATCATCGGCCTGGTCGTGGTCAACATCGTCCAGCCGGGCGTCGGCATGCATATCGACCCGGCCACCCTGGACACCAAGGGCATTGCCGCATTCGCCGCAGCCGGCGAGCAGCAGAGCACCATTGCATTCCTCCTCAACGTGATTCCCAGCACGATCGTTGGTGCATTCGCCAGCGGCGACATCCTGCAGGTGCTGTTCTTCTCGGTCATCTTCGCCTTCGCCCTGCAGCGCATGGGTGACTATGGCAAGCCGGTGCTGGAGTTCATCGACCGCATCGCCCATGTGATGTTCGGCATCATCAACATGATCATGAAGGTCGCCCCCATCGGTGCCTTCGGCGCCATGGCCTTCACCATCGGCCAGTACGGCGTGGGCTCGCTGGTGCAGCTTGGCCAACTGATGCTGTGCTTCTACATCACCTGCGTGTTCTTCATCCTGGTGGTGCTGGGCGGGATCGCTCGTGCCCATGGCTTCAGCATCATTCGCTTCGTCCGTTACATCCGCGAAGAGCTGCTGATCGTGCTCGGCACCTCGTCTTCCGAATCGGCCCTGCCGCGCATGCTGAACAAGATGGAGAAGCTGGGTGCGAACAAGTCGGTCGTCGGCCTGGTGATCCCCACCGGCTACTCCTTCAACCTGGATGGCACCTCCATCTACCTGACCATGGCCGCCGTGTTCATTGCCCAGGCTACTGACACCCCGATGGACATCACTCACCAGCTGACCCTGCTGGCCGTACTGCTGGTTGCCTCCAAGGGCGCCGCTGGTGTCACCGGTTCGGGTTTCATCGTGCTGGCCGCCACCCTGTCCGCTGTTGGCCACCTGCCTGTCGCCGGCCTGGCGCTGATCCTCGGCATCGACCGCTTCATGTCTGAAGCCCGCGCGCTGACCAACCTGATCGGCAACGGCGTGGCCACCATCGTCGTCGCCAAGTGGTGCAAGCAACTGGACGAGAATACCCTGCAGAACGAACTGGCGGCCGGTGGCAAGTCCGAAGTGGCGACCGCCCCGCAGACTGCTGCCTGATCGACAACTGCTACAGCGTTCTCCTCCTGGTGAGGAGACTTTCTCAAGCCCGGCCCCCGTAGCCGGGCTTTTTTTGCCTGGGGGATGGCTCCAAAGGAACCGCGCGACCGTAGGATGTTGAACCTGCGATCCCCATCAGCGCCTGCCGGCCGCATGTTCATCGCGCCGTTCCACTCATCCTGCTGGCTCTTGTAAGGCCGGTGCCCGCCTCTGAACGATTGAGTCAATTCGCACTGAGCGCTTGCGTCATTGAGGGCGCCCGGTGCTGGCGCCTAACCTGCGGCACGACTTCGGCCCAGGGAGGCAACGCCATGCAGCGCATTCATTTCGAGACTGAGCACAACTTGTTCCGCGAGGCCTTCCGTAGCTTCTTGCAGAAGGAGGTGGTGCCGCACCAGGACGAGTGGGAGGCCGCCGGTGTGGTCGACCGCGGTGTCTGGAAGAAGGCTGGCGAGATGGGCTTCCTGCTGCCTTGGGCAGACGAGGAGTACGGCGGCGCGGGGCTGAAGGACTTCCGCTACGAGCAGATCATGTGTGAGGAGCTCGCCTACATCAACGAGCCGGGCTTCATGATTCCTCTGCACTCGGCCCTTTGCGGTCCCTACATCGCCGAGTATGGCAACGCTGAGCAGAAGGCCCGCTTCCTGCCGGGGATCATCCGTGGCGAAACCATTCTCGCCGTGGCGATGACCGAGCCCAGCGCCGGCTCGGATCTTGCCGGCATGCGCACCACCGCCGTGGACAAGGGCGACCACTACCTGCTCAACGGCTCCAAGGTGTTCATCTCCAACGGCCTGCTGGCGGACGTGGTGATCGTCGCCGCCAAGACCGATCCTTCGAACAAGCACGCCATGGGCCTGTTCCTGGTGGAGCGGGGTATGGAGGGCTTCGAGCGCGGACGCAACCTTGAGAAGCTGGGCATGAAGAGCCAGGACACCGCCGAGCTGTTTTTCAACAACGTCAAGGTGCCGAAGGAAAACCTGCTGGGCGATGCCAGGGGCGGCTTCTTCTACCTGATGAACATGCTCGCCCAGGAGCGCCTGACCAACGCCTGCGGCGCGGTGGCCGGCGCCGAGGCTGCGCTGCTCACCACCCTCGACTACGTGAAGGAGCGCAAGGCTTTCGACCGGCCGATCGCGCACTTCCAGAACACCCGCTTCAAGCTGGCCGAGATGCGGACGCAGATCGACGTGGCCCAGGTGTTCACCGACCGCTGCGTGATGGACCACAACCAGAAGAAACTCACCCCGGAAGTCGCCGCCGAGGCCAAGCTGTTCACTACTGAACTGCTCTGCAAGGTAGTGGACGAGGGCGTGCAACTGCATGGCGGCTGGGGCTACATGTGGGAATACCCGATCTGCAAGATGTACGCAAACGCGCGCATCCAGCGCATCTTCGCCGGCACCTCGGAGATCATGAAAGAGATCATCAGCCGCGGTATGAAGCTCTGAGTCGTGTGCGCTTTGGGCTGATTCGCATGGGGCGGGCGCCGCACTGAGTGCGGCGCAGCCCATCTTACGAAGAACTGAGGAGGAGTCTCCCATGTCCAGATTCGGCGCCATCGACGCCTGGGCCCAACTGGCCACCGGTCGTACCCGCGAGCTGATACCTGAGGCCGTGCGGCTATTCGAGAAGTCCGGCACCACGGCCCTGCTCGACAAGGGCTTGAGTCCGGAAGAAACCGTTGCCGAGATGGATCGCGCTGGCATCGATAAGCTGATGGTCAGCGCCTGGTGCCGACCGGAGCGCTGGGTCAGCACCAACGACGAGGTGGCCGAATACATTCGTGTCTTTCCTGACCGCTTCGTCGGTGTTGCCGCGGTGGATATGAGCAAGCCCATGGCCGCCCTGCGCGAGCTGGACCGCGCGGTGAACGAGCTGGGCTTCAAGGCGCTGCGGGTGGTGCCCTGGTTGTGGAAGCTGCCGCCCAACCATCGGCTCTACTACCCGCTCTATGCGAAGTGCATCGAGCTGGACATCCCCTTCTGCACCCAGGTCGGCCACACCGGCCCGCTGATGCCTTCGGAAACCGGGCGGCCGGTACCCTATCTGGACGAGGTGGCGCTGGATTTCCCCGAGCTGCGCATCGTCGCCGGGCACATCGGCCACCCCTGGACCGAGGAAATGATCGGCGTCGCCTGGAAGCACGACAACATCTATATCGACACCTCCGCCTACCTGCCGCGCTACTACCCGCAGGCCTTGTTGCAGTACATGAAGACTTACGGCCAGGACAAGGTGCTGTTCGGCAGCAACTTCCCGCAGCTGTCGCTTTCCCGTTGCATGGAGCAGGTCGCCGAGATGGGGCTGTCGGACGAGGTACAGGAAAAATTCCTCCACGGTAACGCACGCAGAGTGTTCAAGCTCTAGAGTGTTGGGCTATCAGGCGGCGAGCCGATAACAACAATAAGAGGGCTGCAGGATGAGCGAAGTACTGCCGTTGCAACGTTTCTCCCACTGGGTGGCGACCACACCGGATCGCGTCTGGCTGCGCCAGCCGGTGGCAAGGACGTGGCATCCCATCACCTGGCGCGAGGCTGATGACCGCGCGCGGCGCCTGGCCAGTGCGCTGCGGGCCTTGGGCTGCGAGCCGGGAGACCGGGTGGCGATCCTGGCGAAGAACTGCGCCGAATGGATAGTGAGTGACCTGGCGATCATGCTCGCCGGGCTGGTCAGTGTGCCGCTCTATCCGCTGCAATCGGCCGAGAGCACCGAATACGTCCTGCGCCATTCCGCCTGCAAGGTGATCATCCTTGGCAAGCTGGACGACGCCGAGCGCCTTGAGCCGGGTATTCCGGCTGATGTGGTACGTATCGCGATGCCCTATCCAACCTTGCACGCCGACTACACCTGGGGCGAGCTGTTGGCTCGGCATGCGCCTCTGCGTGAGGTCCACGAGCAGCGCCCGGACGACCTGCTCAGCATCCTCTATACCTCCGGTACCACCGGCCAGCCCAAGGGCGTGATGCAGACGGCGCGAGCCTTCGCCTTCGCCTCCAGCCGCTCAGTGAGGGAGATGGGGCTGGGAGAGGGCGACCAATTCTTCTCGTACCTGCCGCTGTCCCATGCCGCCGAGCGCTTCCTGGTGGAAACCAACAGCCTCTATTGTGGATGCGGCATCGGCTTCGCCGAGTCTCTGGAGACCTTCGCCGAAGACCTGCGGGAAATCCGCCCGACCCAGTTCTTCTCCGTGCCGCGTTTGTGGACGCGCTTCCAGCAGGGGGTTCTGGAGAAGCTGCCGCAGCGTCGACTCGACCGCCTCCTGGCGGTTCCGCTGCTGGGCGCCCTGGTGGCGCGGAAAATACGCCGAGGCTTGGGGCTCGACCGCGCGCGGGTGCTGGTGAGCGGCGCCGCGCCCATTCCCGTGGCGCTTCTGGAATGGTACCGGCGCATCGGCCTGACCATCTGCGAGGGGTACGGCATGACCGAGAACTTCGCCTACGGCAACTTCAACCGGCCGGGGCAGGTGCGTTTCGGCACGGTGGGCCGGGTGATGCCGGACAACGAACTGCGCCTGGCCGACGATGGCGAGATTCTCTACCGCAGCCCGTCATTGATGACCGGCTACTATCTGGAGCCGGAAAAGACCGCTGAGACCCTGCGCGATGGCTGGCTGCACACGGGTGACAAGGGGCAGATCGACGCCGATGGCTACCTGCGTATCACCGGCCGGGTGAAAGACATCTTCAAGACCAGCAAGGGCAAGTACGTGGCGCCGGCGCCCATCGAAGGCGAGATCGCCAAGAACCTATGGGTGGAGCAGGTGTGCCTGATGGGCAGCGGCCTGGATCAGCCCCTGGCATTGATCGAGCTGAGCCCCGCCGCCCGTGGGCAGGCTCGCGCTGAGGTGGAAGCCGACCTGTTGGCCACCCTCGAGCAGCTCAACGGCAAGCTACTGCCTCATGAGCGAGTCAGCCACGTATTGCTGGTTCGAGATCCCTGGACGGTGGATAACGGTTCCATGACCCCCACCATGAAGATTCGCCGTAACGTGCTGGAAACTCGCTACGCCCCTGCGGTCGACCGCCTCGATGCGCTTCAGGCGCTGCATTGGGAATGACCGCCCGAACACACGCATCAGGAGTTGCCATGAAAGGCCCGCTGTCTTCGTTGAAAATCCTCGACTTTTCTACCCTGCTGCCAGGGCCCTTTGCCTCGCTATTGTTGGCCGATATGGGCGCCGACGTGCTGCGGGTGGAGTCGCCCACGCGCATGGACCTGGTGCGCGTACTGCCGCCCCACGACGGTGGCCAGTCCACCAGCCATGCGTATCTCAACCGCAACAAGCGCAGCATCGCCCTGGACCTGAAGCGGCCGGAGGCGGTGGAGCTGGTCAAGCAGTTGGTGAGCGACTACGACATCGTGCTGGAGCAGTTCCGCCCCGGCGTGATGGAGCGTCTGGGGCTTGGCTATGAGGCGCTGAAAGCGGTCAATCCGAAGCTGATCTACGTATCGATCACCGGCTACGGCCAGACCGGCCCCTACCGCGACCGCGCCGGGCACGACATCAACTACCTGGCCCTGGCGGGCATTGCCAGTTACACCGGGCGCCGCGACAGCGGGCCGCTGCCCTTGGGCGTGCAATTGGCGGATATCGGCGGTGGTTCCCTGCATGGGGTGATGGGGCTGTTGGCAGCGGTGATCCATCGCCAGGCGACAGGGGAAGGGCAGCACGTCGACGTGAGCATGACCGACTGCGCCTTCGCCCTGCACGGCATGGCAGGGGCGGGCTACCTGGGGGCCGGCGTGGAGCCGGACATGGAGAACCAAGCGCTCAATGGCGGAAGCTTTTACGACTACTACCGCACGCGCGATGGCCGCTGGTTCTCGGTGGGCAGCCTGGAACCGCAGTTCATGCAGCAGTTCTGTGCTGCTATCGGCCAGCCTGAGCTGGCAACCAAAGGCCTGTCGCCCAGGCCCGAAGACCAGCGCGAACTGAAGCGGGCGATCGAGATCGAGTTCGAGAAACGCGACTTTGCTGAGTGGGTGGAGGTCTTCGCCGCCCTGGATGCTTGCGTGGAGCCGATGCTGCCGCTGTCCGAGGCGGTGGAGCACCCGCAGATCAAGGCCCGCAATCTGGTGGTGGAGGTGCCGCGCGACGGCCTTGCGCCGCAGAAGCAGATCGCCTGCCCGATCAAATTCTCCGCAGGGCTGCCTGCACCGCGCCATACCGGCGGGGCCGTGGGGTCGCATACCACTGAAGTGCTGGCTGGACTGGGGTTGAGCGCAGAGCGGATCGAGGCACTGAAAGCCACGAAGGTGGTGGGGTAGGGAATGCGGGAGTCCTGTGGGGGCGAATGAATTCGCTCCCACGGGAAAAACACGACTCGTAGGATGGGTGGAGCTTGCGATACCTATCGATCCGGGCCGCATGGGTTTCGTGTCTCAACCCATCCTACAGCCCTCTTAAACCCGGCTCTGTTCCCCGCTGAACACCAGCGTTACCCGGCAACGCCGGCAGTAGTAGCGGCGGCCGCGTGCGACCAGGGCGTGGCGCTGGGCCGAGAAGGGGTGGCCGTCGGGACAGGCGCAGCGGTAGAGGTAGCGTGTTACCCGCCGCCGTTTCACCTCATAGGTGTGGCAGCGATTGGGCGGCAGTTCGTAGACCCCGCGCATGATCAGCTGCCACTCCTCGCCATGGGGCTGGATACGTGGGCCGAACAGTTGGTGGGCCACTAGGTGCGCGACTTCGTGCGCCACTGTCTGGCGCAGGAAGTCTTCCTGGTTTTCGCGGTAGAGCTGCGGGTTGAAGCGCAGCTTGTTCTCGTCCAGATGGGCGACGCCGGCCTTCTGCCCGCGGAGCTTGAAACTCACTTCGGGGCGGGGGAACCGGCATTTGAAAAAGGCTTCGGCCTGTTGGTAGCAGGCCTCGACGCGGGCAAGTAGCTGCTCGGGCATAGGGCACTCCGTTGGCGCGGAATTATGCCGCAAAGCGGTAGCTGCCCAAAGGTGGTGACGCCGAGCGGTCATTCCCGGCCAAAAAGGAAAGGCCGCCCGCAGGCGGCCTTCTGGTCAGCGAGAGTTTTCAGCTGGTATACACCGGCCCCAGGCCGAAGCCCCAAAGGATCACGGCGGAGGCGATCATCGCCACCAGCACTACCAGGCCCACGGCCAGCACCGAGCTGGAGAACAGGAAGCCTTCGTCTTTCGGAATGTTCATGAAGGTCGGTATGCCCACATAAAGCAGGTAGACCGTATAGCAGATGGCTAATGTGCCTACCGTTGCGCCGAACCAGAGGTGCGGGTAGAGCGCCGCGAGACCGCCGATGAACAGCGGGGTCGCGCAGTAAGCGGCAAACACGATGCACTCGGTAACGCTCGGATTGGCGTCGTAGGTACGCGCCATCCAGTGGATGAATCCGCCCATCACTGCCACCCCGGCGAGCATCGCCAGGTAGGACATGATGGACATTTGCAGGGCGCTGGCCTGGGTGAGCATCACGGGATCGCCCTTGCCCAGTACCCAGCCGACCTGGGTGGTGCCGATATAGGCAGAAATCACGGGAATTGCAGCAAGGATCAGGACGTGGGTGAGGTACATGTGGCTGACGCTTTCCTCTTCGCCACGGATCTCTTGCCACTCTTGATCGGGATGGGTGAAGAGCCCCCAAACGTGGTGGATCATGCTGAACACCTCCTCATTATTATGAGGTCGCCCCCCAGACAAGCGCCGGGGGCGCGTAGCCAGCGCCACCCGGTGCCCGGCCGACCTATGCGACCTTATGTCGCAGTATAGGCAGGCTGATCGGCGTCGCCTTAGAGCGAATCGAAGATTCAGCGTCAGCTGTAATAGCGTTGAAGTATTTCCATGGCCTTGTTGATCGATTGCAGGCGCGACGTGCTGCCACCGCGATCAGGGTGGTGCTGGCTCACCAGTTGCCGGTAGCGCTGCTTGATCACGGCCAGGCTGAGGGGCTGGCTGCCGTTGTGCAGGCCGAACAACTCCAGTGCCGCGAGCTTCTCTTCGCTGCCCTGCATGCGGGTCCAGAAGCTGGCCAGTAGGCGTTCCACGTCTTCTTCGGTCGTGTCCCGCAGGTTCTTCAGGTCCAGGTAATAGTCGCGCAGCGGGTCCAGCTCGCTGAGGGCGGAAGCGGTGCCGGGCTCATATGGCAGCAGTTGCACGCACAAAGGGCTGATGGCGAGCTGCGCCTGACCCGCGGCGTTGAGGTGGTCGCGCAGTCGGTAGAGGGCGTTGAACACCAGGAAGTGGGTGCGGAACAGCACCAGCCTGTCGGTGAGTTCCAGATGGGGAATGTGGGTGGAGTGGTGGGCCTTGAGTGCCTGGATCAGCTGATACTCGCTCAGGCCCTCAGGCGCCCCGCGCAATAGTTCGTGGAGCTGATCGCTCAGGTCTTGGTTGGGGTCGAGGTCGTGGCTCATCGGCGGGAGCCTAGCACAGGCTGATAATGGGGCTGGGGCCGCGCGCGCTTTGTGCGTAAAATAGCCAGCTTTTCGCATCTCCCCCGGATTTCAGAGCACCATGGGCACCCTTTCGGTCAACCAGAACAAACTGCAGAAACGCATCCGCCGCCTGGCCGGCGAAGCCATCGCCGACTTCAACATGATCGAGGATGGCGACAAGGTCATGGTCTGCCTGTCCGGCGGCAAGGACAGCTACACCATGCTGGACGTGCTGCTGTACCTGCAGAAGGTTGCGCCGATCAAATTCGAGATCGTCGCCGTGAATATGGACCAGAAGCAGCCCGGTTTCCCCGAGCATGTCCTGCCGGCCTATCTGGAATCCATTGGCGTTCCGTACCACATCATCGAGAAGGACACCTACTCGGTGGTGAAGGAGAAGATCCCGGAAGGCAAGACCACCTGCTCGCTCTGTTCGCGCCTGCGCCGTGGCACCCTCTACACCTTCGCCGACGAAATCGGCGCGACCAAGATGGCCCTGGGTCACCACCGCGACGACATCCTGGAAACCTTCTTCCTCAACATGTTCTACGGCGGAACCCTCAAGGCCATGCCGCCGAAGCTGCGTGCCGACGACGGCCGCAACGTGGTGATTCGTCCGCTGGCCTACTGCAACGAGGCCGACATCGAGGCGTACTCCATCCTCAAGGAGTTCCCGATCATCCCGTGCAACCTCTGCGGCTCCCAGGAAAACCTGCAGCGCCAGGTGGTCAAGGAAATGCTCAACGACTGGGAGCGCAAGTCCCCGGGCCGTACCGAGATCATGTTCCGCGCCCTGCAGAACGTGGTGCCCTCGCAACTGGCCGACCGCAACCTGTTCGACTTCGCCAACCTGCGCATCGATGAAACCGCGGCGCCGCGTACCCTTGACGTGGTCAATATCTGACCTGCCCTTGTAGGGGCGAGCGAAGGCTCGCCAGCAAGCTGGCTCCTACAGGGATTCGTTTCCGCATCGAAAGGACACCGCATGCGCGACTACCGTTGGCTCCACGAGTACTGCCTGAACCGCTTCGGCTCCGCCGAGGCCCTGGAGGCACGTCTGCCGCATCCGCGCAGCGAAGGCGAGCTGCGTGCGCTGAGTGACGACCGTTACCTGTCGCTGATGGCCTTGCGGGTGTTCCGTGCAGGGCTCAAGCACAGCCTGGTGGACGCCAAGTGGCCCGCTTTCGAAGAGGTGTTCTTCGGCTTCGACCCGGAGAAAGTGGTGCTGATGGGCGCCGAGCATCTGGAGCGTCTGATGCAGGACGCGCGACTGATCCGCCACCTGGGCAAACTCAAGAGCGTGCCGCGCAACGCGCAGTTCGTGCTGGACGTGGCTCGGGAGAAAGGCAGCTTCGGCGCGCTGATCGCCGACTGGCCGGTGACCGACATCGTCGGCCTGTGGAAGTACCTGGCCAAGCATGGCAACCAGTTGGGTGGGCTGTCGGCGCCGCGCTTCCTGCGTATGGTCGGTAAGGACACCTTCATTCCGACCGATGACATGGTCGCGGCCCTCAAGGCCCAGGACATCATCGACAAGGCGCCCACCAGCCAGAAAGACCTGGCCCAGGTCCAGGCGGCTTTCAACCAGTGGCATGCCGAAAGCGGCCGCCCGCTCTGCCAGCTGTCCGTGATGCTGGCTCATACCGTCAATCACTGAGCCGCGACGGGCGCTCGGCGCCGGCCGGCAGAGGAGGGGAGCATGTCGGATATCGAGCGCGTGGCATCAGCCATCAAGGCGGCCGAGCGAATCCTGGTGATCTCCGGAGCCGGGCTGTCAGCTGATTCGGGGTTGCCCACCTATCGTGGACTGGGCGGGCTCTACAACGGCGTGACAGAGGAGGGGTTGCCTATAGAGGAAGCGCTCTCTGGGCCGATGCTGCGGCGCGATCCGGCGCTCTGCTGGAAGTACCTCGCCCAACTCGGCCGCGCCTGCCTGGACGCCCGGCCGAACGCCGGTCATGAAGCGATTGCCCAGTTGCAGCGGCTCAAGCCCGAATGCTGGGTGCTGACCCAGAATATTGATGGCTACCACCGCCAGGCGGGCTCGCCGCTGGAGCGGCTGATCGAGATACATGGCGAACTGTCTCCGCTGTACTGCCAGTCCTGCGGGGTGGAAAGTTCTGACCTTGCCCGACATCTGGCAGGAGAAATGCCTCCCAAATGCCATGAATGTGGTGGTATTCTCCGCCCACCCGTGGTGCTGTTCGAAGAAATGCTCCCAGAGCAGGCCATCGACAGCCTCTACGCCGAGCTACGCAAGGGATTCGATGCGGTGATCTCGGTGGGAACCACGGCGAGCTTTCCTTACATCGTCGAGCCCATCATCCGCACCCGCCAAGCAGGCGGTTTCACCGTGGAGATCAATCCGGCGCTCACCGACCTCAGTCCCGTCGTCGATGTCCACCTCAGAGGAAAGGCCTTAGATGTTTTGCAAGGACTGCTGAGTCACATTTCGGGCGATTAAATTTGCAAATGGATTTGATAGAGGGCATAGTCGCGCCTTCATCAGAAACCATTCGACACGGTCGTGCCCATGCTGAAGCGCTTCGCACCCCTCGTGCCTCTTACCTTCGCTCTGTTTCTCGCCGCTTGCGCAGGCAATGTGCAGCAGCAACCGCAATCCCAGGCCCAGGCTCCCGTAGCCGACGGCGCACCCGATTCGCTGCTGGCGGATCGTGGGCCCACCGCCCTGGATCTTGCCAACCTCACTGACGACGAGCCCTACCAGATGCCGTCCCTGGCCGATGGCCTGCTTGAGCGCGGCTTCGAGCTGGTGGGTACTCCGTATCGCTTCGGTGGCCGCTCTATGAAGACCGGCTTCGATTGCAGCGGTTTCGTCGGTTACCTGTTCAAGGAAGAGGCTGGTATCCAGCTGCCGCGTTCCACTCGCGAAATGATCAACCTGGATGCTCCGGTGATCGCTCGTAGCGAGCTGAAGCCCGGCGACATCGTGTTCTTCAACAATCGTGGCCGTGGCCGCGTCAGTCACGCCGGCATTTATATCGGCGATGACCGCTTCATCCACTCCAGCAGCAGCCGCAGTGGTGGTGTGCGCGTCGACAGCCTCGACGACCGCTACTGGAAGGCCAGCTACATGGAAGCCAAGCGCGTCCTGGCCATGAATACCCCGACTCATCACCCGCTGCATCGCTGATCCAGACGGCGCGAGACGACAAGCCGAGGCGGCCCTAAGTGGCCGCCTCGGCTTTTTTCTGCCCGGTCGTGCAGCTTTCGCTTGCAATATCACTGTGAGATCAGCAAATTAGCGTGCATTCCTCAAGTCAGGACTGACTTGCCATGCTCGCACTGAACCGCCTCGCCATCACCACCCTGGCTGCGCTGCTCACCGCTTGTGCGAGCAAGTCCCCGCCGCCTTATTCCCCTCCCGCTGTCACCAGCCCTGCCCAGCCGTTCTCGCCCGTAGCCGAAGACGTGCTGTTCCGCGCCTTGGGCCTGGTGGGCACGCCCTATCGCTGGGGCGGCAACACCCCGGACAGCGGGTTCGACTGCAGTGGCCTCATCGGCTATGTCTACCGTGACGCCGCGGGTATCGCCTTGCCGCGCTCGACGCGCGAACTGATCTCCATGCGTACGCCCAGCATCGGCCTCAATGCCCTGCAAAGCGGCGACCTGGTGTTCTTCGCCACCAATGGCGGCGGGCAGGTCAGCCATGCTGGCATCTATGTGGGCGAGGGGCGTTTCGTCCACGCGCCACGCACGGGCGGAACGGTGCGTCTGGACAGCCTGTCGAACAGCTATTGGCAACGCAGCTATCTCAGCGCCAAGCGCGTAATCTTCGATCCACGCCTGGCCCAATCCCACTGAGGTTGTCATGACCAACCGTACGCTGAACCTCGACGACGCCCTCTACGGCTACCTCCTCGATGTTTCGCTGCGGGACACGCCGCTGTTGCAGCGGCTGCGCGCCGAAACCGTCGTCATGCCTATGGCGCGCTGGCAGATCGCCCCGGAACAGGGCCAGTTCATGGCCTTGCTGGTCAAGCTCACCGGCGCTCGTCGCATCCTCGAAGTGGGCACTTTCACTGGCTACAGCGCCTTGTGCATGGCCGCGGAATTGCCGGCTGATGGTCGGATGATCTGCTGTGACCTGCCCGGCGACTACAACGCCATCGCTCGTCGCTATTGGCAGGAGGCGGGGCTTGCTGAACGCATCGAGCTGCGCCTGGCGCCGGCACTGGATACCTTGGCGAGCCTGGAAGATGGCAGCCTCGACCTGATTTTCATCGACGCCGACAAGGCCAACTATCCGGCCTATCTGGAAGAGGCCCTGCGCCTGGTGCGCCAGGGCGGACTGATTCTTTTCGATAACGTGCTCTGGAGCGGTCGCGTGCTGGAAGCCGAGCCGGACAGCGCCGACACCCGCGCCATTCAGGCCCTGAACCTAAACCTGAAGTCTGATGAGCGCATTGACCTGTCGCTGCTGCCCGTGGGCGATGGCCTGACGCTCTGCCGCAAGCGCTGACGGGCATGCCCGAACCGATCCGCCTGCCGCCCCAGCCTGAAGCCTGCGAATTGTGTGGCCGGGCTGCCGCGCTCACCCGTCATCACCTGATCCCCAAGGCCCTGCACGACAAGCCCTACGTGCAGAAGCGCTACGCTAAAAACGAGCGCATCACCGCCACCCTCTGGGTGTGCAGGCCCTGCCACAATCAGATCCACAAGCTGTTCAGCGAAAAGGAGCTGGCCCTGAACTACAACAGCCGGGAGGCCCTGATGGGTGATGAGCGCCTGCGCACCTTCGTCGACTGGCTCGCCGCCAAACCCGCCGGCTTCAATCCGAGGCACTGAATGGCACGTGTCCGCTAGCATTTGACGCTACCCCGCGCACCCTCTAACCTTCGCCGCTGCCTCAGGTGCCCCGTGGTGTTGAACTACGGGGTGAAACAGGGAAGCCGGTCCATTCTGATGAAGATTCCGGCGCTGCCCCCGCAACGGTAGGCGAGTAAGAAAGTCGCAATCGGCCACTGTGCTCATGCATGGGAAGGCGCGGCACAGGAGCTCAACTCCACTCGCAAGCCCGGAGACCGGCCTGTCGCAACCTGGGCATCGCGGAGCCTTCCGCATGCAGTACCCTCTACAGATGTCGCGCGGGTGGCACGACGGAGATCCAACCTTGATTCGCAAGCCTTTCATCAGGCCGGCGGCGCTTGCGCTGCTCGGCGGTACGTCCGTTTCCCCTTTCCTGGCCGCAGCGCCCCTGACGCTGGATGAGCAGGTCGTCACCGCTATCCGCAGCGAGCAGCCGGTGCGCGCCAGTCTTGCTGCCACCACCGTGATCGATCGCGAAGAGATCGAGCGCAGCCAGGCACAGTCCGTCCCCGACCTGCTGCGCAAGGTGCCGGGCGTCACCCTCAGCAACAACGGCGGGCCGGGCAAGAACACCACGCTGTTCATGCGCGGCACAGAGTCCGATCACGTGCTGGTGCTGATCGATGGCGTCAAGGTCGGCTCGGTGAGCGCCGGCCTGACGGCCTTCCAGGACCTGCCCGTCGAGCTGATCGAACGCATCGAAGTCGTCCGTGGGCCGCGCTCCAGTCTTTATGGCTCCGAAGCCATTGGCGGCGTGATCCAGATCTTCACCCGCAAAGGCGGCAAGGAAGGGGCCAAGCCTTGGTTCTCCGCCGGCTACGGCACCCACGACAGCTATGAAGGCAGCGCTGGCGTGTCCGGTGGCGATGGCAAAGCCTGGTACAGCCTCGGCGTTAGCAGCCAGGACACCGACGGCATCAATTCCCGGCGTCAGGGCAGTGATTACTACGAGCCCGATGCCGACGGCTACCGCAACCTTTCCGGCAGCCTGCGCGCCGGTTATCGGTTCGAGAACGGCCTGGAACTGGACGGCACGCTGATGCGCGCCAAAGCCCACAACGACTACGACGACATCGACCAGTTCGGTTTCTTCCACCCGCTGGGCGGGCACAACGCCAATGCCGACAACCGCCAGGAGCTGTTGGGCGGTCGTGCGCGCTTCAGTCCGGTCGAGATCTGGGATGTGACCCTGCAGGCCGGGCGTAGCGAAGACAAATCCACCAGTTGGACCGACGGCGTGTTCGATGCGCGCTTCGATTCCAAGCGTGACAGCGCCTCTTGGCTCAACGACCTGACCCTGGCCGAAGGGCATGTACTGACCCTCGGCTACGACTGGCAGCGAGACCAGGTCAGCAGCTCCACGGCCTTCGATAAGGATTCGCGTGTGAACAACGGCTGGTTCGCCCAGTACCTGGGGGAATACGGCCGCCAGGATTGGCAGCTCAGCCTGCGACGCGACGACAATGAGCAGTTCGGCACCCACGACACCGGCAATGCCGCTTGGGGCTATGCCTTGACCGACGCGGTGCGCTTCAGCCTGAGCTACGGCACTGCCTTCAAAGCGCCCAGCTTCAACGAGTTGTACTACCCGGGCTACGGCAACCCCGACCTGGACGCGGAAACCTCGGAAAGCGTCGAAGCTGGCCTTGCTGGCCGGCACGGCTGGGGCCACTGGTCGATCAACGCCTACCGTACCCACGTGGACGACCTGATCGCCTACGACTCCACCCTCGGCCTCTATGGCGGCCCCAACAACATCGGCAAGGCGCGCATCGACGGCCTGGAGCTGGTACTGGGTAGCCAGTGGCTGGGTTGGGACTGGAACGCCAACGCCACCTTCCTCGATCCGCAGAACCGCGAGTCCGGCGCCAATTCGGGCAACGATCTGCCGCGTCGCGCGCGCGAGGTGTTCAATCTGGACCTGGACCGCCGCATAGGCCGCTTCGGCGTTGGCGCCACGCTGCACGCCGAGGGTCGAAGCTACAACGACCTGGCCAACCGCGAACGCGTCGCCGGCTACGCTACCGTCGACCTGCGCGGCGAGTACTGGCTGACCGAGGAGTGGCGCCTGCAGGCCAAGGTGACCAACCTGCTGGACGCCGACTATGAAACCGCTCTGGACTACAACCAGCCGGGGCAGGCGGTGTTCTTCACTGTCCGTTACCAGGCTCTCTGAGAGGATCCCCATGAGCGAATCCACCGAACGCGACGCCCGCCACAAGGCCCGCATGCAACGCAAGAAGGCCGTGGTCGACGAAAAGATCGCCCAGGCCCAGGACGAATACGGCCTGCTGCTGGTGCACACCGGCAACGGCAAGGGCAAGAGCAGTTCGGCCTTTGGCATGGTCGCCCGCGCCTTGGGGCACGGCCTCAAGGTGGGGGTGGTGCAGTTCATCAAGGGCGGCATGTCCACCGGTGAAGAGAACTTCTTCCGCCGCTTCCCCGAAGAGGTCAGCTACCACGTGATGGGCGAGGGCTACACCTGGGACACCCAGGACCGCCAGCGTGACATCGAGAAGGCCCGTGCCGCCTGGACCGTTGCCCGCAGCCTGCTGGACGACCCGCAGATCGGCCTGGTGGTGCTGGACGAGCTGAACATTGCCCTCAAGCACGGCTACCTGGAGCTGGACGAGGTGCTGCGCGACATCGAGTCCCGTCCCGAACACCAGCACGTGGTCGCGACCGGCCGGGGTGCGCCCCAGGGCCTGATCGACGCCGCCGACACCGTCACCGAGATGAGCCTGGTCAAACATGCCTTCAAGGCCGGTGTTAAGGCCCAGAAGGGCGTGGAGTTCTGATGACTGGCACCGTCGCTGCTTTTACCCCCTCTCCCTTCAGGAAGAGGGCCGGGGAGAGGGTCACCCATGGCTGACGAGAAATCCCTCACCCCCCTCCTGGCGGGAGAGGCGAGGCAATGTCCCGCCCTGCTGATCGCCGCCCCCGCTTCCGGCCAGGGCAAGACCACGGTTACTGCCGCGCTCGCACGCCTGCACGCCCGACAAGGCAAGCGGGTGCGGGTGTTCAAGTGCGGGCCGGACTTCCTTGACCCGATGATCCTCGCTCGCGCGTCGGGCGCACCGGTCTATCAGTTGGACCTGTGGATGGTGGGCGAGGCGGAAAGTCGCCGCCTGCTCTGGGAAGCCGCAGGGGAGGCCGACCTGATCCTGATCGAGGGCGTGATGGGGCTGTTCGACGGCTCGCCCTCGGCGGCCGATCTGGCGCGTCACTTTGGCGTGCCGGTGCTGGGTGTGATCAATGGCGCCGCCATGGCGCAGACCTTCGGTGCCCTGGCCGTGGGGCTGGCCACCTACCAGCCCGGCCTGCCTTTTGCCGGCGTGCTCGGCAACCGGGTTGGCAGCCAGCGCCACAGTGACCTTATCCGCAACAGCCTGCCGGACTGGATCCGCTGGTACGGCTCTCTGCCGCGCAGCGCAGACGTGGAGCTACCCAGCCGCCACCTGGGGTTGGTGCAGGCCGAGGAACTGGCCGACCTGGATGCGCGCCTCGACGCCGCCGCCAACGCACTGGCTGCCAGCGCGGAAGTGGCCTTGCCCCCGGCGGTGAACTTCAGCGCCCCCGAGCCACAGGCGCTGGGCGACGGCCTGGCCGGTGTGCGCATCGGCGTGGCGCGGGATACCTCCTTCGCCTTTCTCTATCAGGCCAACCTGGACTTGCTGCAGCGCCTGGGGGCCGAGTTGGTGTTCTTCTCGCCGCTGGCGGATGAGCGCCTGCCCGAGGTGGACAGTCTCTACCTGCCGGGCGGCTACCCCGAGCTGCACCTGCGCCAACTGGAAGGCAACCGCGCCATGGCAGAGGCCATCCGCGCCCACCATGAAGCGGGCAGGCCGATCCTCGCCGAGTGCGGCGGCATGCTCTACCTGCTGGAAGCCCTGACCGATGTGGCTGGCGAATCCGCTGAGCTGGTCGGCCTGCTGCCCGGACGCGCCACCCTGCAGAAGCGCCTGGCGGCCCTGGCCCTTCAGGAAGCGCCACTGCCGGAAGGCAGCCTGCGCGGCCACACCTTCCACCATTCGTTGCTGGATTCGCCGCAGGAGCCCCTGGTGCGGGGTCTGTGCCCGAACGACAAACCGGTGGCCGAGGCGGTGTTCCGCAGTGGCCGACTGACCGCCTCCTACATTCACTTCTACCTGCCGTCCAATCCACGGGCGGCCGTGGAGCTGTTCCGACCATGAGCGAGCATGCCTTCAGCCCTGACGAACGGGCAGCGGTCTACCGCGCCATTGCCGAACGCCGCGACATGCGCCACTTCAGCGGCGGTGAGGTTGCGCCCGAGGTGCTGGCCCGGCTGCTGGAGGCGGCGCACCATGCGCCCAGTGTCGGGCTGATGCAGCCCTGGCGCTTTATCCGCATTACCTCGCAAGGGCTGCGCGATGGTATTCACGCGCTGGTGGACGCCGAACGGATAAGCACCGCCGAAGCCCTGGGTGAACGCTCCGACGAGTTCATGAAGCTCAAGGTAGAAGGCATCCGCGATTGTGCCGAACTGCTGGTGGCCGCCTTGATGGATGGCCGTGAAGCCCATGTGTTCGGCCGGCGCACCCTGCCGGAAATGGACCTGGCCTCGCTCTCCTGCGCCATCCAGAACCTCTGGCTGGCCGCCCGCTCGGAAGGCCTGGGAATGGGCTGGGTTTCGCTGTTCGATCCCGCAGCCCTGGCTGACCTGCTCGGCATGCCCGCAGGCAGCAAACCCATGGCGGTGCTCTGCCTGGGGCCGGTCACCGAGTTCTACCCGGCGCCCATGTTGGCGCTGGAAGGCTGGGCCCAGCCGCGTCCACTGGCCGAGCTGGTGTTCGAGAATCTATGGGGGGAGCGCCCATGAGCCTGGGTTTCCTCACGCTCGGCGCTGTGGCGCTGGATGCCCTGTTCGGTGAACCCAGGGGCTGGCACCCGCTGGTGGCCTTCGGTAGGCTCGCCAACCGCCTGGAGCAACGCTTCAACACGGGTGGCCGTGGTTGGCGCAGCCATGGCGTGAGTGCTTGGGTACTCGCCGTGCTGCCGCTGACCTCCGCTGCCTGGCTGCTTTCGGAACTGCCCTATATCGGTTGGCTGGTGGGTGTCATTGCGCTCTACGGCGCCATTGGCCTGCGCAGCCTCAACGAGCACGCAGATCCGGTGGCCAACGCACTGCAAGCGGGGGACTTGCCGGAAGCACGCAAGCGCGTCGGCTACATGGTCAGTCGCGAAACCCGCGAGCTGAACGAAGCGGCCGTGGCCCGCGCTGCTACCGAGTCGGTGCTGGAAAACGGCAGTGACGCGGTGTTTGCTGCGCTGTTCTGGTTCGCCGTGGCGGGTGCGCCCGGAGTGGTGCTGTACCGCCTTTCCAACACGCTGGACGCCATGTGGGGTTACCGCAACGAGCGCTTCGAGCGCTTTGGCTGGGCCGCTGCGCGCATCGACGACGTCCTCAACTACATCCCGGCCCGGCTGGTGGCCCTGACCTACGCCGTGCTCGGCAAAACCGGCCTGGCCCTGCGTTGCTGGCGCCGGCAAGCGCCGCAGTGGGATAGCCCCAACGCCGGGCCGGTCATGGCCGCTGGCGCGGGCGCCCTGGGCGTGGCCCTTGGTGGCCCGGCGATCTACCACGGCGAACTGCACGACCGCCCGGTACTGGGCGAAGGTCCGGCCGCTCGCGCCGAAGACATCCGTCGCGCGATGGATTTGGTGCGTCAGGGCGTGATGCTCTGGCTCGCGGCGCTGATCATCGGAGGCTGGCTCCTTGCTTGAACATGGCGGACGGCTGCGCGCGGCGGCGCAGCGTTACGGTATTGCCGAAACCGACTGGCTCGACCTGTCCACCGGCATCGCGCCCTACGGTTGGGAATTGCCGGTCATTCCGGCGGCAGCCTGGGCGCGCCTGCCGGAGCTGGACGACGGCCTGGAACAGGCGGCTAGGCGCTACTACGGCTGCGCATCCTTGCTGGCGGTGGCCGGTTCCCAGGCGGCGATCCAGGCCTTGCCGCGACTTCGCGAGCGCAGCCGGGTCGGGGTGATCTCACCCTGCTACGCCGAGCACGCCCACGCCTGGCGCCGCGAAGGCCATGAGCTGGAAGAAATGGACGCCGACACGGCCGAGCGCGAGCTAGAACGATTCGATGTGCTGCTGGTGGTCAACCCGAACAATCCCACCGGAGAGCGACTGGCGCCACACACCCTGCTGGCCTGGCGTGCGCGTCTGGCAGAGCGCGGTGGCTGGTTGCTGGTGGACGAAGCCTTCATGGACTGCACCCCGGAACAAAGCCTGGCGCGCCATTGCCCCTTGCCAGGGCTGGTGGTGCTGCGCTCCTTCGGCAAGTTCTTCGGCCTGGCAGGTATCCGCCTGGGCTTTGTCCTGGCCGAACCTCAACAGCTGGATCGTCTCGCCGAGTGGCTCGGGCCCTGGGCGGTGAGCGGCCCTGCACGCGCCCTGGCCACTGCGTTGCTGCAGGACGAGGCGGGGCAGGCTCGCCAGCGGCAATCCCTGCTGCGGGACGGTCTGCGTCTGGCAGCCCTGCTGAGCGACTGCGGATTGCCGCCATCTGGTGGCTCGGCACTGTTCCAGCGACTGGTCCGTGATGACGCAACGGCCCTGCACGAATTCCTTGCCGCACGCGGCATTCTGACCCGGCTATTCAGCGTGCCGGCAAGCCTGCGCTTCGGCTTGCCGCCGGACGAGGCGGGTTGGGAACGGCTGCGGCGGGCCCTGATCGACTATTCCAAGGAGCGTCCATGACCACCCTGATGGTGCAGGGCACCACTTCCGACGCCGGCAAGAGCACCCTGGTGACAGCGATTTGCCGCTGGCTCAGGCGCCAGGGCGTGGCGGTGGTGCCGTTCAAACCGCAGAACATGGCCCTGAACAGCGCGGTGACCGCCGATGGCGGCGAAATCGGCCGCGCCCAGGCCGTGCAGGCTCAGGCATGTGGCCTGGCACCTCACACCGACATGAACCCGGTGCTGCTCAAGCCCAATACCGACATCGGCGCCCAGGTCATCATCCATGGCCGCGCCGTTACCAGCATGAATGCCGCCGCCTACCACGACTACAAGAAGGTCGCGATGGCCGCGGTGCTGGAATCCCACCAGCGCCTAGGCAACCAGTATCCGGTGGTGCTGGTGGAGGGCGCCGGCTCCCCGGCAGAGATCAACCTGCGTGCCAACGACATCGCCAACATGGGCTTTGCCGAGGCGGTGGACTGCCCGGTGATCCTGGTCGCCGATATCGATCGGGGCGGCGTTTTCGCCCATCTGGTGGGTACCCTCGCACTGCTCTCGCCCAGCGAGCAGGCGCGGGTGAAGGGCTTCGTCATCAACCGTTTCCGGGGCGATATCGGTCTGCTCAAGCCGGGCCTGGACTGGCTGGAACAACGCACCGGCAAGCCGGTGCTCGGCGTGCTGCCGTACCTCACCGACTTCCACCTGGAAGCTGAAGACGCCATCGACCAGCGCCAGTCCGCCAAGACTGGCGATGTGCTGCGGGTAGCGGTGCCGGTGTTGCCGCGCATCAGCAACCACACCGACTTCGACCCGCTGCGCCTGCACCCGCAGGTGCAGCTCAGTTTCGTTGGCCCAGGCCAACCCATTCCGCCGTCGGACCTGATCATCCTGCCCGGCTCCAAGAGCGTGCGCGCCGACCTTGCGCGCCTGCGTGAACACGGCTGGGACCAGGCGCTGCAGCGTCATCTGCGTTACGGCGGCAAGGTGCTGGGCATCTGTGGTGGCTACCAGATGCTCGGTCGCACCATCGCCGACCCCCATGGCCTGGAAGGGCCGGCAGGGGAGAGCGCCGGTCTTGGGCTACTGGACATCGACACGGTGCTGGAGCCAGAGAAGCAGCTGCGCAATGTCGCGGGCCACCTGCGCCTGGAAGACGCGGCGGTGAGTGGCTACGAAATCCATGCCGGCATCACTACCGGCATTGGCCTGGAAAAACCCATGGTCACGCTGGGCGACCGCCACAGCGATGGCGCCCGCAGCGCGGATGGCCAGGTCATGGGCACCTACCTGCACGGGTTGTTCGAATCCTCCGAGGCGTGCGCCGCCATCCTGCGCTGGGCGGGTCTCGCCGCCGTGCAAAGCGTCGACTACCACGCCCTGCGAGAACGCGATATCGAGCGCCTGGCGGACCAGGTGGAACAGCATCTGGATACGCGGAGGCTGCAGGTACTGTGCGGGCTGTCCCCTACGAGCATGCACTCGAACCACGGCGGAACGCCCCACGAATAACGAGGTTTACCGATGCCTGAACTCATCCTCGGCGGGGCCCGCTCCGGCAAGAGTCGGCTGGCAGAGAAGCTCGCCGCTGAAAGTGGCCTCAAGGTCATCTACATCGCCACCAGCCAGCCGCTGGACGGAGAGATGAGCGCGCGGGTCGCCCATCACCGCGCCCGCCGCCCGGACCAGTGGGGCCTGGTAGAAGAGCCGCTGGAGCTGGCCCGCGTATTGCTTGAGAGCGCTGCTGCCGACACCTGCCTGCTGGTGGATTGCCTGACCCTCTGGCTGACCAACCTGCTGATGCTGGACGATCCGGCGCGGCTCGATGCTGAGCGCGAAGCGCTGCTCGGTTGCATCGCCGAGCTGCCGGGCCGCGTGCTGCTGGTCAGCAATGAAACCGGCCTGGGCGTCGTGCCCTTGGGCGAGCTGACCCGCCGCTATGTCGACGAAGCCGGCTGGCTGCACCAGGCCCTGGCCGAACGCAGCGACCGGGTGATCTTCACCGTCGCTGGCCTGCCCATGATTCTGAAGGGAGTGCCCCTATGACGCTCGATTGGTGGTTGAAACCCTGCCAGCCGCTCGACCCGGTAGCCCGCGCCAAGGCCCAGGCCCGCCAGGACCAACTGACCAAACCGCGTGGCGCGCTCGGCCAACTGGAAGACCTGGCCATCACCCTTGCCGCACAGCAGGGCCGTGAGCGGCCGTGCATCGACCGCCCCTGGTTCGCGGTGTTCGCCGGCGACCATGGCGTGGTGGAGGAGGGCGTATCCGCCTACCCGCAGGCGGTGACCGGCGAGATGCTGCGCAATTTCGTCCGTGGCGGGGCCGCCATCAGCGTGCTGGCGAAGAGCCTCGGTGCCACCCTGGAGTTGGTGGATCTGGGCACCGCCGTGCCATTGGAGGCGCTGCCAGGCGTGCTGCATTTGCAGGTGGGAGCCGGCACCGCGAACTTTGCCCGAGAGCCGGCGATGACCGCCGCCCAGTGCCTGATCGCCCTGCAGGCCGGGCACTCCAGCGTTGAGCGCGCTCTGGAAGCGGGTGCCGACCTGTACGTCGGCGGCGAGATGGGCATCGGCAATACGACCACTGCAAGTGTCTTGGCGTGTGCCCTGTTGGGCCTGCCGGCCTCCTCGCTGGCTGGGCCTGGTACCGGGCTGGATGGCAAGGGCGTGGCGCACAAGATCCAGGTGATCGAGCACGCCCTAGCCCTGCACCGCGATCACTGCGACAGCCCGCAGGAAACCCTGCGTCGACTTGGCGGTTTCGAAGTGGCGGCGCTGACTGGCGCCTATCTCGCGTGCGCCCAGCAGGGCCTGCCGGCCCTGGTGGATGGTTTCATCTGCAGCGTCGCTGCGCTCTGTGCCGTACGCCTGAACCCCGCGAGCCGTGAGTGGTTGTTGTTCTCCCACCGTTCCGCCGAGCCCGGCCACATGGCCGTACTCGATGCGCTGGAAGCCCAGCCGCTGCTGGACCTGGGGCTGCGCTTGGGCGAAGGCAGCGGCGCGGCGATCGCCCTGCCCTTGCTGCGCCTGGCGTGTGAGCTGCATGACGGAATGGCCACGTTTGCCGAGGCTTCGGTATCGGACCGACCCGCATGAGGCTCGATCTTCTGCGTCATGGCGAAACCGAGCGCGGCGGCGGCTTTCGCGGCAGCCTGGACGACGCCCTGACCGATACCGGCTGGGCGCAGATGCGCTCCGGGGTCGCCGAGGCGGGCCCTTGGGATGTGCTGGTGAGTTCGCCCCTACAACGCTGCGCGGCCTTTGCCCGAGAGCTGGAGCAGCGCCTTGGCTTGCCACTGCACTTCGATGCCAATCTGCGCGAACTGCACTTCGGCCAGTGGGAAGGCCGCAGCGCCGCCGAGCTAATGGAAGGACACGCCGAGGGCCTGGGCCTGTTCTGGAACGACCCCTACAGCTTTACCCCGCCGGACGGCGAGACACTGCGGGACTTCGAAGCGCGGGTCATGGCCGCAGGCGAACGCCTGCATGAGCGGTTTGCCGGTCAGCGGGTGCTGCTGGTTACCCACGGTGGTGTGATCCGCATCCTGGTGGCGCGCGCACGGCAACTGCCGCGTGCCCAACTGATGCAGGTGGAAGTCGCCCACGGCGAACTTTTCCGCCTGACCGTCGACGAACGCGGCCTGCGGGAACGCCCATGACGCCCTTGCTGATCGCCCTGCAGTTCCTCACCCGCCTGCCCGTCCGCCTGCCGGGTATGCCCGAGCCGCGCGAAATCGGGCGCTCGTTATTGTGGTACCCGCTGGTCGGTCTGCTGATCGGGGGGCTGCTGCTGGGCGCGGCCTGGCTGCTGGACGGGCAGCCGACGCTGTTGTCCGCGGCGCTGCTGCTCGCGCTCTGGGTCGGGCTGTCGGGCGGCCTGCACCTGGACGGCCTGGCAGACACGGCGGACGCCTGGGTGGGTGGCTACGGCGACCGCGAACGCACCCTGACGATCATGAAGGACCCACGCAGCGGCCCCATCGCGGTGGTCGTACTGGTGGTGCTGCTGTTGCTCAAGTTCGCGGCGCTCGCAGCTGTGTTGCAGGCAGGGCAATGGCTGCCCCTCGTGCTGGCCCCCTGGCTGGCGCGCGGAATGCTGCCCTTGTTGTTCATGACCACTCCATACGTGCGCTCTGGTGGCCTGGGCCAAGCGTTGGCCGAACACTTGCCACGCCGGGAACTGCCGCTGTGGCTGGCTGCGCAGGGCGTGGCGATTCTGGTGCTGGGCTGGTCGGCGTGGATTGCCCTGGCCGCAGCGCTGGTGGTGTTCGGCTGGTTGCGCGGACGCTTCCTGCAGCGCCTGGGCGGGACGACCGGGGATACGGCGGGGGCGCTGGTGGAGTTGGTGGAGGTGGGGGTGCTGGTGGGGGTTGTGTTTGCTGGGTGAGGGTGGTTTGACTGAGAACTCCGGTTCCTGCGTCGCCAGCCAGATTGCTTCAAGCACGGCGTTCGTCTGTTGCAATACGTCGTGGTTCCAGAAGCGCAGTACGCGATATCCGTTCGTTACGAGCCAGGCATCGCGATGCTCGCTCGCAGCCCCATCACGGACGATGCCACGGGTACCCTTGGGCGCGTCGGGCAGGCGGGCGAGGACGATGTGCACTATGTTCTCGGTCAGGTCGTGCTCGCCGGAATAGATGAAAATCTTGGTGCCGGTCAGGGCGTAGCTGCCGTCGGGATTGGCTTCGGCACGGGTCTTCACCTGGCCCAGGTCGGTGCCGCACTGCGCTTCAGTGAGGCACATGGTGCCGCCCCAGCGGCCCTCGGTCAGGGGCGCCAAGTAGGTCTGCTTCTGCTCCTCGGTGCCGTGCTGCATCAGGGTATTCATGGCACCGAGGGAGAGGCCGGGGTACATGGAGAAGGGCCAGTTGGCCGTGCCGAGCATTTCCTGCTTCAGCGCACCCAGGCTCATCGGCAGACCCTGGCCTCCATATTCCACCGGGTGCGACAGACCCTGCCAGCCACCCGCCACATAGGCGTCGTAGGCCTCCTTGAAGCCTTTGGGAGTCCGTACGTCGCCGTTCTCAAGGTGGCAGCCCTCTTCATCGCCACTGTGGTAGAGCGGGGCGATCACCTCTTCGCAGAGCCGGGCGCATTCGCCGAGGATGGCTTCGACCATGTCCGGCGTTGCGTCACTGCCATTGGCCAGCGCGCGGTAATGGGTGGGGAAATCGAAGACTTCGTTGAGCAGAAAGCGCATGTCGCGCAGCGGGGCTTTGTAGCTGGGCATGGTGACCTCGGCGTGCGTTGTTGCCCGGTTTATACGGGGCGGGCAGGGCGCCGGCCTTGGCAGCGGCAACGAGGTGTTCTGGCAGTTGGGACAATCGGGGCCGTGCCGGCCGCCTGTCTTTGGCAGGAGTCGATTGACGTTCAGGGAGATGCGGGTATATACATGCAACCCATGTTGCCGACTCAATGCCTCTGTACCAAGCTGCGCCGCGCCACCCGTAACGTGACCCGGCTCTATGACGATGCCCTTGCCGGCGTCGGGGTGAATGTCGCCCAGTACTCGCTGTTGAAGAACCTGGCGCGGCTCGACCAACCGAGTATCACCAGCCTGGCCGAAGCCATGGGGCTGGACCGTAGCACCCTGGGACGCAACCTCAAGGTGCTGGAGGCCAAGGGACTGGTGTTGCTGGAGGGCGGCGAGGACCAGCGCAATCGGCTGGTATCGCTGACGCCGGCTGGCCGCAACAGCCTCGACCAGGCTTTGCAGGCCTGGGAGCGTGTGCAACAGGACATGGGGCAACGAATGGGGCCGGAGAAGCGGGCAGCGCTGATGGCGCTGCTGGACGATCTGGAACATATCGCCTGATATTTTCGCTGGAAAACGGGTATCTACCCGTAAAGGAATTTTCTATGACATCGGTATGGCGTACGAGTGGCTGGGTCCTCCTGGGGGCGTCGTTGATCCTGGCCTTGTCGTTAGGCATTCGCCATGGATTCGGCCTGTTCCTGGCTCCCATGAGCAGCGAGTTCGGTTGGGGCAGGGAAGTCTTCGCGTTCGCTATTGCCCTGCAGAACCTCATCTGGGGTCTGGCGCAGCCCTTCACCGGCGCTCTGGCCGACCGCTTCGGCGCGGCAAAGACCGTGGTCGTTGGTGGCGTCCTGTATGCCATTGGCCTGGTGCTGATGGGGTTCTCCGATTCGGCATTGTCGCTGTCCTTCAGCGCCGGCCTGCTGATCGGTATCGGCCTGTCGGGCACCTCTTTCTCGGTGATCCTCGGCGTGGTGGGCCGCGCCGTGCCGGTGGAAAAACGCAGCATGGCGATGGGGATCGCCGCAGCCGCCGGCTCTTTCGGCCAGTTCGCCATGCTTCCCGGCACCCTCGGGCTGATCGGCTGGCTTGGCTGGTCGTCGGCACTGCTGGCGCTGGGTCTGTTGGTTGCGCTGATCGTGCCGCTGGTGGGGTTGCTCAAGGACAATCCGCCGCCACCCCAGGCGCATGAGCAAAGCCTGGGCGATGCCCTGCGTGAGGCAGCGGGTCACTCAGGCTTCTGGCTGCTGGCGCTGGGGTTCTTCGTCTGTGGCTTCCAGGTCGTGTTCATCGGCGTGCATCTGCCGGCCTACCTGGTGGATCAGCACCTGCCGGCTGCGGTGGGCACCACGGTCTTGGCGTTGGTGGGGTTGTTCAACGTATTCGGCACCTACATCGCCGGTTGGCTGGGCGGCCGCCATGCCAAGCCCAGGCTGTTGACCGCGCTTTATCTGCTGCGCGGTGTGGTCATCGTCGCCTTTGTCTATTCGCCGCTGACCATCTGGAGTGCCTATGCCTTCGGCATGGCCATGGGGCTGTTGTGGTTGTCCACCGTGCCCCTGACCAACGGCACCGTCGCAACCCTGTTCGGCGTGCGCAATCTGTCCATGCTCGGTGGTATCGTTTTCCTGTTCCACCAATTGGGCGCCTTCCTCGGCGGCTGGCTGGGGGGCTACCTTTATGACCACACGGGCAGTTACGAACTGGTATGGCAGATTTCCATCTTCCTCAGTCTGCTCGCCGCCGTGCTGAACTGGCCGGTGCGGGAGCAACCAGTGGCGCGTCTGCAGCCCGCCGGGGCCGTATGAGCCAGCGTCTGGGCTGGGCGTTGGGGGCACTGGTGCTGGGCCTGCTGCTGGGCCTCGTCTGGTGGGGCTGGCAGCAGGGTGGACTGGCGTTGATGCAGTTGGGATTCAATTGCTAGGCGAGTCGCTTGGCAGTAGCGTAGACAGATCGCCCGATCGTGCCGGAGTTCGCCATGAAAGCTTTGCCCGCCCTGCCTCTGCTACTGCTCGCCCTGCTCGGCGGCCAGGTCATGGCCGCCGAGTGTCCCTCGTTGCTGCAGCATGAATTGCCGCAACTGCGTTCCAAGAACACCCTCGACCTTTGCCAGCGTTTCGCCGGCAAGCCCCTGGTGATCGTCAACACCGCCAGCCATTGCGGATTCACCCCGCAGTTCAAGGGGCTGGAGGCGCTCTACAAGCGCTACAAGGATCAGGGGCTTGAGGTGTTGGGTGTGCCCTCGGACGACTTCAAGCAGGAAGCCGCAAGCACCGAGGAAACCGCCAAGGTCTGCTATGTGAACTACGGTGTGACCTTCGCCATGACGCAGCCACAGCACGTGACCGGCGACGAGGCGACACCGCTCTACAAGGAACTGATCGCCCAGTCTGGGCAGACACCGCGCTGGAATTTTTACAAGTATGTAGTGGACCGCCAAGGCAAGGTAATTGCCCACTTTTCCAGCCTCACCAAACCGGATGACCCGGATTTGCTGAAGGCCGTGGAGCAGGCGCTGGCCAGCCAACCCTGAATGGCAGATGAAAGAAAGCCCGGACTTGTCCGGGCTTTCTTTTTTGCCGCTGACTGATCAGAAGCGATAGGTCAGTTGCGCACCCAGGCCATGGGCACTGTTCTTGTAGGTAGCGCTGTATGAACCCTTGATCGGGCTGGTCTGATCGATCTTGGCGTCGTCTTCCTTCAGGTAGGAGTAGGCCAGGTCGACGGTCACATCGTCGTTGGGACTCCAGGCGGCACCCAGGCTGAAGATCTTGCGATCGTCGGTGGGGATGCGCGGCGAGCGCAGCTCGTTGCGGGCCGGGGACTGGTCGTAGGCCAGGCCGGCGCGCAGGGTCCACTGCGGGTTCAGCTTGTAGGCGGCGCCGACGGCATAGGACCAGGTGTCGCGCCAGTCCTGTTCTTCGGTGATGGTGCCAAGGAACGGGCCGAGCAGGCCGCCAACCCCCTTGTTTTCCACCTTGATCTCTTCCAGGCGGCTCCAGCGGGTCCAGGTGCTGCCGGCGAAGAGTGTCCAGGTGTCGTTCAGGTCGTGGGTGACGGAGAAGTCGACGGACTCGGGGGTTTCCAGCTCCAGCGAAGCGTCGTACTTGCCAGCGGAGCTGCCCAGGATGGGGCCGCTACCGGAGATGGTGGTGTCACCGCGCAGCTTGTAGTCGACCTTGGAGTGGTAGGTCAGGCCGAAGCGGGTGCTTGCGTTCAGCTCGTAGAGCACGCCGGCGTTGAAGCCCAGTGCGGTGTCGTCGCCCTTGACCTTCACCTTGCCGTCATTGCTGCCAATGGACAGCGGGTTGAGCACGGCGGAAGTCAGTTCGCCGTCGATGCGGTTGATGGTGGGGCCGAAGCCGACGGACAGCTGATCGTTGATGCGGTAGCTGACGGTGGGCTGCAGGGTGATTACGCGTACTTCGCTCTTGTCGCCGTAGTAACGGCCGGCGAAGCCGGTTTCGTAATCGGTGATCAGGCCGAAGGGCACGTACATGCCGAAGCCGATGGCCCATTTGTCATCGATTGGCTTGACGTAGTAACCCATAGGCACGCCCACGGTGGGAACCATGTCGCCATCGTTGCTGCCGCGGAAGGAGCTGCGGGCGTCGTCGATGTCGGTCTTGGCGAAGATCGCGGCGGCGCCGACGCTGACCTGCTCGCGCTTGAGGCGGGCCATGCCGGCGGGGTTGCCATAAACGGTGGTGGCGTCATCGGCGGAGGAGGAGCGCCCGGCGAAGGCGGTACCCATGCCGCTGACGCTTTGCTCGTTGAGGGCGAAGCCAGCGGCCAGGCTGTAGCTGGAAGCGGCGCTGACGGCCAGGGCGAGGGCGGTCTTGAGGACTCTGCTGGTCACGGTGAACTCCTGAACGATGGTGCAAAAGGGCGGCACGCTAACAGGATTCAGGAGGGCTTTCCAGCCTGGAAAACTGTAAGGAAAATCCTTGTAAGATTGTCGAACAAAAGGCAAAACGATGGCATCTTCGCTGATCGTGTAGATCGCCTTGTACGCTCGTTCCTGACTGATTGGTCAGTGATCAGGCGGCCTGGCTGAGGTTGGCAACGTGACGCTGCCAGGCATCGATGAAGTCCCGCGGGCTGCCATCGGGCTGGAAGACCTGGCGCCAGATCATGGCCATGCCGACCAGGTCGTCGGCGGCGGGAAGCACCAGGACGCTCGACTCCACCAGCATCCACGCGATGGCGGTGGCGTAGCGCAGGTTGACGGTCAGTTCCAGGTGCGGTGAAGCGAGGAAGGCGTGCTGGCTGGCGAGCCCGCGCACCTGGCTGGCGAGTTCCGGGTCGCGGGCCAGGTGCTGGTCCCAGAGCTGCTGGTGGCGCTCATCGCTGATGCAATAGAGGCCGCGTCCCGTGCCGTCGTCCAGTGCCGCGCCGAGGGCCGACTGGCAGGCGGCAGCGCCTAGCAGCAGGCTTTCGGCGGTGGAGGAGGGGCGCTGCAGGTAGAGCAACGTCGGTCGTATCACATGTTGGCGGAGATCGCAGGCGGCAATTCCCATATGGCCCTCGCGAAAGGTGCCGGCGGGGCCGGGCGCTTTGGCAGCTTCTCATCGTTCTAAGGAAGGCCCCACCGGGAGCGGAGTTAGCCGCTCGATTTGAAGTCTAGTGGGATATTTGTGCTGTAAAGGTCTGTTTTTAAACTGTTTCAGGCTTCTGGTTATTGTCTATATAGCTGCCTGTGATTAAAAAGCAGCCAGCAGGGCGAGGCCGCCTAGCCCATCGCCCGCTGGCTTCTCGGTCTTATTCGCCTGTGGCCAGAGGGCGGGCGGGGTTGGTGATCCACTCGCTCCAGGATCCGGCGTAGAGCCGCGCGAGCGGGTACCCGGCGAGATTCAGGGCGAACAGGTTGTGGCAGGCGGTGACGCCCGAACCGCAGTAGGCCACCAGTTCGTCCAACGGGCGGTCGCCGATCATCGCGGCGAAACGTTGCTTCAGCGCCTCGGCCGGAAGGAAGCGGCCGTCGCTGCCGAGGTTGTCGGTGAAGGCTGCGCATTGGGCGCCGGGGATATGGCCGGCCACCGGGTCGATGGGTTCCACCTCGCCCTTGAAGCGCGGGAGGGCGCGGGCGTCCAACAGGGTGAGGCTGGCACTGCTCAGGCGTTGCTGGAGGCTGTCGGCGTCGATCAGCAGGCTGTCGTCGGGCTGGCCTGCAAAGTTGCCCGGCTGCACGGACGGCTCCACGGCAGTCAGCGACAGACCGGCATCGCGCCAGGCCTTCAGGCCGCCGTCCAGCAGGAATACGCCATCGCGCTTGCCCAGCCAGGCCAGCAGCCACCAGGCGCGGGCGGCAAAGGCGCCGGGGGCGTCGTCGTAGAGCACGATGGTGCTGTCGGCATTGACGCCCCAGTCGCGCAGCCTCGCGGCGAGTACCGCAGCGTCTGGCAGCGGATGGCGGCCGGTCACGCCCTTGCTCACCGGGCCCGAGAGGTCACGCTCCAGGTCGGCGAAGCGGGCCTTGGGAATGTGGCTTTCGGTGTAGCTGCGCTGGCCGTAGGCCGGGTCGTCGAGGGAGAAACGGCAGTCAAGGATGACCAGGCCCGGTTCATCCTGGCGGGCACTGAGTTGGGCAGGGCTGATGAGTTGCGCGAGCGACATGGCGGGGTCCTTGTCGTGACCATTGTTGTGGCGAGCATCATAAGGACACCCGCATGGCCTGTCGCGCGCTATTGGCGGCGGCGCGGAGCCCGCGCCGCCCGTGCGTCAGCGGCAGGCGCTGCGCAGGCGCTGGAAGCCGGCGTCGAGATCGGCGATCAGGTCGTCCGGATGCTCCAGGCCGATGTGCAGGCGCACCAGCGGGCCATTCGCCTTCCAGGTGGTGGCGCTGCGGTGGGCGCTGGGGTTGGTCAGCAGGATCAGGCTTTCGAACCCGCCCCAGCTGAAACCCATGCCAAACAGTTGCATGTTGTCGAGCATGGCGTGGATAGCCTGCTCGGGCATCGCCTTGAGGACCACGCTGAACAGGCCGCACGCGCCGCTGAAGTCGCGCTTCCACAATTCATGACCAGGGGCGCCGGGCCGTGCGGGGTAGAGGATTTGTTCCACTTCTGGTTGCTCGGCCAGCCACTGGGCGACCTTCTCCGCGTTGCGCTGGTGCCGCTCCAGACGGGTCGAAAGTGTGCGCAGGCCGCGCAGGGCCAGGTAGGCATCGTCGGCACTGACCGACAGGCCGAGCTGCTTGTAGAAACCACGCACCTGCGGGAACAGTGCTTCGGTGGTCATGATCACGCCCATCAGCACATCGGAGTGGCCGACGATGTACTTGGTCGCGGCGTGTATGGAGATGTCCACTCCGTGCTTGAAGGAGGCGAAATGCACCGGTGTGCCCCAGGTGTTGTCGAGCATCACCAGGGCGCCGTGGGCATGGGCGATTTCGGCGATGCTGGGCACATCCTGCACTTCGAAGGTGAGCGAACCGGGGGATTCGAGGAACACCACGCGGGTGTTGGGGCGCATCAGTTCGACGATGCCGCCGCCGATCAACGGGTCGTAGTAGGTGGTCTCGATGCCGAAACGCTTCAGGGTTTCGTCGCAGAAGGCGCGGGTCGGGTCGTAGACCGAGTCGGTCATCAGCAGATGATCGCCAGGCTTGAGCGTGGCCAGCAGGGCCGTGGTCAGGGCGCTCAGGCCGCTGGGGGTGAGCATGGCGCCGTAGGCACCTTCCAGCTCAGCCAGGGCGCTCTCCAGGGAGCGGGTTGTGGGGTTGCCGTGGCGGCCATAGGTATTGAGGGTGCCATTTTGCGCGTGCAGGGCTTCCACGGTGGGGAAGAGCAGCGTGGAGGCGCGGTAGACCGGGGTATTCACGGTGCCACCGACGCGGCCCCGTTCGCGGCCTTCATGGGCCAGCAGCGTTTCAACATGCAGCTTGCGGTCGTCCACCTGGGTGTTTCCTCTGAATCCGAATAACGAGATGGGGCGGTGCCTTCCGTTAGGAGAGGCAACTGGCGTGGGGGAAAGATTACCGATGGACGTGGGGAAATTCTTTGCTTTGATTTGCTGGGAAGGGTAGCTGTGTAGAAATAAAATCTACTGGGCGATGGTTATGTAGAAAAAGTTTGCGATTCGATGTCGTTGCGCGGAAATCATGGGTCGCCGGCTTGCTCCAGGTGACCGAGTGGCAGGGCCGTGGTGTGCTTGATCACTTCCATCGCAAAGCCGGAGCTGACGTCGGACAGGTCGGCCACGCGGATCAGGCGCTTGTACACCGCGTCATAGCCCTTGATGTCGGGCACCACGATCTTCAGCAGGTAGTCGACGTCGCCGGTCATGCGGTAGATCTCGACGATCTCGGGGATGTCGCGGGTGCCTTCGATGAACTGGCGGGTCCAGTCGTCGCTATGGCGGCTGGTGCGGATGGTGACGAATACGGTGACCCCGAGCTTGAGCCGTTCGGCATCGCAAAGCGCCACCTGCTTCTGGATCACACCGTCCTCGCGCAGCTTCTGCAAGCGCCGCCAGCAGGGCGTGGGAGAGAGGTTCACCGCCTCGGCCAGTTCCGCGAGGGAGATGGAGGCGTCCTGCTGCAGGAGGGCAATGATCTGCAGGTCTTTCTTGTCCATGGGCTGGGTCCGTGGCGGATGCGTTTGGTCGGGAGGCTGGCGGGCCAAGTGTGTCGAAACGATGACAATCGGCATCATAAGGTCGCCCGTGCATGAAGTCGCGCGGGCAGAAGATGGGAGCGCTCGATGCCAAGCCTGCAAATACTGAGTGAACGTGCCTCGCCGATCCGCCGTCTTGGCGTGATCCTGGGGACATTGTCGGTGGTTCTCTACTACTGCTGCCTGGTGCTGGTGCGCGCGCCGCTGGGGCGTCTCGACCGCGCCTGCGTGGACCGCTATACCCGCGCCATGTCACGCCTGCTACTGCGTCTGGTACGCATGGACCTGTCGGTGCACGGGGCGATTCCCGACTTCAACGATGGTCGCCGTTACCTGATTCTCTGCAGCCATTCCAGCCACTACGACATTCCGGCCAGCTTCGTCGCCCTGCCGGGCTCGATCCGCATGCTGGCGAAGAAAGAGCTGTTCCGCATCCCCTTCCTCGGCCCGGCCATGCGCGCAGCGGAGTTTCCCTCCATCGACCGGCACAATCGCCGCCAGGCCCTGGCTGACCTCGACACCGCCCGGCGCATGATGGAGAGCGGAATCGTCCTCTGGGCCGCGCCCGAGGGCACGCGCTCCGCTGATGGCCACCTGTTGAAATTCAAGAAGGGCTGCTTCCACCTGGCACTGGACACCGACGCGGTGATCATTCCCGTGTCCATCCGCGGCATCCACCGCGTGCTGCCGGCACGTACCTTCCGCCTGAACCTGGGGCAGAAGGTGGAAGTGCATGTGGGCGCGCCCATCGATGCCAGCCAGTACGGCCCGGAGCGGCTCGGTGAGCTGATGGCCGAGACTCGCGAGCGGATGGAGGGGTTGCTGGGGCAGCAGCTCGGTGACGCCACGAATCCTGTCGGCGTGACTTCTTACTCACCTCCGGCGCGAACCTTGTAGGAGCTGGCTTGCCAGCGAAACGGGGCCATTCGCTGGCAAGCCAGTTCCTACGGACAATGCAGCTGCTTGCAACATCTAATGCAGGCAAAGCCATTTCATTCGCCAAGCAGTGCAAGGCTCGCCTCGGTGTTCAACGAATCTTCAATTTCCCGATCCGGTCATTGTCCAGGCTGCCCAGGTAGAGGTAGTCCCCCACCGGCTTGACCGAGGTCACCATGCGCAGGTGAGTGCCGCTGGTGTCGTGCAGGCTGTGGACGATCTCGCCTTTCTCGTTCAGTTGCAGCACCAGGCCGTAGGGCACCGGCTTGGGCCAGAACATGCGCGGCAGTTTGGCGATCTGCGCCTTCAGCCAGGGTTGGGTGTGCAGGAAGTCGGCATCGGCCTTGCGCGGGGAGGGCAGTGCGACCCAGAAGGTGCCCTGGTGGTCACCCTGCAGGTTATCCGGCAGGCCCGGCAGGTTGTCGATGAACAGGTCGTGGGTCCCGGCCTTCTCGCCGCTCAGCCAGTAGCGGGTGATGCGGTAGCGGTAGGTCTCGTTGACCAGTACGAAATCCTCGTTGGCCGACAGCGCCACGCCGTTGGCGAAGTAGAGATCCTTGAGCAGCACCTCGGTCTTGCCGGTGGCCGGGTCGAAGCGCATCAGGCGGCCATGGGGGCGGGCTTCCAGCAGGTCCAGCAGGTAGTCCGGCTGCTGGAATTTGCTCGAGGCGTCGGTGAAATAGATGCGGCCGTCCTGGGCGATGTCCAGATCATCGGTGAAGCGGAAGGGCACGTCCTCGGCCTCGCTGGCGAGCACCGTGATCTTTCCTTGCGGGTCGATGCGCAGCAGGCCCTTGTAGGCATCGCCGACGATCAGGTTGCCGGCGGCGTCGAAATCCATGCCCAGCGGCCGTCCGCCGGTTTCGGCGAAAGTCTCGACCTGGCCGTTCTCGGCGATGCGCACGATGCGCCCGTCATGCAGGCCGGCATAGAGGCGGCCCTGGCCGTCGACGGCAGTGTCTTCCGGGCCATGCACCTGGCCCTGGGCGACCAGTTCGGCCTTCATCAGGGTGTCGTTGGGCTCCAACACATCGGTCATCTCCGGCGCCTTCGGTGCATCCCAGGCCAGCGGGTCGATGGGAGACGGCGTGATGGCGAGATAGACCGTCAGCGCGACGATCAGCAGGGCGAATACGCCCAGCAACTTCTTCATCTTCTTGTATCCATTCAGGTGAGGGGGTGGCCGGAGCCTTGTTCTTCTTCGCGCGGGCTTTTTAGCAGTCGTCCGCCCCCGGCGCCAGGGTTGAATGTTGTGGCATTAGACAGGCCGCAGTTGACAGGCGCCGGGTGGCTTTCGCAGTATCGGTGCCTTCGCTGCATTCAACCGAGCTTTCAATGCCCGCCATCGCCTCCAACGCCGTTCTTGCCCTGGACCTCCCGGCCCAGGTGTCGGCCATTGGCGTTGCCGCGGACAAATCGAAGAAACAGTCGCTCATTTGGCCGGGGCGCGCTGTCCCGTCAGATGGGCTGACAGGACAGTAGGCGCGAAGTAGGTCGATCCTTCCTCGAATCTCCCTCCCTGCATCCCTCCGACGGTGACTCTGACGGTCAGCCAAAGGAGATCTGCAATGCCTGTGTTTTCTGGAATCTGGGTTGCCCTGGTAACCCCCTTCAATGAAGGCTCCATCGATTTTCCCGCCCTGCGCCGTCTGGCCCGGCACCTGCTGGATGCCGGCGTTTCCGGCCTGGTGGCCTGCGGCACCACGGGGGAGGCGGCGGCCCTGTCCAAGGATGAGCAACTGGCGGTGCTGGACGCGCTGCTCGACGAGGTGCCCGGTGACCAACTGGTGATGGGCGTGGCAGGCAACAACCTGACGAACGTGCTGGCCTTCCAGCGCGAGGTGCAGCGCCGCCCCATCGCTGGCGTGCTGGTGCCTGCGCCTTACTACATCCGTCCGTCCCAGGACGGCCTGCTGGCCTGGTTCGGTGCCATTGCCGATGCCTCGACGGTACCGGTGATCCTCTATGACATTCCCTATCGCACGGGCGTGCGCCTGGAGCTGGACACCCTTCGCCAATTGGCCCGACACCCGAAAGTGGCGGCCATCAAGGACTGCGGCGGCAACCCGGAAACCACCCTGGCATTGATCGCTGACGGCGAGCTGGACGTGCTGACGGGGGAGGACGGGCAGATCTTCAACACCCTGTGCATGGGCGGTCGTGGAGCGATTGCCGCTTCGGCTCATATCCACCCGCAAGCGTTCGTGCGCATGGCCGATTGCATCGCCAACGGTGAACTTGACGCCGCCAGAGTGATCTTCCAGAAACTGCAGCCGCTGATTCGCCTGGCCTTCGCCGAGCCCAATCCAGCCCCGGTGAAAAGCCTGCTGGCCATGCAGGGGCTGATCGTGGATGAGCTGCGCCTGCCCATGCAGCGCAGTTCCGCAACGCTGCTGCAGCGCCTGCGTACCGAGCTGGCCTAGGCGCCGGCCCGCCCTGCGCCAATAAGTCGCGACGGGGCGGGAGCGATGCAAGGCGCGAAGCGAGGACCCGGTGCGATATATACTGCGCGCCACTGATTCTAGGAGAGCCCTGTGGCCATCGACATTATCTGGATTCGCGACGACGCTTCGCTGGCCAAACACTGCGCCGAGTGGCGGCGTCTGCCCTTCGTGGCCCTGGACACCGAGTTCATGCGGGTCGACACCTTCTACCCCAAGGCCGGCCTGGTGCAGGTCGGCGACAGTGAGCGGGCGTACCTCATCGACCCGCTGCTGATCGGCGATTGGTCGTCCTTCGCCGAACTGCTGGAAGACCACGCCGTGCTCAAGGTCCTGCATGCCTGCAGCGAGGACCTGGAAGTCTTCATGCGCTTGACCGGCGCCTTGCCACAGCCGCTGCTGGATACCCAACTGGCCGCCGGTTATCTCGGCATCGGCTATTCCATGGGCTATTCGCGACTGGTGCAGGCGGTGCTCGGCATCGAGCTGCCCAAGGACGAAACCCGCTCCGACTGGCTGCAGCGCCCGCTCACCGAGATGCAGGTGCGCTACGCCGCCGAAGACGTGCAGCACCTGGCCGAACTCTACGCCGCACTGGAGCCGCGCCTGACCGACCCGAAACGTGCCTGGGTGCTGGAAGATGGCGCGGAGCTGGTGGCCAACCTGCGCCGTGAAGTCCTTCCCGAAGAACTCTACCGCGAGGCCAAGCTGGGCTGGAAACTCTCTCGCGCCCAGCTCGCCGTGCTGCGCGAACTCTGCGCCTGGCGCGAGATCGAAGCGCGCCAGCGTGACCAGCCGCGCAACCGCATCCTGCGTGAGCACAGCCTCTGGCCCCTGGCGCGCTTCCAGCCGGACAACCTCGTGGCCCTGGCGCGAATCGACGACATGCACCCGCGGACCGTGCGCCAAGACGGCAATACCTTGCTTAAATTGATTCGCGAAGCCGCCGAAACGCCGCCTGAGCAGTGGCCCGAAAAGCTGCCCGAGCCGCTGCCACCCGAAGCCTCGCCGCTGCTGAAACAGCTGCGCGCCGTTGGCCAGGCCGAAGCCGAGCGCCTGGGCATGGCCCCGGAACTGATGCTGCGCAAGAAGCACCTGGAGGCCCTGCTCAAGACCGGTTTCCCCGACGGCCCCTACAGCCTGCCCGAGGGCCTGCGTGGTTGGCGCCGCGAGCTGATGGGCCAGGCCCTGCTGGACACCCTGGCCACGGCCGGCCAATGAACCCTTCCGCCGTGCCGCTTGGCACGGCTCGCCCCACGAGC
Source organism: Pseudomonas sp. BN415 (assembly GCF_029871195.1). Lineage (NCBI taxonomy): Bacteria > Pseudomonadati > Pseudomonadota > Gammaproteobacteria > Pseudomonadales > Pseudomonadaceae > Pseudomonas > Pseudomonas sp. BN415. Next base: position 74,176 of record NZ_SSOK01000031.1, read on the forward strand.
CTGACCATGAAACGTATCTGCTCCATCTACAAAAGCCCGCGCAAGAACGAGATGTACCTCTATGTCGACAAGCGCGAGGCCCTGAGCCGCGTGCCCGAAGGCCTGCTCAGCGCCTTTGGCGCCCCTCAGCACACCTTCGATCTGGTGCTCAGCCCCGAGCGCCAACTGGCCCGCGAAGACATCGGCAAGGTGCTGGAGAACATCGAGAAGCAGGGCTATCACCTGCAGATGCCGCCGGCCCAGGATGAGTACATCGAGCACCTGCCGGAAGAGCTGTTGCGGATGAACGATCCCCTTTGATGAAAATCCTCATCGCCGAAGAAGAGTTCGCGCTTTACGCCGATCTGCTGCGCACCGAGGCTGGCCTGCAGCTGCATGGCGGCAGCGAGGCGGAGCGCCTGCTGGAGGCCGCGCGGGAATGCCCGGTCTGGTTGGGCCAGCCCGACCTGCTGGCGCAACTGTTGCGCCAGGGCTGCAAGCCGGAGTGGATGCAGTCCACCTGGGCCGGCATCACGCCGCTGCTGGCGGCCGACCTGCCCAACGACTACCAACTGACCCGTGCGGTCGGCATCTTCGGCCAGGTCATGGCCGAGTACGTACTCACCTACCTGCTGGCACACCAGCGGCAAACCCTTTCGCGAGTCGCTGCCCAGGCCGAGAAGCGCTGGGATAACCGCCTGCCGAGCAGCCTGGTGGGGAAGCGGGTGCTGATCGTCGGCAGTGGTGATATCGGTCAGAGCGTGGCGGGCTTCCTCGAACCCTTCGGCGTCGAACTTCACGGCATTGCCCGCGAGCCCCGTCAACTGGAGCCCTTCGAGCGGGTCTTCGGCATGGAGTCGCTGGCGGAGCAGGTGGGGTGGGCCGACTGCGTGGTGAATCTGCTGCCCGACACGCCGGCCACCCGCGATATCTACGATGCCGCGATTTTTGAGCGCATGCGCCCGACTGCGCTGTTCATCAACGCCGGCCGCGGCGTGGCAGTGGTGGACCATGACCTGGTGGCGGCGCTGCAGGCCGGGCAACTGGCCGGTGCCGTGATCGATGTCTGCCGTGAAGAGCCGCTGCCCGCCTGGCACCCGTTCTGGACCGCTCCCAACCTGCTGGTCACGGGCCACAGCTCGGCGCCAACGCTGCCCAGCGCCATGGCGCGGCTGTTCGTCGACAACCTGGGGCGCTACCGCGCCGGGGAACCGCTCAGGGGGCAAGTCAGCTTCGAGCGCGGCTACTGAGTTCGCCGCGCTGTAACCAATGGTCAGCTATGCTTGGCCGACACCCTGGACCCGACTAGACTACGCGCCCCCGAAATAACCCCCCGTACGCCATGGCCGCCAAAGTCGAACCCTTCTGGAAGCGCAAGACCCTCGATCAGCTCGATCAGGAGGAATGGGAATCCCTCTGTGATGGCTGCGGACTTTGCTGCCTGCAGAAGCTGGAAGACGAGGACGACGGCAGCGTCTATTACACACGCATCGCTTGCAAGTTGCTGGATCTGAAAACCTGCCGCTGCACCGACTACGCCAATCGCCGCCAGTTCGTTGCCGACTGCATCCAGCTCACCCCGGCCCAGGCCGACGAGTTCCGCTGGTTGCCGCCCACCTGCGGCTACCGCCTGGTGGCCGAGGGCAAGGACCTGCCGCCCTGGCACCACCTGGTCTGCAATGACCCCGAGGCGGTGCACAAGGCCGGCATCTCCCAATCCGGACGCATGCTCAGTGAAAGCAGCGTGGCCGAGGATGATTGGGAGGAGCATCTGATTTTTCGTGCAGGTTGAAGCTGGTCACGGATCAAACCACTGCCGTTCGAGTCTCAGGGACTGACTGTCACACCCACTAAGGAAACCATCCTCGATGTCCGCCCGTTCCCAGCTCCTGCTGTCCACCGTCCTGCTGACCCTGAGCGCCCCGCTGTGGGCAGCGAAGAAGGTCGATCTCGACTATCAGGTGCGCTTTCTGCCCGAGAGCGACCAGGCCGAAGTCAGCCTGGTACTGGAGAAAGGCGACGGCGTGCGCAGCCTGCGTTTCGATCTGGGCGACAAGGGTTACTACAGCGACTTCAAGGCCAGTGGCAGTTGGACCCAGGATGACCCGCAACACGGCACCTGGGTGCCTGGCAACGGCAAGGCCAGCCTGAGCTACAAGGTGCGTGTCAGTCACCCGCGTGGCGATGGTCGTTTCGATGCCCGCATGACGCCCGATTGGGCATTGCTGCGGGGCGATGACCTGGTGCCGGCAGCGCGCCTGGACATGGTGGATGGCATCGAGCTGGTGGCGCGCCTGCAGTTCGACATGCCCAAGGGGTGGAAGTCGGTGGAAACCGGCTGGCCACGTGTCGGCAAGAACCGCTTCCGCATCGACAACCCCGAGCGCATGTTCGACCGTCCCACCGGCTGGATCCTGGCCGGCAAGCTGGGTAGCCGCCGTGCCACCCTGGGGGCTACCGACGTCACCGTCAGTGCGCCGGTGGGCGAGGGCATGCGGCGCATGGACATCCTCACCTTGCTGACCTTCGTCTGGCCCCATGCCCAGGAAGTCTTCCCCCGCGAGCCGGGCAAGCTGCTGATCGTAGGGGCCAACGACCCCATGTGGCGAGGCGGCCTGTCGGCCCCCAACTCCTACTTCATGCACTCGGCGCGACCGCTGGTGAGCGAAAACGGCACCAGTTCCCTGGTGCATGAGCTGGTACATGTGCTCAGCCGGATCAGCGATACCGACAAGAGCGACTGGATCAGCGAAGGGGTAGCCGAATACTACGCCATCGAGCTGCTGCGCCGTGCTGGTGGCCTGAGCGATGATCGTTACGAGGCCATTCGCAAGCAGCTGCGCCAGTGGAGCAAGAAGGTCGACAGCCTGCGCGGCGAACAGGCCAGCGGCGCCGTCACCGCCCGCGCCGTGCTGCTGCTGCAGGATCTGGACAAGGAAATCCGCCTGCGCACTGACGGCCAGCGCTCCATGGACGACGTCGCCCGCGGCCTAATGCGCCTGGACAAGGCCAGCACCAAGGACTTCATCGAAATCACCGAGAACATCATGGGCGGCGCGTCGGACGTGCTGGATACCAAGCTGTTGCGTTGATTGCCTCGTCCACCGCGAACACCGCGTAGGATGAGTAGAGCCTGCGAAACCCTTCAATCCGGCGATGGGTTTCGCTGCGCTCTACCCATCCTACGAACTGGCCGGCGCGTTTGCCTGTAGGGGCGAATTTCCCACTGTCGGCCTACATTTCCCCCCGCCGCCCGCTCAACAGTTCCAGCATGGCTGCCGCCGTCGGCTCGGACGATGCCGGGTTCTGCCCAGTGATCAGGTTGCCGTCAGTGACCACATGGGGCTGCCAGTCCGCTACTTTGGAGTAATGGCCGCCGTTTTCCTTGAGCGCATCTTCCAGCAGGAAGGGCACCACGTCGGCCAGGCCCACGGCGGTTTCCTCGGAGTTGGAAAAGCCGGTCACCGCATTACCCTGCACCAGCGGCGCGCCGTCCGGCGCCCTGGCGTTGAGCAGCACGGCTGGGGCGTGGCATACGGCGCCCACCGGCTTGCCGGCGGCGTAGAAGCTCTCGACCAGCACGATGGAGTGCAGGTCGTCCACCAGGTCCCACATGGGGCCGTGGCCACCTGGGTAAAAGAGGGCGTCGTAGTCCCCCGGCACCAGCCCGGCCAGCATATGGGTGTTGGCCAGTGCACGGCGCGCCTCGTCATCCTCGCGGAACCGGTGGGTTGCCTCGGTCTGGGCGTCCGGGTCGTCGCTCTTCGGGTCCAACGGCGGCTGGCCGCCCCTGGGTGAGGCCAGTACCACCTCGGCGCCGGCATCGCGGAAGGCGAAGTAAGGCGCGGCGAACTCCTCCAGCCAGAAACCGGTCTTCTTGCCGGTGTTGCCCAACTGGTCGTGGGAGGTCAGTACCATCAGGATCTTCATCGTGATCTCCTTGCGGACTCGGTGACGAACGGCCCGGCGGGCTATTCCTCGCGCTTCAACAGGTTGCCGATGTCGGCGAACGCCTTGTAGGTGGTACGCGGACTCTGCCGCGCGCCGGGTTCTTCCTCGCTGTGCCACTGCTGGTCGGTGTAGCGGGCGTGCTCGTTGTCATGACAGTAGAGGCAGAGCAGCTCCCAGTTCGAACCGTCCGGCGGGTTGTTGTCATGATTGTGATCGCGGTGATGCACCGTAAGTTCGGACAGGCGCTTGCCGCTGAACTCGCGTCCACAACGGCCACATACCCAGGGAAACAGCTTCAGTGCCTGCTCCCGGTAGCTGTGTTCGCGCCGCTTGCGTTCGTCGGCGAGCAGTTTGTCCAGCTTGCTCGCTGGCGGTGCTGATCGCTCTGTGCCCATTGGTTGCGCTCCCGAGTCTGGATCTGTGAAAAGTCTAGTCCGGGCATGCCGGATCGCGGGTATCCCGTCGCACGGGGCGCCACGCCGGCCGTCGGGGTTTAGACTCAGACAAGGTATGAACCGGAGGCAGCCCATGAAGCTTTCGCACAGGTCATTGCTGCTGGCGCTGGCCCTGATCGCCGGCAGCGCGGCCGCGCAAAATCCACCGTTGCTGCGTGCACCCCTGCAGGCGCCGGCGGGATCGCCCGGCACCGTCAACCCGCAGCCCTACCCGCAAGTGACGCCGCGTGCGATCACCCGTCCGGCGCCGCAGAGCGGCAGCCCGCAGATGATGAAGCGGCCAGACCAGGAGCAGCGCCTGCGCGAATCCCTGGAGCAGCGCGACCAGCCGATCCCGGTGCTGGAGCAGCAACTGGAGCGTAACACCAAGGGACTCGGGACCGGCACCGGCAATCCCTGATCGTTACTGAGGCAGCCCCAGCACCTTGAGCAGGAAGGCGTACTCCAGCGCCACGTCGCGTAGCGCCTGGTAGCGGCCGCTCATGCCGCCATGACCGGCGCCGAGGTCGGTCTTGAGCAGCAGCGGGTTGCTGTCGGTCTTTGTCGCGCGCAGGCGGGCCACCCACTTGGCGGCTTCCCAGTACTGCACGCGGCTGTCGTTGTAGCCGGCCACCACCAGCATCGCCGGGTAGGCTTGGGCGCTTACGTTCTCGTAGGGCGCGTAGCCCTTGATCCGCGCGAAAACCTCCGGCTCGTTTGGGTCGCCCCATTCGTCGTACTCGGTCACGGTCAGCGGCAGGTCGGGGTTCTGCATGGTGTTCAGCACGTCCACGAACGGCACTTCGGCGATGGCGGCGGCGAACAGTTCCGGGCGCAGGTTCAGCACCGCCCCAATCAGCAGTCCCCCGGCGCTGCCGCCGCTGATGGCCAGTTGCGCGGAGGTGGTGTAGCCCTCGGCGATCAGGTGCTCGGCGCAGGCGATGAAGTCACCGAAGCTGTTGGTCTTGTGCTCCAGCTTGCCGGCGCGGTACCAGGCCTCACCCAGCTCGCCACCGCCGCGCACGTGGGCGATGGCGAAGACGAACCCGCGCTCCAGCAGGCTTAGCCGCGCATGGGAGAACCAGGGGTCGAGGCTCTCGCCATAGGCGCCGTAGCCGTAAAGGTAGAGCGGGGCGGGCTTGCCCAGCGTGTCGCGGTGCGCCACCAGGCTGATGGGGATGCGCGTACCGTCCGCTGCCGTCGCCCAGAGACGCTGGCTGACAAAGGCGTCCGCATCGAAGGGGCCTTCCACCGGCGTTTCCTTGAGCACCTGCTGCGCGCCTGTGGCCAGCTCCAGTTGGCGCACCTGTGCCGGGCGGTTGAGAGCCTCGTAGCGCAGGCGGACCACTGGGCTGTCGAACTCCAGGCTGTCCTGCACGTAGAGGCTGTAGGCTGCATCCGGCAGCTGGAGCGGGTAGGGCGTCGCGCCTTGCGGGTGCACCTGGATGATCGGCAGGCCCCCTTCGCGCAGGCTCAGGACGAAGCCGCCGGCATTCAGGCTCACGCCTTCCAGCATGCGCGCCTCGTCATGGGCGATCAGCGTCTGCCAGCGGGCGCGAGCGGGTACGGCTTCGGTGCTCTGGTAGAGCGCGAAGTTGATGCCGCTCTGGTTGCTGCGGATCAACCAGGCCCACTGGCCCTCCAGCTTGCCGTGGTCGATGTAGTACTCGTGCTCTTCTTCGCGCTCGGCCACGCAGGCCCAGGCACCTTCAGGGGTGTCGGCATCCAGCACCCAGGCTTCGCTGGTGGTCTTGCTGTTGAGCAGGAGGATCAGCTGGCGTTCGGAGCTGGCGCGGTAGCAATGCAGGAAAAAGCGTCCGTCGCCTTCCTCGAATACCAGGGCGGCGCCGGGCTCGCCCAGGCGCGTGCGGTACAGGCGGTGCGGGCGATGGGTGTCGTCCAGTTCACCAAAGAACAGCGTGGCGCTGTCGTTGGCCCAGGTCATGCTGCCGTCGCAGTGCTCGAAGGGCAGGGCGGTGATTTCTCCCGTGGCCAGCTCCTTGACGAACAGCTGGTAGATCTCGTCGCCGCTGGTATCCAGGCTGTAGGCCAGGCGTGCGTGGTCCGGGCTGATGCTGAAGGCGCCAATGGACAGGAAGCCGCCAGCGGCCAGCTCGTTCGGGTCCAGCAGCAGTTCTTCGCCGGTGTCGTCCAGGGTCAGGGAGCCGTCGGCCGGGCGCGGGCAGCGGTAGTGGCGCGGATACTCGTCGCCGGCAGTGGTGCGCTGGTAGTAGAGCCAGGGGCCCCAGGGCACTGGCAGGGACAGGTCGGTTTCGCGGATGCGGCCCTTGATCTCCTGGAACAGCGTCTCGCGCAGCGCCTTCTGATCGGCCAGCACGGTTTCCAGCCAGGCGTTCTCCGCCTCGAGGTGGGCGAGCACGTCGGGCGCATCGCGCTCCTCCAGCCAGCGGTAGGGGTCGTCACCGGGTTCGATGCGGGCGATGGGAGCTTGGGACATGGGCACTCTCGAAGGCAGGCGGGGCGGCGACGGCAGGAGCGCCGGAACCGTGAAAAGCGTTTATCATAAGCGCCCTTTTGCCAGCCTTGCCACGGACGCCAATGACTGAAAACGACTACCTGCTCGCCTGGGCTGCCTATGGAGTGGCCGCGCTCGGCTGCCTGCTGGTCTGGTTCCGCCTCACGGGCTGGATGTGGCGCTGGCTGCGTGAGCCGCTGCGACTGCTGGTGGCAGTGCTGTTGCTGACCCCCACCATCGTCGACCCGGCCAAGGACATGTTCGCCCCGGCCGTGGCCATCACCGCGCTGGATGTGCTGTTCAAGGTCGGCAACAACGCCTGGAAAGCTACCCTCGATCTGACCATGTACAGCATCATCGCGCTGGCCATTTATCTGGTATACGCCGGTATCCGCTGGCCCATCGAGAACAAGCTCAAGGCCCGCCGTGCCGAACGCGAAGCGGCCCAACAGGCTGAAGAAGAGCCGACCCTGCGCGAAGTCATGCGCGACAGCAAACCCGAAGCGGACACCCGCTACGACCAGAACGGCGACCGCCGCCTGCGCATCGAACCCCGCCTCTGATGCACCGGGCCTTGCGGCCCGGACACGGGACGTTCAGCATGGGCCACCCCGGCCCGGAACGTCCCTTCCACTTCCCGGTGCGGGAAGTCGACTCCTTCCAAGAACGCCTGACGCCAGAGTCCTGAACCATGTGCGAATTGCTCGGCATGAGCGCCAACGTCCCCACCGATATCGTTTTCAGCTTCACCGGCCTGATGCAACGCGGCGGCGGCACCGGTCCGCATCGCGACGGCTGGGGCATCGGCTTCTATGAAGGGCGCGGCCTGCGCCTGTTCCAAGACCCTGCCGCGAGCATCGAGTCCGAGGTGGCGCGCCTGGTCCAGCGTTACCCGATCAAGAGCGAAACCGTCATCGGCCATATTCGCCAGGCCAACGTCGGCAAGGTCTGCCTGTCCAACACCCATCCGTTCGTCCGCGAGCTCTGGGGCCGTAACTGGTGCTTTGCGCACAACGGCCAACTGACCGACTTCGAGCCGCCCAAAGGCTTCTATTGCCCGGTGGGCGATACCGACAGCGAAGCGGCCTTCTGCAACCTGCTCAACCGCGTGCGCGGTGCCTTTCCCGAGCCGGTGATGGCGGAAATCCTCCTGCCGGTGCTGATCCAGGCCTGCTTCGAATTTCGCCAGAAGGGCGTGTTCAACTGCCTGCTCAGCGACGGCGACTGGCTGTTCAGCTTCTGCTCCACCAAGCTGGCCCACATCACTCGCCGCGCGCCCTTCGGCCCAGCAAGGCTGAAGGACGCCGACCTGACCGTGGACTTCCAGGCCGAAACCACCCCCAACGACGTGGTCACGGTGATTGCCACCGAACCGCTGACCGACAACGAAAACTGGAGCATCTTCCAGCCTGGCGAGTGGATCCTCTGGCGCCGCGGCGAGATCGTCACCCAGGGCCGGGCCTGACAACTGGAGATACAGGGAATGTTGCGAAGCTACCTGCGCTTGATCCTGTTCACCCTGGGCTTGCTGGTCGGGGTGCAGGTGCCGGGCTTCATCGAAGACTACGCCCAGCGCGTCGACGCCCACCGGCTGGAAGCGGAGCAGGGCCTCAAGGGCTTCCGTGAAACCGCCCAGCGCTTCTTCGAGGGCGACCTCGACGCCCTGGTCGCCCACTACCGCGCAAGTGCCGACCCGGTCATGCGTAGCGACGCCGAGAGCGTGGCCCACCTCGTCACCCGCAACGACCTGATGCAACGTGAATGGCGCGCCCTGCAAGGCCCCTGGTACCAGCGTGCCTGGCATGTACTGGCAATGGCCAACCCCGAGTTGCGCCAGGAAACCCTTACCGCCTACAGCTACCAACTGCTGCTCAAACCCGAAGCCATCGCCTGGGGCCTGGCCTGTGGCCTGCTGCTGGCGTGGCTGGTGGAAAGCCTCCTCCTGCTCATCGGCGCCGCCGCTGGTGTTGGCCGCAGCAAGAAGGTGCAGCAGCGGCATTGGCGGTGACGCTCATGCCACCCATCCATTGCCAGAGAGGGAAGAAATGGTCACCTGTTACCTGAGATACGTCCTGGACCCGTACAAGCTCAGTGAGTTCGAGCACTACGGAAAACTGTGGATTCCGCTGGTGGAGAAGTTCGGCGGCCAGCACCACGGCTACTTCCTGCCATCCGAAGGCGCAAACAACATAGCGCTGGCAATGTTCACCTTTCCCAGCCTGGCGGACTACGAGCGTTACCGGCAGCAATCCATGAACGACCCGGAATGCATCGCCGCCTTCAAGTACGCGGAAGAGACCCAATGCATCCTCAGCTACGAGCGCTCGTTCTTCAGGCCCGTGTTTGGCGCGTAGAGGGCGCCGGCAGTGCTCCAGCGGAACGCCACCTGCCACATCCTATGCGTGGTACCTCTCGAATCCGTATGTTGCGGCTGAGTTCGATCCGCTGCCAGCCGATCACGTATCCACCGTTTCCACTTCCTGCCGCAATGCATCAGCCAATGCCTGGAAGGCCTCCAGCAGCCGCCCGTCGTCCCCGGAGGCATTGCTGACGCTGGCCCGCACGAACTGCGGCACCGCTGCCCGACCCACGGCAAAGGTTTCGGTTGTCGAGATCAGTAGTGCTTCAGCTTCCAAGCGCGTAATGACTCGGGGGCCTCATCATCTTCCCGGTGTTCGCCGTGCTGGTCGGTGCCTGGTACGAGAACCAGCCGATTGCCAGCGACTTCGCGCTGTACGCGACCACGTTGCTGATGGGCTTTGCGGTGACCAAGCTGCCGCTGGAAAGGCTGGTGCGCCGCCGGCCCGGTTTGCAGGGTTGAAACGCGGGCGCCGACGATTGAGACAGGTCGTCGGAGGTGCTCAGCGGCGTCAACGACCAAGCAATGATCGACATCGCCACCACGAACAAGGCCACCGGGCGGCTAGACGCGTTAGCTATCCGTGCAGATTGGATCTCCCCGATTGGGCCAGAAAAGGGGGGTGGGCTGCTTTCCACTCCCGGGTCGACGGCACCGGTTCGCAAAGGGGCAGGCCGTTACTGGTGTACGCCATCACTGCGCCGGGATGCCCAGCGAGGACGACTCGATTCGGCAGGGACGTGGGTGCTGTCCACCTTGGTGAGCGCCATGTCGAGCCGGTACGGATTGGCGTACGTGGATAGAACAGCGTCCGCTGTTGGCCGGAAGCAGCTGGTGGCAAAAGGCAGAAATCGGACAGAAGGAGGCATTCGTTTTTGGGCCAAAGGCGTGACGGACAATCACGCCTTTGGCCTCTACCACTCTAAGTCAACGAATAGCGCGGGTTGGCGCATCGATGAGTTCTGGCTTCCCACCAGCGAGCGCTGGCGCCGTCGCGGCTACCACGTCGTGCGGGAACCCGAGGGTGAAGGCGCTGGCAGCGTCCAGTCGTTCGAGCTGTGCCGACGTCAGCCGAACCTCTAGCGACGCAAGGTTGTCGGCGAGCTGGTCGGCGGTGCGCGGGCCGATGATCGGTAGTGTTCCCTTGGCGAGTACCCAGGCAATGGCGACTTGTCCCGGTGAATGCCCCGTCTCTTCGGCGATTGCCAGCACGGCATCGAGGGTCGAGGTCTTGCGCTGGTCGCTCTCGCCGTGGATGACAACACCCAACCCCTGCGCTCGCCCCGTTTCGCCATTGCGGTATTTGCCGGTGAGCAAACCGCCTCCTAGCGGAGACCAGCCGACCGCTCCCAGATTGAACCCGGCGGCCATCGGTAGAAGCTCACGCTCCGCCGACCTTTCCACCAGGCTGTACTCCAGCTGCACGGCCGAGATGGGCGACCATCCCCGCAACTCGGCCAGTGTGGCAGCGGTGGCCACACGCCAGGCCGGGAAATCCGATAGGCCGGCGTAGAGAACCTTGCCGGAACGGATCAGGTCGTCGAGGCCACGGGCGATTTCGTCGATGGGCGTTACTCCATCGGGCATGTGCACCCACAACAGATCGATGTGATCTGTCTTCAAGCGCTTCAGACTGGCTTCGACCGAGCGAAACATGGCCTTGCGGCTGTTGCCGGAACGCTGGAGGCCAGCATCAGGTGAGTCGCCTAGGGAGAATTTGGTAGCCAGCACGATGTCGTCGCGGTCGGCGGCGATGAAGTCGCCAAGCATCGCTTCCGACTGGCCAAATTGGTACTGATCGGCCGTATCGATGAAGTTGCCACCGGCCTCGCGGTAGCGGGTGTAGATCTTGCGAGCCTCTTCCTGATCGGCACCGTAACCCCAGCCCTTGCCGAAGTTGCCAGTGCCCAAGGCGAGTGACGATACCCGAAGGCCGGTATTGCCGAAAATGCGGTAACGCATGGCGTGTTTCTCCAAAGGGGGTGCTCAGTTGCCTGCACAGGATGTGGTTACTTGGACGTGCGCGCGATGAAATCGGCGATGTACTCCGCTGACAGCTCCGGATACTGGTGCTGCGGGCCATGCCCCGCTTCGGGATAGAAGACAAATTGCGCGTTGCGCAGTTGGCCGATGAGCGGGAACCAGTTCTGGCCGGCGGTACTGGTGTCGTTATCGCCACTGATGACCAGCATCGGCGTACGCGTCTGAGTCAGTCTAGCGCGGCGTCCCAGCGTGTCTTCGCCGAAGGCTTCGGCGGCCTTCAGGTACACCAGGAACTGCTCCATCTGCGAAGGAATCTTCGACACCACGTCGGGGCGGGCGTAGATGCGCTCATGAGAGGCCTTGGCCGCCGCGCGGCTGAACTCGGATTGTGGTTCGAAGAACAGCACTTCTTCGTCGTCCAGGTCGTTCACTGGCTTCATGGCGCGCTCGATGAACACCTGCTGGATCGGCAGTTGGCCCGGCCCCGGCGGATTGGTGCCCACCAGGATCGCATGGCTCACGCGTTCCGGTTGGTCGAGCAGCAGGGTCTGCGTGGTGAATCCGCCCCACGACCAGCCCAGCATGGCGAACTTGTCCAGCTTGATGGCCGTGGTGAAGTCGTTGACGAAGCTGGCAACCTGGCCCAGGTCGTCGGGTAGCGTGCCGCTCGAGTATCCAACGCCCGGATAGTCGAAGGTAATGACGGTGTGTCGTTCGGCCAGCTTGTCCAGGAACAGTGGATCCCAGGTGTCGAGCGTCCCGCGCATGCGGTTGGCCAGGACGATGGGGCTGCCTGAGCCGATGGAGCGGTAGGCGATAGTGTTGCCATTGACCTCCACGTACTGATTTTCAGCAGTAGCGGCAGTCTGTTCGAAGGGCGTGGCATGCAGGGTGCTCATGATCATTTTTCCTGTAGCGAGATAGAGGTCGAAGTAGTGGGGCGGGCCGTCCTGCCTGGACTCTGTTGCCGCTGATGCTGGCGCGGTAGTCATCCGATGGGGGCTTTTTACGCCTCGCGTGGCGTTGCTTAAATAGCTACGAGTGCAATCGCAAGTTGCAAAAAAGCAATACGATTGGCGCAACGCTTGCTCTGAGTGATAGCCCCATGAACTTCGACTGGAATGACATCCCACTGCTGCTGAAGCTCGCCGAATCCGGCAACATGGCCCAGACAGCACGCGAGCTTGGCTTGGTTACGTCCACCGTGAGCCGACGGGTCGCGGCGGCCGAGCATGCGCTGGGCATCCGACTCTTCATCCGTGACAACACCGGTTACCAGCCGACCGCTGGCGGAAAAATTCTCTTGTCCCATGCCGACACGATCGTTGACCGTGTCAAGACGATGCTCCTGGAAAGCCAGGAGGAAGCACAGGCCATCTCCGGTGCGGTCAATATCACCGCGATCGACGTTCTGCTCAGTTATTGGCTGGTGCGTCATGTGCCGGGACTGTTGACCAGGCATCCACGCCTTGAGTTGAACCTCATGGGAGATTTTCGTGAACTTTCGTTCACCCGGCGCGAAGCCGATCTCGCCATTCGCCTCAACAGACCCACTGCAGACGCCGCCCTACGAATGCGCAAGATCGGGACGCTGGGTTTCGCGGTTTACGGCGCCAAGAACTTCTCCGGCGCCTCGCGCAAGGACTGGCCAGCCCTGCCTTGGCTGTCATTTCCAGATGAGATGGCCCGGTTGGCGGAGATGCAATGGTTGGCCAAGATCGGACCGCTACAGAAAATACGGCTGACCAGCATTTCAATGATTGCTAGCGCCTGCGAAGCAGGGATTGGGATCGCACTGCTTCCCTGCATAGTGGGCGATCGCTTGGGGCTTGTCCGGTTACAACAGGAGCCAGAGTCACAGAGGGAGCTGTGGTTGCTCAGCCACAAGGATGCGGGTCAGGTAGCTCGGTTTCGCGCAGTATCTCAATGGTTGATCGAGCAGGCGGAGCAGGATTCGGAGCTGCTAGCCGGGAACGTTCAATAGGTTAGAAATCGCTGCTTGTGGCCGGTAGTTGCCCGTAACAAAGCGCACGGGACGGCTGTGCTGCCGACAGGGTGAATGGCGAGGCGTTCGGCCTCGAAGCCTTCCGCGATGCGTGCCTGCTCCGCGAGGAAGAGGGCAGGCCAATTTTCGTTGTAGCGGGTGATGGTGCTGGTCAGTGCCATGGTGCTTTCGTTGGTCCACTAACGATGCGTACGGGGGCCTCAATTCTTCGTTTTTTGTAAGCGCTGGCACCGGGGGGACGGGCGCGGCGTGTTGTGGGTAGTCCGTCCGTTGGACTTCGCTGCTTGTTTCAGACAATGCCATCACCCACCCAGCGCAATGATCGCGAATATCAGTGCCGTGCCGACGAGCGCCAACACCGCGCCTGTCGCCCAAGGGTTGCCGCCGGAATAGCGGGCCAGCAGCCAACCTGAAAGAAACAGCATTGCCAGCGACACCAGGTTGGACGTTCGAATCGCCGGTCCGGTCTGGTCTATCAACAGAAAAGGTATGACCAGGGGGAACGTTGCCAGCACGACCAGCAGGAAGGTGCCCAGTGCACCCGCGAAATCCCTCAGGCCCAACCGCGCGCGAAGAGGTTTGTCCGCGTTGGCCAGCACGCGCAAACGCAACAACTCCAGTCCGTCCGGGCCTGCCGCTTCGGAAATGCTCAGTGGCAAGGCGTCGGCAATCAGCTCCTGACCTTTGGCCGGACTTGCATCGCTTTGCAGGCGGACGAGCAATGTGCGGCTGCGAGTGCGTTCAGTCCAGGTACGCAGCAGATAGATAACGGCATCGGCCAGGCCCCATGCGAGGTTGCAGCCGAAAGCCGCGATCAGCATGGTTCTTGCCTCTTCACGGCCTGCCGTGGCAACGCTCAGCGATCCAATGAAGGTCATTGCCATCAGCAGGCCGAATATCACTTCCGTGATGCGGTCGATGGGTTCGAGTATTCGCTGCCGGGTACCTCTTTCCTCGTGTTCCATCGCAGATCCTCGCTCTATCAGCTTCGCGAGAGAAGTGTAGGCAAGACGTCAGGTCCGCGCGGGTTTCAGGGGCGACCCAGACCGGCTTCCTGCCCGCACTCGCGATCCCGTGGTCGCCCTTGATTAACGTGTGATCCGCACTGGAATTCGGCATGGCGCCAACTAGGCTTGAGCCTGTCCCCACGGTGGGGATCGCCCTGACTCCCGACCTGAAAGCGGGAGCAGAAGCGAGGAGTCCGATTCTCTTTTTTGCACTTTGCATTCTGCTTTCCAGGCAACTGGAGGGCGGATATTCAGATTTTTCCATCGGGGGTTCACCATGCGTTCTCACTTGATTGCTGTAACGGTCGCTGCACTTCTGGCTACGGGGGGATGCTCGAGCACAATGGTCGAGCCGGCCAATTACTCGGGGTTTCTTCCGAACTACCAGGTCCTGGAAAAGCAGGAGTCCGCCAGTGGGGTGAAGGTAGCCCGCTGGATAGATCCCGACATCGACCTGTCGCGCTATAGCAGCATTTATCTGGAGCCCAGCCAGTTCTACCCGCGCCCCCAGCCCAGCTCGCAGATACCCCAGGCCACGCTGGATGACATCACCCGGTACTACGATGCGGCGCTCAGGCGAGAGCTCGGATCGGTGGTGAGGATCAGCGACTCGCCCACGGCCGACAGTGTCATCGTGCGCCCGGCCATTACCGCTGTTTCGACGTCCACCGAGGGGCTCAAGCCTTACGAGGTGATTCCCATTGCGCTTGTCGTCGCCGCGACATCCACAGCGATTGGCGCCCGGGACCAGCAAGTGGAAATTGCCACCGAAGCGATGTTCCTCGATGGAGGCGATTCCAAACTCCTGGCGGAGGTGGTGCGCCAAGGCACCGGCGAAAGTTTGGAGAACAAGGAAGCGGTGCTTTCGGTGAAGAACATCCAGCCCGTAATCGACGGTTGGGCAAACGACATGAGACTCGCCTATCTCCAGTTACACAAACGTCCCTGACTCAGGCCGGCTGTCGCAAGGTGAGCTGACCAGGGAGCACTGTCAGCTGGGCGCAGCGCTTTCTCGCACGCATAAATAAGGCCCGCCATAAGGCGGGCCACAAGCCGTCCAGCAAAAATTCAGCAGGCGTCGTGCAAACCATCGTCGAGGGTGATGTCTTTTGCTCGCATCTGCTTGATCCGGAGAAAAAGGGGACCGGTCAATGGGGGCCCCTTTTTGCTCCGCTCGTTCCCTCCAGCCCGCTGGGATGCAATTTGATCGCGGGATGCAGCAGCGGATGATTCCCGTTTTGATCTAGAATGCGCATCCTTCCGTCGAGGCCAGCCATTCATGGATGTTCTCTTGTACGTCCATGAGCGCGTGGCCAAGTGGACGATCGATCCCGTAATCACGCAGTTCGCCGGCATTTTCGATCTGAATGGCCGCTTCGGCGCCTTGTTCCTGTGCATTTCCTACTGCATCGCCTACGCGCTGTTCCGATTCAGGAAGCACCGCGGGCTGACCGGGGCGAGCTCGTTTTGGCAGTTCATCGGTGGCAGCCGAGTGTATTTCCACAGGTCGGCGTGGCTGGATTACCGCTACTACTTCGTGCGGGCGGTGCTCAAGGTGGCGCTGGTGGTGCCCATTGTCGCCCTG
This sequence comes from Pseudomonas sp. BN415, assembly GCF_029871195.1. Lineage (NCBI taxonomy): Bacteria > Pseudomonadati > Pseudomonadota > Gammaproteobacteria > Pseudomonadales > Pseudomonadaceae > Pseudomonas > Pseudomonas sp. BN415. The sequence goes on from NZ_SSOK01000031.1 coordinate 89,955, forward strand.
GTTGACCCGTACATTCTGAAGTCGGGGGACTACATCGCCTTTTTCACCAACCTCTGGGGCGAGCGCCCGCGACTGGGTGAGAACCTCTCGCTCTCGCTGCTCTACGGGTTGGGCGTGTTCCTGGTGAAGGACTTTGTGCACTACTGGGCGCACCGGGCCTTTCATTCCCGCTGGCTCTGGGCGTTTCACAAGGTCCATCATTCGGCGCCCGTGCTGGTGCCGGCGACGGCGAGCCGGGTGCACTTCGTGGAGAAGATCGTCGAGAAACTGAGCACTGGCGTCTTGCTGGGCCTTTACGCCGGCACCTTCTGGTATGCCTGCGGTGGAGAGATCAGCCGCTATACGTTGTTCGGCGTTACCTACCTGGTGTTTATCTGCAATGCCCTGGCGGCCAACCTGCGGCACAGCCATGTGTGGCTGTCGTTCGGGCCTGTGGTCGAGCATGTGCTGAACAGTCCGGCCCAGCATCAGATTCACCACAGTGACGCGCCCAAGCACTTCAACAAGAACTTCGGCACCAACCTGTCGATCTGGGACTGGATGTTCGGCACGCTGTACGTGACCACCTCGACGCCCGAGGACATCCGCTTCGGCACCCTGGAAAAGGACCACGACCGCTACCTCACGATCTACAGCCTGATCGTCACGCCATTCGTGGATACCGCGCGCAAACTCGGCAGGCTGAAACGCCCGCAGCGATTTCCGCTGCGCAATGGCTGAGCCGATTGGCTGATGGTCGGTTGGGCTCCCGCGTTGCTCAAGACTCGCGACCGTGGGCCGACGCTGCCAACTGCCCGGTGTCCACCCGCACGAACACGGAATCGCCGACGGCGGTCAGCAGTTCTCCCGCATAAACCTCACAGATCACCCGGGTCTTGCGGCCCAGTTCGCCCTCCAGCCGGGCGCGCAGCAGCAGCGGCACGCCCATGGGCGTCGGCTTGATGAACTTGATGCCGAGGTTGCCGGTGACGCACTCGATGCGCGGCAGGCTACCCGGCTCGCGGCCCTCGGCGAGGTAGTGGTAGGCCATGGCGGTCCAGTTGGAGTGGCAGTCCACCAGCATGGCGATCAGCCCACCGTAAACCAGGTCCGGCCAGCCGCAGTACTTGGCATCCGGCATGTGTTCGGCCACGACATGGACGCCGTCCTCGTGCCAGTGGCTCTTGATGTGCAAGCCGTGATGGTTGCGACCGCCGCAGCCATAGCAGACGCCATCCGGCGCGGCGGCGTCCTGCAGGGAGATGTCGTGCATGATCGACTCGCTTCGAAGGAATACGCGCCAAGCCTAGCGGCTTTGGCAACAAAGCAGAACGGGCCCCGCAGGGCCCGTTGTTCATTTCGACAGAAACTTCATCCCGTCTTCCAATCCCCGCAGGGTCAGCGGGTACATCTGGTCGTTGATCAGTTCGCGGACGATGTTGGTAGAGGCGGTGTAGTTCCAAGTGTCTTTGGGGTAGGGGTTGATCCAGATGAGCTTCTTGTACTTCTCCATGAAGCGCTTCATCCAGGCGTAGCCCGGTTCTTCGTTCCAGTGTTCGACGCTGCCGCCGGCCTGGGTGATTTCGTAGGGGGCCATGGCGGCGTCGCCGACGAAGACCACTTTGTAGTCCGGGCCGTACTTGTGCAGCAGGTCCATCGTGGCGGTGCGTTCGGAGGTGCGGCGCAGGTTGTTCTTCCACACGGATTCGTAGACGAAGTTGTGGAAGTAGAAGTATTCGAGGTGCTTGAACTCGGTCTTGCAGGCCGAGAACAGCTCCTCGCAGACCTTCACGTGGGCGTCCATGGAGCCGCCGATGTCCAGCAGCAGGAGCAGCTTTACGGTGTTGCGGCGTTCCGGGCGCATCTGGATGTTGAGCAGGCCGGCGTCCTTGGCGGTGTGGTCGATGGTGCCTTCCAGGTCCAGTTCTTCCGCAGCGCCTTCGCGGGCGAACTTGCGCAGGCGGCGCAGGGCAACCTTGATGTTGCGGGTGCCGAGTTCCACCTGATCGTCGAGGTTCTTGTATTCGCGCTGGTCCCAGACCTTCACGGCCTTGCCCTGGCGCTTACCGGCATCGCCGACGCGAATGCCTTCGGGGTTGAAGCCGCCGGAGCCGAAGGGGCTGGTGCCGCCGGTGCCGATCCACTTGTTGCCGCCGGCGTGACGTTCCTTTTGCTCTTCGAGGCGCTTCTTGAACTCTTCGATCAGCTTGTCCAGGCCGCCGAGGGACTGGATCTGCGCACGCTCTTCATCGGTGAGCATGCGTTCGAATTCCTTGCGCAGCCATTCCTCGGGAATCAGCGCCTGGAGGTAGTCGTCGAGCTTTTCCAGGCCCTTGAAGTAGGCGCTGAAGGCCCGGTCGAACTTGTCGAAATGGCGCTCGTCCTTGACCAGAACCGTGCGGGCGAGGAAGTAGAACTCGTCCATGTCGGCGAACACCACGTTGTGCTTCAACGCGTTGATCAGGTCCAGCAGCTCGCGGACCGAGACCGGTACCTTGGCTGCACGCATTTCGTTGAACAGGTTGAGCAGCATTTATGCGCCCTCATCAATAACCGTAGGGTGGGTTAGCCGCGTAGCGACGTAACCCACCTTCGATGCCACAGGCATCGTTTTGGCCAGCCTGGCGGCTGGTTGGTGGGTTACGCTTCGCTAACCCACCCTACAAGCGCTTCTTAGCGGCTGGCGCGGCGGCTCATGAAGGCCAGGCGTTCCAGCAGTTGCACGTCCTGCTCGTTTTTCACCAGGGCGCCAGCCAGCGGCGGGATGGCCTTGGTGGGGTCGCGCTCGCGCAGCACGGCTTCGCCGATGTTGTCGGCCATCAGCAGCTTCAGCCAGTCCACCAGTTCGGAGGTGGAGGGCTTCTTCTTCAGGCCCGGCACCTTGCGCACGTCGAAGAACACGTCCAGCGCCTCGGCCACCAGCGAGTTGCTGATATTCGGGTAGTGCACGTCGACGATCTTCTGCAGGGTGTCGCGATCAGGGAAGGCGATGTAGTGGAAGAAGCAGCGGCGCAGGAAGGCGTCCGGCAGTTCCTTCTCGTTGTTCGAGGTGATGATGATGATCGGGCGCTGCTTGGCCTTGATGGTTTCGTTGGTCTCGTAAACGTAGAACTCCATCTTGTCGAGTTCTTGCAGCAGGTCGTTGGGGAACTCGATGTCGGCCTTGTCGATCTCGTCGATCAGCAGGATGACGCGCTCTTCGGATTCGAACGCCTCCCACAGCTTGCCTTTCTTGATGTAGTTGCGAACGTCGTGGAACTTGTCGGAATCCAGCTGGGAATCGCGCAGGCGGCTGACGGCGTCGTATTCGTACAGGCCCTGGTGCGCCTTGGTGGTGGACTTGATGTGCCAGGTGATCAGTTTGGCGCCGAAGGAGGCGGCCAGTTGCTCGGCCAGCATGGTCTTGCCGGTACCCGGTTCACCCTTGACCAGCAGCGGGCGCTGCAGGGTGATGGCGGCATTCACCGCGAGCTTGAGGTCGTCGGTGGCGACGTAGGACTGGGTGCCTTCGAACTTCATCAGTGAATCCTCGGACGTGAGACTCCGGTTGGAAAACCGGGCGGTTCAGTATTTGGGAAAACGCTGACTATAACGCGCGCACGAGTCGACTGTGAACGCAGACGATTCATTCAGTCACTGAATGGCAGGAATGCCCTCAAACCGCCCCCGTGGAGCGCTGGACGCTCCTGAGGATGGGTCGTAGGCTTGGGCACTTTTCCGCCATGACAAGGATTCCGCCATGAGCCGCTTTTTCGCCGACAACTCGCAAGCCATTGGCAACACGCCCCTGGTGCGTATCAACCACCTGGGGCCGCGCGGTGTGACCATTCTCGCCAAGATCGAGGGTCGCAACCCCGCCTACTCGGTGAAGTGCCGCATTGGCGCCAGCATGATCTGGGACGCAGAGGCTTCCGGCCGACTCAAGCCGGGCATGACCCTGGTGGAACCCACCTCCGGCAACACTGGCATCGGCCTGGCTTTCGTCGCCGCCGCCCGTGGCTACAAGCTGATCCTCACCATGCCGGCGTCCATGAGTCTGGAGCGGCGCAAGGTGTTGAAGGCGCTGGGTGCGGAACTGGTGCTCACCGAGCCTGCCAAGGGCATGAAGGGCGCCATCGAGAAGGCCAATGAACTGGCCGCCTCCAATCCCGAGCAGTACCTGCTGCTGCAACAGTTCGAGAACCCGGCCAACCCGGCGATTCACGAGAAGACCACCGGCCCGGAAATCTGGAACGACACCGATGGCGCGGTGGATGTGCTGGTGGCCGGCGTCGGCACCGGCGGCACCATCACCGGTGTGTCCCGCTATATCAAGCAAACCTGTGGCAAGCCGATTCTTTCGGTCGCGGTGGAGCCGGTGTCTTCGCCGGTGATCAGCCAGACCCTGGCCGGCGATGAAGTGAAGCCCAGCCCGCACAAGATCCAGGGCATCGGCGCCGGCTTCGTGCCGAAGAACCTCGACCTGACCATGGTCGATCGCGTCGAGCAGAGCACCGATGACGAAGCCAAGACCGTGGCCCTGCGCCTGATGCGCGAAGAGGGCATCCTCTGCGGCATCTCTTCCGGAGCTGCAATGGCAGTCGCCGTGCGCATGGCTGAGCGTCCGGAAATGCAGGGCAAGACCATCGTGGTGATCTTGCCGGACTCGGGCGAGCGCTACCTGTCCAGCATGTTGTTCGACGGTCTGTTCACCGAACAGGAGCTGCAACAGTAATTGGATGGACTCGCCCTCGCCGAGGCGTCGAGCGCAGCGAAACCCAACATGGGCATCCGTGCCACTGGCGTCGGGTTTCGCTCCGCTCTGCCATAACCTGCGTAGGTTCCTGGCGCTTGGCGCACCCCTGCGGCAAGCGGGGTGGTCCGTCTTCGGCCTATGGCCTGGTTTCCTCGCGGGCACGCTGGGACTTGTCGCGCATTGTCACTGACGGCGGTGATGGAGAAGCTGGAACCCCGCACGACGGGGTCTCGATCCACAAGCAGCCAGGACAAAACGACAATGACACGTTCCTTCGCGCCCCTCCTTCTGACGCTGGCCATGTCCGCCGCCGCCCAGGCGGCCGATACGGTGAAGATCTACAACTGGAGCGAGTACATCGCCCCGGACACCGTGGCCAACTTCAGCAAGGAAACCGGCATCCAGGCCAGCTACGACGTCTACGACAGCAACGAGACCCTCGACGGCAAACTGATGACCGGTAAAACCGGCTACGACGTGGTGGTGCCCTCCAACCACTTCATGGCCAGGCAAATCCAGGCCGGTGCCCTGAAGAAGCTGGACAAGGCCCAGCTACCCAACTGGAAAAACCTCAACCCGGTGCTGCTCAAGGCGCTGGAAGTGAACGACCCGGGCAACCAGTACGGCTTCCCTTACCTTTGGGGCAGCACCGGTATCGGCTACAACGTCGACAAGGTGAAGGCGGTGTTGGGCGACAACGCCCCGGTGGATTCGTGGGACCTGTTCTTCAAGCCGGAGAACATGGAGAAGCTGGCCAAGTGCGGCGTCGCCGTACTCGACAATGGCCCGGAGCTGCTGCCCATCACCCTCAACTACCTGGGGCTGCCGCACCACAGCCAGAAGCCGGATGACTACAAGACGGCTCAGGCCGAGCTGCTGAAGGTGCGCCCCTACATCACCTACTTCCATTCCTCGAAGTACATCAGCGACCTGGCCAATGGCGATATTTGCGTGGCGGTCGGCTTCTCCGGCGACATCCTCCAGGCGGCCACTCGCGCCAAGGAAGCAGGTAACGGTGTGAATATCCAGTACTCCACGCCCAAGGAAGGCTCGCCCATGTGGTTCGACATGGTCGCCATGCCCGCCGACGCGCCGGATGAAGCGGCCGGCTACGCCTTCCTCAACTACCTGCTGCGCCCGGATGTGATGGCCGGCATCAGCAACTCGGTGCATTACGCCAACGGCAACGCGGCGGCGGACCCGCTGGTGGAGGCCGCGATCAAGGCCGACCCGGCCATCTACCCGCCGGCCGAGGTGATGAAGAACCTGTTCGCGCTGGAGTCCATGCCGCAGAAGATCGACCGCGTGCGGACCCGTACGTGGAATGCGGTCAAGACGGGGCGTTGATCAGGCGTTCGCCTGAAAGCGCCTTGTGGGGGCGAATTCTTTCGCAAAGCAGGCCGTAGGCCTGCCCTTGGAGCTGCCAAGCGGGCTGCTGCGCAGCCCATAGCGAATGAATTCGCTCCCACAGGGTTATGGAGGATTTTTGTTGGACCTTACCCCGCCGATTTCACCACAGCCGGCACCGCCGCCGGCTTGAGCACCAGCCACAGTGCCAGGGCGATGAGCACGCCGCCTTGCAGGTGCGCCATCGACACCGATTCATCGAGCAGCAGCACTCCCCAGAACACGCCGAAGGGTGGGATCAGGAAGGTCACGGTCATGGTCTTCACCGGCCCGACGTTGGCGATCAGGCGGAAGTAGAGGATGTAGGCGAACGAGGTGCAGACGAAACCCAGAGCCGCCAGGGCCAGCCAGGTCGTGGGGTGTAGCAGGGGTTCCAGCGGCATGCTCGGGGCTTCCCAGGCGAATGCCGGCACCAGGCAGAGCGTGGCGCCGATCTGGCAGCCGAGGGCCACCATGCCGCTGTCCATGCCGCCGGCCTCGGTGATCCAGCGCTTGGTCATGAAGCCGGCGAAGCCATAGCAGGTGGTGGCCACCAGGCAGGCTGCCGCGCCCCAAAGCAATTGAGCGTCGAAGGCCACCGGCCCGGTGCGGGTCAGCACCGCCACTCCGGCCAGGCCCATGAGCACGCCAGCGGCCTTGGCGCCTGTGAGTTTCTCGGTGAAGAACAGCGCGCCGATCAGCACGCCCATCAGCGGCGTGGTGGCATTGAAGATGGCGGAGTAACCGGCCGGCAGAACCTGCGCCGCCAGGGCGTACATGGCGGCCGGAACCCCGGAGCTGACGATGCCGATCACTAGCGTCTTGCCGAGCTTGCCGCGAAAGTCCCAGTTGCTGCGCAGCACCGCAAGAATCACCGCCAGGCCGATGGCCGAGAGCAGTACCCGCAGGAAGGCCGTTGGCAGCGCACCGATGTCCGGCACCAGCATGCGGATGAACAGGAAGCTGGCGCCCCAGATAGCGGCAAGGCTCAGCAGGCGGATGAGGTCGGCGGGTTTCATGGCGGGCTCCAGGCAGCGGAGCCGGCACGATGCGCCGCCGCGAAGGGCGGCGCAATCCACAACTTGCTTTCAAATTGGCGGAACAGTTTGGCTGTGGCGGAATCGATGGCCCTGTCTGCATTACGTGTTGCTAGAAGCCGTATTTCCCGTAGGAGCCGGCTCTTGGCCCGATGGTAAATCTCGTACAACAGCTAACGCAGACATAGCCAATGAATTCGACCCTACAAGATCCATCAGAAGCGCTTGCTCACGCTGGCCACCCAGGTCGCCGTGCAGACATCGGTGAAGCCGTAGTTGCTGGCGCACTCGGACTCGGAGAGGTCGGTGTCGACGTAGGCGATGCCCCAGGTGGCGCCAATGAAATCGCGCGTCAGCTTGGCTTGCCACTCGCGGTAGTCGTCGGAGCTGGTGCCGTTGTTGGACCAGAACATCGGGTCCTTGAAGTCCACGCGCCCGTAGCGTAGTTCCAGGCCGACTTCCAGCGGCAGAGTGGTCTGATAGCCGACGTAGGTATAAAGAGAATCCTGGTCTTCGCCGAACACGGTGGATGCGTCGTTGGAGTAATACGCACCCGCCTGGAAGCCATAAGCGCCGAGGATGGCGTACACCTCGCTCATGTTGAATTGGCTTTCCTTCGGGTAGCTGTATTTGATGTAGCCCAGGTCCAGGTTCACATCGTCGGTGGCCGGCCAGTACCAGCCTGCGTAGTAGTCCACTTCCTGGCGGGTCTTGAGGCCGAAGCCGAAGTCCACGTTCGAGGTCCAGGCGCCGGCGTACAGGCCGCTGCTGTGGAGCAGGGTGGCGCCACCTTGGGCCGTCGGATCGTTCTGGGTCTGGGAAATGCCGCGGGTGCGGTAGTCGCTGGCCAGGGTCAGGTCGACCTGCAAGGCGAAATCGTCGGTCAGTTGCACGGCCTGGCAGGCGAGGGGGGCCAGGGTCAGGGCGAGGAGCGTGATGCGGCGCATGGGATGTTCCGTTGTTGTGGTTGTTATGGCAGATGCGGGCAAGGCTCCGCCCGGCCCCCGCCATGCGGCGGGAGCTGAGCGTGGAGCGGAGGTTTCGTGTGGTTAGAGGTCGGCGCTGAAGACTTCGCGACCGGCGAACCAGGTCTTGAGGACGCGAGTTTCGGCCAGGTCCTTGTCGGGGACACTGAGTACATCGCGGTCGAGCAGGATGAAGTCGGCCTGCTTGCCGGGGGTGAGGGAGCCGATCTGCTTGTCCAGGCCGATGGTGCGGGCGGCATTCAGGGTGTAGGCCTGGAGCATGGTTTCCCGGTCGATGCGCTCGTCGGCATTGAGTACGCCTTTCGGACCATCACGGCTTACGGCCTGGTAGATCGCCAGCCACGGGTTGGGCGACGACACCGGCCAGTCACTGGCGCCGGCGATGGTGGCGCCCTGGCTCAGCAGCGAGTGGGCCGGGTACTGGTAGCGGAAGGCGAAGGCGCTGACGTAGGGCTTGACCAGGTCCAGTGTGTAGTCGTCGCCGGAGGCCCAGAGCAGCTGCATCGAGGCCGTCACGTCAAGCGGCTTGAAGCGCGCGAATTCCTTGGGGTTCACCAGTTGCAGGTGGGTGATGGAGTGGGTGATGCCGCTCTGTCGGTCCTTGCGTGCCTGTTCGATACCGTTGAGCGACTCGCGCACCGCACGGTCGCCGATGGCGTGGATATGCACCAGCCAGCCACGGGCGTCGGCGGCGCTCACTAGCTCACCAAAGTGCGCCGGGTCGATCAGCAGTTCGCCGCGCTTTTGCGAGTTGTTGTACGGGTCGATCAGTGCCGCGCTCTGGGCTGGGTACTCCAGCACGCCATCGGCGAAGACCTTGATGCCCGGCAGGCTGAGGTTGGGGATGCCCTGGAATTGCTGGCGCACCTTGTCCAGCGTTACGAGGTCGGCGGGGCGGCTCTTCGGGTTGGCCACCAGCAGTGCGGCGACGTGGGCGTTCAGTTCGCCTTTGTTGGCCAGGGCCTTGTACACCGGCAACACACCCACCGTCTTTTCCGTGGGCTTGAGGGCGAACAGCGCCTCACCCGGCGCAGCGTTGGCGGCCGGGTCCATCCAGGCAGTGATGCCCTGGCTGTTGTTGAACTTCACTGCCGATTCGCCGGCGCGCAGCAACTCTTCGGCGCTGGCGGCTGGTATTACAGCGGCCAGGCGGTCCCAGCCGGCGTCCACGGCAAAGCCGTTGGGCTGGCCGTCCTTGCTCACGCCCAGGGTGCCGCGCTCGGCTTCCGGCAGGGAGGCGGCCAGCTTCGCGTCGATGCCGGCGCGGTCCAGCATGGCCTGGTTGGCCCAGCCGGTGTGGTGGTCGCTGCCACTGAACACCACCGGCACCTTCGCCCATTCGCCGTTGTTGAATACCTGGCGCAGCTCTTCGGCCTTGCCCCAGTAAGCGGAACTCATGCCGGCGATGTTCAGCACATCACCGTGGCGGGCGCTGCCGTCGTCGCGCCAGGTGCGCAGGCGCTTCTCCAGTTCGGCAAGCTCGACCACCTCGTCCTCCATGTTGGCGGACATCATCTCCAAACCGCCGAAGATGGCATGGGAATGGGTGTCCACCAGGCCCGGCAGCAGACGCTTGCCGGCCAGGTCGATGATCTGGGTGGAAGCGTCGGCCAGGGCCTTGATCTCGGCGTCGGTGCCCACTTTCAAGACCTTGCCGTCAGCCACCGCCATGGCTTGCGCGTCGGGTTGGGATGGGTCGGCGGTGTACAGCTTGCCGTTGAGCAACACCAGGTCGGCGGCTGCCATGGACGCCGTCGAGGAAAAAGCCAGTGCCACGGCCAGGAGGGTGGGCGTGAAGCCTTTCATTGGTAAACCCCTTGTTTTTATTGATCTGGCAGCGAGACTAGCGATTGGCCCGGGCTGGCAGAACGCCCGAATCGTGCAAAACCCTTTTTCCTGAATGGAAAAACCATGGATAAGCTCGGCGCTATCAGCATGTTCGTTGCCACGGCGGAACACGGCAGTTTCAGCCGGGCTGCCGAGCAACTGGGCAAGACTCCTTCGGCCCTGACCAAGGCCGTTACCCATCTGGAAGATGAACTGGGCGTGCGGCTGTTCGAGCGCAGCACGCGACGCACGGTGTTGACCGAGGCCGGGCGGGTCTACCTGGAAACCGCGCGCCAGGTACTCCAGCGCTTGCATGAGGTGGGCGAGGAAGTGGGGCAGTTGCAGCATGGTTTGTATGGCAATCTGCGGCTCACTGCGCCACTGGCCTTCGGGCGGGCCTTTCTAGATGAAGTCTGCGCCGGCTTCCTCGCCGAGTACCCGCAGATTCGCCTGAGGGTGGACCTCAGCGACTCGTTCGTCGATCTGGTGGAAAGTGGCTATGACCTGGCCCTGCGCGAGGGCCGTGGCGACCAGTCGGGGTTGATCGCCAAAGTGGTCGGGCGCAATCGCCTGGCGTTGTGCGCCAGCCCGGCCTATCTCGCACGCAAACCCCTGCCGGTTACCCCGGAAACCCTTGACCAGCATGACTGGCTGCTCTACCGCCACGCGGTGCTGAGTCGGACGTACTGGTGGGTGGAGAAGGACGGACAGCGCCTGAGCCTCTTGCAGCCTGCAGTACCGCGCCTGGAAAGCGACAACTACGACCTGCTGCTGGCCAACGCGCTGGCCGGTGCGGGCCTGTTCCATGCGCCATTGTGGAGTGGCGCGCCGTACTTCGCCGACGGCCGTCTGGTGCGATTGATGGCCGACTATGAAATCGACCCGGATGCCTTCGGCCCGCAGATCCTCGCTGTCTACCCCAGCCATCGCCGCGCGACCGGCAAGGTGCTTGCGTTCATCGATTATCTGGCTTGTTACCTGGAGGAGCGGGGGTTGGCGTGAGTCCCGTCTCGTTGTGGGGAATACCCTTGTGCGGCACAACATAGTGGGGGCGAATTCATTCGCTAAGCAGTCCGCAGGACTGCCCTTGTGGCTATCAATGGGGCCGCTGCGCAGCCCTTAGCGAATGAATTCGCCCCCACAGTGGATTGCGCGGCGCTAGAAACGCTTGCTCACGCTGGCCACCCAGGTCGAGCTGCACACATCGGTGAAGCCGTAGTAGCTGGCGCACTCGGACTGGGACAGGTCGGTATCGACGTAGGCGATGCCCCAGGTGGCGCCGATGAAATCGCGCGTCAGCTTGGCTTCCCACTCACGGTAGTCGTCAGAGCTGGTGCCGCCGGTGGACCAGAACAGCGGGTCCTTGAAGTCGTTGCGCCCGTAGCGCAGTTTCAGGCCCACCTCCAGGGGCAGGGTGGTTTCGTAGCTGACGTAGCTGTAGAGCGTGTCCTGCTTCTCGCCGAAGAAGTTCTTCGCATCGTTGGAGTACTGGGCGGCGAATTTGAAACCGTAGGCGCCGAGGATGGCGTAGACCTCGCTCTGGTTGAACTGGCCTTCCTTCGGGTAGCTGTACTTGATGTAGCCGAGGTCCAGGCTCACATCGTCGGTGGCCTGCCAGTACCAGCCGGCGTAGTAGTCCACCTCCTGGCGGGTTTTCAGGCCGAATCCGAAGTCGACGTTCGAGGTCCAGGCACCGGCGTACAGGCCGCTGCTGTGGAGCAGGGTGGCGCCGGCTTGGGCAGCGGGGTCGTTCTGCGTCTGGGAAATGCCGCGGGTGCGGTAGTCGCTGGCCAGGGCCAGGTCGACTTGTAGGGAAAGATCGTCGGAAAGTTGCACGGCCTGGCAGGCGAAAGGGGCCAGGGCAAGGGCGAGGAGGGTGAAGCGCTTCATCGAGGGGTTCCCGTTGTTGTGATTGTTCGGGCAGGTGCAGGCAAGGCTCCGCCAGACCCCCGCAGGAGGCGGGAGCTGGACGCGGAGCAGGGACTTTCTTGTGGTTAGAGGTCTGCGCTGAAGACTTCGCGGCCGGCGAACCAGGTTTTCAGCACACGCGTGTCACGCAGGGCTTCGGGCTGCACCTGGAACACGTCGCGGTCCAGCAGGATCAGGTCGGCCTGTTTGCCGGGGGCGAGGGAGCCGATCTCCTTCTCCAGGCCCATGGTGCGGGCGGAATTGAGGGTGTAGGCCTGGAACATGGTTTCCCGGTCGATTTCCTCGTCGGGGTTCAGCACGCCTTTCGGCCCCTTGCGGCTGACGGCCTGGTAGATCGCCTTCCAGGGTTCGGGCGTGGTCACCGGCCAGTCGCTGGCGCCGGAAATGGTGGCGCCGTTCTTCAGCAGAGAGCGGGCGGGGTACTGGTACTGGAAGGCCATGGCGCTGATGTAGGGCTGCACCAAGTCCATGGTGGAATCGTCGGCGCTGGCCCAGTAAAGCTGCATGGAGGCGATGACATCCAGCGGCTTGAAGCGGGCGAACTCCTTGGGGTTGACCATCTGCAGGTGGGTGACCGAGTGGGCGATGCCGCTCTGGCGGTCCTTGCGCGCCTGCTCGATGCCATTGAGGGCTTCGCGCACTGCGCGGTCGCCGATGGCATGGACATGCACCAGCCAGCCACGGCCATCCGCCGCGCTGATCAGTTCACCGAAATGCGCCGGGTCGATCAGCAACTCGCCGTACTTCTTCGAGTTCTTGTAGGGCTCCAGCAGGGCGGCAGTCTGCGCGGGGAACTCGGGCACGCCGTCGGCGAAGATCTTGATGCCCGGCAGGGTCAGATTGGGCAACCCCTGGAACTGCTGGCGCACCTGATCGAGCGTTGCCAGGTCGGCCGGGGTACTGCGCGGGTGGGCCACCAGCAGGGCGGCGACATGGGCGGTCAGCTCGCCTTTCTCGGCCATGGCCTTGTACACCGGGAGGATGCCGAGCGTTTGGGCAGTGGGCTTGAAGTCGAACAGCGGCTCGCCCGGCGCGGCGTTGGCGGCCGGGTCCATCCAGGCAGTGATGCCCAGGCTGAGGTTGTAGCGCAGGGCGGCGCGGCCGGCTTCCAACAGTTGCTCGGCGGTGGCCTGCGGGAACTGCGCCAGTACCGGGTCGAGGCCTGCATCGGCGAGAAAGCCGTTGGGGCGTTTGTCTTCATGGTGGCCGATGGTGGCCAACTGTTCGCCCTTGAGGGCTTTCACGGTTTCGGCGTTGATACCCGCCCGCTTGAGCATGGCTTGGTTGGCCCAGCCGGTGTGGTGGTCCCAGCCGACGAACACGATGGGCTCATCCGCCCATTCGCCCTGATTGAAGCGTTGCTCGAACTCCGCAACCTGGCTCCAGTAGGCCGAGGGCAGGCCACCGACGCTGAGGATGTCGCCATGGCGCGCCTTGCCGTTGTCGCGCCATTCGCGCAGCCGCTGCTCCAGCTCGGCCATGGGGAGGAGCTGCGTGTTGACGTTGGCCGCGGCGAGCTCCAGCCCGCCCATCACGGCGTGGGAGTGGGAGTCCACAAAGCCCGGCATCAGCACCTTGCCGTCGAGGTCGATCACCCGGGTGGTGGACTCCTTCAGTTGCAGCACCTCGGCGTCGTTGCCGACGGCGCGGACTTTGCCGTCCTCGACTGCCACAGCCTGTTGCAAGGGTTGGCCGGGTTCGGCGGTGTAGACCTTGGCGTTATGCAGAATGAGATCGACAGCCGCCATGCTTTCCATCGAGGAACAAGCCAGCGCGGTGGCCATCAGGGTGGGGACGAAGGTTTTCATCGGGTTGTTTCCGGTTCTTGTTGGTCTGGAGCAGAGCCTAACCAAGCCGGTCGTGCGGCAGAATGCTATGTTCTCGCACAACTTTTGTGCCGATCCGGAATAGGTCAATGGACAAGCTCAGCGCGCTCACCATGTTCGTCGCCACCGCCGAGCACGGCAGCTTCAGCCGTGCCGCCGAGCAATTGGGCAAGACGCCCTCCGCGCTGACCAAGGCGGTGGGCCATCTGGAGAGCGAGCTGGGCGTGCGTCTGTTCGAACGCACCACCCGACGCATGGCGCTCACAGAAGCTGGGCACATCTACCTGGAAGGCGCGCGCCAGGCGCTGATGCAGTTGCAGCTGGCCGGAGAGGAGGTGGACCAGTTGCAGCACGAGCTGCGCGGCAGCCTGCGCCTCACGGCACCGCCGTCGTTCGGGCCGGCCTTTCTCAATGAGGTCTGCTGTCGTTTCATGGTCGAGCACCCCCAGGTGCGCCTGGAGGTAGACCTGAATGACGCCTTCGTCGATCTGATCGACGGCGGCTACGACCTGGCCCTGCGCGACGGGCCAACGGACCTGCCGGGGCTGATTGCCAGGCCGTTGACGGAGAACCGTATCCTGCTTTGCGCCAGCCCGGACTATCTGCAACGCAAGGCAATGGACGTAAGCCTGGAAAATTACGAGCAGCACGATTGGCTGGTATTCCGCCACCCGTTGCTCAACCGCCACTTCTGGTGGGTGCGGCTGGGCGAAGAGCGTATCCGCCTGCAACAGCCGGCACCCAGGCTGGCCAGCGACAACTACGACTTCCTGCTCGCCTGCGCGCTTCGCGGCAAGGGCCTGCAGTTCCTCCCGCAATGGAGCGCCGCCCCATACCTGGAGCGAGGCGAGCTGGTGCGGCTGTTGCCCGATTACCTTCTCGAGCCGGATGCCTTTGGCCCCTGGGTGCATATCCTCTACCTGGCCCATCGCCGTCGTACCCGCAAAGTGCGGGTATTCATCGAGATGCTGGAGGGGTACATGCGGGAGCGGGGGATCGCCTAGAAAGGCGAAAGGCCTCTACAACCCAGGATTTTTTATGGCTAAGCTCGCCTTTCCCGTTCCGCAGCCGAGACATCCCACATGGCGCAGCAATGGCCGGCCGAAGGCATCGCCCGACTGATCCTCGAAGGCTTCGACGATTACCGTGAGCATTTCCGCCAGATCACCGACGGCGCCCGCGCCCGCTTCGAGCTGGCGCAGTGGCAGGCCACCCAGCAGGCGGCAGCCGAGCGGATTGCCTTGTATGAGGTGAAGGTCAGCGAAACCAGCGAGCGACTGCGCGCGGCCTATGCGATGGATGAGTTGCTGGACGTACAGCTCTGGCCTCTGGTGAAGAGCGCCTATATCGGCCTGATCGATGTGCGCCTCGACGATGAACTGTCCGAGACCTGGTACAACTCGGTGTTTTGCAGCCTGTTCAGCCATGACCTGATCAGCGATGGTTGCATGTTCATCCATACCACCCGGCCTTCGTTGCGCGCCCATGAGCGCGCGCCCCAGACCCGCAATTACCGACCCGAAGGGCGGCTGCACGCGGCGCTCTCGGCGATACTCGACGACTTCCGCTTCGAGGTGCCCTACGACGACCGTGCCGGTGACCTTGAACGCCTCGAAACCCAGCTGCGCGAAAACCTGCCGGACTGGGTGTGCAAGGACCCGGAGATGCGCATCGAGCTGTTCGCCGCGCCATTGTTCCGCAACAAGGGCGCCTACCTGGTCGGCCGCATCTACACCCGCGACGAACAGTGGCCGCTGGTGATCCCGCTGTTGCACCGCGAGGACCGCGGCATCCAGGCCGACGCCATGATCACCGACGAAGCGGAAGTGTCGATCATCTTCTCCTTCACCCGGTCCTACTTCATGGTGGACGTGGCGGTACCCGCCGAGTTCGTCGGCTTCCTCAAGCGCATCCTGCCCGGCAAGCACATTGCCGAGTTGTACACCTCCATCGGTTTCTACAAGCACGGCAAGTCGGAGTTCTACCGTGCCCTGATCAACCACCTGGCCAACACCGACGACCGCTTCATCATGGCCCCCGGCGTGCGCGGCATGGTGATGAGCGTGTTCACGCTGCCGGGCTTCAACACCGTGTTCAAGATCATCAAGGACCGCTTCGCCCACGCCAAGACGGTGGACCGCAACACCGTGATCGAGAAGTACCGGCTGGTGAAGACCGTCGACCGGGTAGGGCGCATGGCGGACACCCAGGAGTTCGCCGACTTCCGTTTCCCCAAATCCAAGTTCGAGCCGGAGTGCCTGGCCGAGCTGTTGGAGGTGGCACCGTCCACCGTGGCACTCGAAGGCGACGTGGTGCTGATCCGCCACTGCTGGACCGAACGCCGCATGACGCCGCTGAACATCTACCTGGAAAGCGCCAGCGAGGCCCAGGTGCATGAGGCGCTCTACGACTACGGCCTGGCGATCAAACAGTTGGCGGCGGCCAATATCTTCCCCGGTGACATGTTGCTGAAGAACTTCGGTGTCACCCGCCACGGCCGCGTGGTGTTCTATGACTACGACGAGATCTGCTACCTCACCGAGGTGAACTTCCGCGTCATCCCGCCGCCGCGCTACCCGGAAGACGAAATGTCCGCCGAGCCTTGGTACTCGGTGGCGCCCAACGATGTGTTCCCCGAGGAATTCCCGCGCTTCCTTTTTGCCGATATCGGCCAGCGCCGCTTGTTCAACAAGCTGCATGGCGACCTCTACGAAGCCGCGTACTGGAAGTCCCTGCAGGATGCGATCCGCTCCGGCAAGGTTATCGACGTCTTCCCCTACCGGCGACAGGAACGGGAACTCACGGAGGCTATCCAGTAAAGGCCATGGTCGAGCACATCTTTTCCCGCGCCACCTGGCTCAACTCCCTGCACATGTCGGCGCTGACCGTGGCGCTGCTGCGGGAGGAGGGCATCGACGCGTGCGACGTGCTGGCGGGCAGCGGCATCAGCGAGCAGGATCTGGTCGAGCTGCAAAAGCTGGTCAACCCCGAGCAGGAGCAGCAGGTCTACGCCAACGCCGTGCGCCTGGCGCCGCGCGTGGCCCTGGGCCTGACCCTTGGCCTGCGCACGCGTATTTCCGCCTATGGTTTGCTCGGTTACGCGATGCTTTCAGCGCCCACCTTCGGCGAGGCACTGCGCGTGGGCTTGAACTACCCGGTGCTGTTGGGCACCTATTTCCGTCTGGCGCTGGAGCAGGACGGCGATACTGTCTGGCTGACTGCCGCCGGCTATGGCGAAGAGGAGTCGCTGCGGGCTTTCAATACCGAGCTTTGCCTGGGCTCGCTGAAAGTGATCTTCGCCGACCTGCTGGGCCAGCCCCTGCCGTTGCACTCTGTGCAGCTGGATTACCCGAGCAGCAGCGGCATGGCGCGGCCCTACGCCAAAGGGTTCGGCTGCCCGGTTACCTTTGGCGCGGCTCACAGCGCCATCGGATTCGATGCTGCCTGGCTGGCCCGGCGCCTGCCCCTGGCAGACCCGGTGACCCACAAGGAAATGCTCGAACAGTGTCGCCGGCAAAACGTCGAATTCGCTGCTCGCCGCGCCTGGCTGGAGCGGGTGCGAGGTCTGCTTGCCGCCCGACTGCAGGACCCGCCGGGGCTGGAAGAGTTGGCGCGGCAGATGAACTGCTCCTCGCGTAGCCTGCGCCGCCACCTGGCTCAGCAGCAGACCAGCTACCAGCAGTTGCTCGATGAACTGCGCTTCACCCGTGCCAAGGAAATGCTCCAGAAAGGCGACATCCCCATCTACCGCATCGCCGAAGAACTCGGCTTCAGCGAAACCGCCAGTCTGCGCCATGCCTTCCAGCGCTGGAGCGGCCAGCCGCCGAGCCATTTCCGGGGGTAGTGGAAGGGCACTGGAACCTGTGGGGGCGATTTCAATCGCAAAGCGGACCGCAGGTTCGCCCTACGTGGCGTCAGGGGGCAGCTGCGCTGCCCTTGGCGAATGAATTCGCCCCCACAATGCTGCCACGCCGCAGTGCCGTAGCCCGGATGCAGTCCGGGAGCCGGGCGGGCCATTTCCCGGATTTCATCCGGGCTACATGCCGTAAGGCGCGAGCCAGGGGTAGAGGGTTGATCGGCCAGGAAACTTGGCCATATCGATCTCCTATTGGCCGTCGCCACCACTGCGCAACCCACCCCTGTCCCGCGCAGAATCCACCTATCAATAACAAGACCGATGAGGTGCTCCCCATGCTGACCGTCTATAGCGACGATCACCGTCTCCACTTTGGCCAGTCGGAACTGGTCGATGGCAAGCTCCAGCCCTGCTTCGAAATGCCCAGCCGCGCGGACACCGTGCTGGCACGGGTTCGCCAGCAGGCAATCGGTGACGTGATCGAGCCGAAGGACTTCGGCCTGGAGCCCGTCCTGCGCGTGCATGACGCGGCTTATGTGGAGTTCCTCAAGGGCGCCTGGGACCGCTGGGCCGCCGAAGGCCATAGCTGCGACATGCTCCCCACCACCTTCCCGGCACGTCGCCTGCGCCGCGATGGCCCCATCCCCACCGCGCTGCACGGCCAACTCGGTCACTACTGCTTCGACACCGAGGCGCCCATCACTGCCGGCACCTGGCAGGCCGTGTACAGCTCCACCCAGGTGGCGCTGACCGCCCAGGACCACATGCGCCAGGGCGCCAACACCGCCTTCGCCCTTTGCCGTCCGCCGGGACACCACGCCGGCAGCGACTTCATGGGCGGCTACTGCTTCTTCAACAATGCCGCCATCGTCACCCAGGCCTTCCTCGACCAGGGCGCCAAACGCGTGGCCATCCTCGACGTCGACTATCACCACGGTAATGGCACCCAGGAGCTGTTCTACGATCGCAGCGACGTGCTCTTCGCCTCGATCCACGGCGACCCGCTGGTGGA
The DNA here is from genome assembly GCF_029871195.1 of Pseudomonas sp. BN415. Lineage (NCBI taxonomy): Bacteria > Pseudomonadati > Pseudomonadota > Gammaproteobacteria > Pseudomonadales > Pseudomonadaceae > Pseudomonas > Pseudomonas sp. BN415. The sequence continues at coordinate 108,528 of NZ_SSOK01000031.1, forward strand.
ATACCCCTACTACCTAGGGCATGCCGATGAGCGCGGCGAAGGTGAAGGTGCCGGCTATAACCACAACTACCCGCTGCCCCATGGCACCGGTTGGGACGGCTGGTCCGCTGCCCTCGACGACGCCTGCCGGAAGATCGCCGCGTACGCGCCGGATGCGCTGGTGATCTCCCTGGGCGTGGACACCTACAAGGACGACCCCATTTCCAAGTTCAAGCTGGACTCGCCCGACTACATCCGCATGGGCCAGCGCATTGCCGCCCTCGGTCTGCCGACCCTGTTCATCATGGAAGGCGGCTACGCGGTGGAAGCTATCGGCGTGAATGCGGTGAACGTGTTGCAAGGCTTTGAAGGAGCTGCGCAATGAAGGCGCGCATCCTGCTGGCGGGGGCCTTGCTGGGCGCCTCGCTGAGTGCCGTGGCCGAGCCCCAGGTACGCATCTACAACTGGTTCGACTACATCGGTCCGGACACCCTGAAGAACTTCCAGGCCGACAGCGGCATCAAGCCCCAGTACGACGTTTACGACAGCAACGAAGTGCTGGAGGCCAAGCTGCTTTCCGGCAATTCCGGCTACGACCTGGTGGTGCCCAGTGACAGCTTCCTGCCCAACTACATGAAGGCCGGGGTGTTCCAGCCGCTGGACAAGAGCAAGTTGCCCAACTGGAAGAACCTCAACCCGGCGCTGCTCAAGGTCCTGGCCGCCAAGGACCCGGGCAACCAGTACGTGATGCCTTACATGTGGGGCACCAATGGCATTGCCTACAACGTCGACAAGGTGAAGGCGGTACTGGGGGAGAACGCCCCGGTTGATTCCTGGGAGCTGATCTTCAACCCGGACAATCTGGCCAAGCTCAAGCAGTGCGGCGTGGCCTTCCTCGATTCGCCCACCGAGGTGATTCCGGAAGTGCTGCACTACCTGGGCCTGTCGCCCAATAGCCACAACCCGGACGACTACAAGAAGGCCGAGGAGCTGCTGGCGAAGCTGCGGCCTCACGTCAGCTATTTCAGCTCCTCGAAGTTCGTCACCGATCTGGCCAATGGCGAAGTCTGTGTGGCGCTGGCCTGGTCCGGTGGCGCGATGCAGGCGGCAGCGCGGGCGCGTGAGGCCGGCAACGGCGTGAAGGTGGAATACCGCATTCCCAAGGAGGGCACTGCAGCCTGGTTCGATGTGCTGGCCATTCCGAAGGATGCGCAGAATGTCGAGCAGGCCCACGCCTTCCTCAACTACCTGCTGCGCCCGGAAGTGGTGGCGCCCATCTCCGACCATGTGGCCTACGCCAACCCCAACCAGGCGGCGGATCAGTTGACCTCTGCGGAGCTGCGCGACAACCCCAACGTCTACCCGCCGGCCGAGGTGCAGGCCAGGCTGTTCTCGGTGGAAATGCTGCCGCCGAAGCTGGAGCGCATCCGGACCCGCACCTGGACCAAGGTCAAGACCGGCACCTAGCGCCGGCACGTTTTAGGATGGTGCGGGCGGCGTGCCGCTTGAGCGAAGCGAAACCCATCAGCGCGTATCGATGGGTATCGCAGCGCTCTATCGCATCCTGCAGGCCGGGTTCCCAGTCAGTTCCCGCAGGGCAGGCCTTTGGCCTGCTTGGCGAATGAATTCGCCTTTACAGGGCTGGCGCCCGGACGAGCCATCAGCCCTCCCGCCAGCACCAATCCCACCCCCGCTACATAGAGCGCCGGTTGCAGGCCACCGCCGAGGTGGCTGCTGACCGCTGCCAGCAGTGGGCCGAGCAGCTGCCCAAGGGCGAAGGCGGCGGTCAGCAGCCCGACATTGCGCGAATGGCCGTGTGGGTCCAGCTCCCGTGCGTACTGCATCACCAGTTGCATGCCGGCAAGGAAGGGACCGCCGCTAAGGATCACGCCCAGGGTCAGTCCAGCCATGCCCGGCAGGGTACAGGCGAGGGTGCCGAGCGCCTGAAGCCAGAGCGCTACCACCATCCAGCGCCGTGCACCGCCGGGGCTTTGCCGACGCAGGCTGACCAGTACTACACCCAACGCTGCTGCCAGGCCGAAGGCCGGCCAGAACAGGTCTGCCTGCCATTGTCCGTGGAAGCGCGCGGCTGCCATCTGTGAGAGGAAGGTGGCTGGGATGATGTAGCCCAAGCCCACCAGTCCGTATGCAACCAGCAAGGCGTAGAAGGCTTTTGGCCGGGCGCGGGCCGGTGTTTCCATCTGCGGCGCTGCTGTCGGTGGGGAGGGCAGCAGTGGCTGCGTCAGCAGGGTCAACACGAGTGCCAGTGCGCCGAAAGCCAGCCAGAGTGCGGCAGAGCCTTGGCGTTGCAGGTTCAGCTCCAGGGCCAGAAACCCGGTCAGCATGACGCCAAAGGCTGGGCCCGCGAACACCAGGCTGCCCAAGCGTGGCCGATTGGCATCCGCTGCAATGCGCTGGCTGAGGCCGGTGACCACCACCAGCACCCAGGCGCTGGCGACGCCCAAGGCGAAGCGCAGCAGGACGTGGGGCCAGAGACCTTCCGCCGGCACCGAGGCCAGGGTCAACAGCGCAGTGGCCCAGAGTCCGATCACCAGGCGCAGGCGAGCCTGGCCCGGCGACCTGACATTAAAGGCATCCAGTGCGCCGATCAGGTAGCCCAGGTAGTTGGCGGCGGCCACCAGGCCGGCACCGGTCAGGCTTACCTGGCCTTCGGCAATCAGGTGTGGGAGTTGCGGGGTGAGGGCAAAGCGGCCGACACCCATGGCAACGAGCAGGGCCAGAAAGCAGGCGAATAGTCGGATCAGCGTGGGCATGGGAGTTCTCCGGTGCTGGTCATCGGGATTTCCATGCTAGGGGCTGGTTGTATTCATTAAAAACGAATAAAAATGAACGCGTATGTTCTCTTTTATTGAATGGTTTGCCATGGAACTCAGCCAGCTCCGCATCTTCCAGGCCGTTGCCGAGGAAGGCTCCATCACACGCGCTGCCACTCGCATGCATCGTGTCCCCTCCAACCTCTCGACGCGCTTGCGCCAGCTCGAGGATGCGCTGGGTGTCGAGCTGTTCCTGCGCGAACGGCAGCGCCTGACGTTGTCTCCTGCGGGCAAGGTGCTGTTGGGTTACGCCGAGCGCATGTTCGCCCTGCAGGCCGAGGCTGAGGCGGCCTTGCGTGGCGGTGAGCCGGCTGGGGACTTCGTGATCGGGTCCATGTTCAGCACCGCCGCCATCCACCTTCCACCCATGCTGGTGCGCTACCACCGCACCTGGCCTGCGGTGAACCTGCAGGTGCAGACCGCACCCAGTGGCGAGCTGCTGGAAGGCCTGCTCGGTGGCCGGCTGGATGCCGCCCTGGTAGACGGCCCGGTGGAGTTCGCCGAGCTCGACGGCCTGCCGATGTTCGAAGAGGAGATGGTGTTGATTACCGAGGCCGCCCACGGGCCGGTGAAGTCGGCCCAGGATGTGGCCGGGCTGGAGGTCTACGCCTTCCGCCAGAGCTGCTCGTATCGCCGCCGCCTGGAAGGCTGGTTCGTCGCATCAAGAGTGCCGATGGCGCCGCCCATGGAGATCGAGTCCTATCACAGCATGCTGGCCTGCGTGATCGCCGGCGGCGGCATTGCCCTGGTACCGCGTTCAATGCTGGAAAGCCTGCCCGGGCGGGACGAGGTCCGGGTTCACCAACTGGACGCGCCGTTCAATCGCACCACCACCTGGCTGATGTGGCGCAAGGGCATGCTCGGCGCCAATCTGCGCGCCTGGATCGACCTGCAGCAGGACGGCCGCCAGGCGCAGTAGGATCACGCGTCACCGATCAGCGTCATGCATGGTTGTAGGACTGCTCCGTAATACCGTTCAGCGGTTTGATTCAGGTCAGTAGGAAATTTCCGGGCGAGCGTATTTTGGATCTTGCCCGGAGCAACTAAGCTCCAGACAAGGGTGGCCCAAGAAGCACGGGCCACCCGACCAATGTCCCAGGAAAGGGGGTCAAGCATGAAGAAACGACTAGAAGCGTGGATGTGGCAACTGGGTGTCGCGCTGGGTCTGATCGAAGCACCGCGCCTGCAACCCATCCCAATCCGTAGCGAAGAGCAGCGCCGTCTCGCCGAGCAGCGCCACTTGAGGGAGTAATCGGCTTACTCGTGAGTCCTGAGCCAGTTGTCCGCCAACTCGCGCAAGCGCTCACCTGAGAAGCTCGGGAAATGACCGCCATGCACGGTGCGCACCGGAAGGTCGCGCAGCCGTGCGAGACTTTTTGCGTAGTCGTCCAGGTTTGAGTGGTAAGCGTTATCGATCAGCGGGCCGTCGTAGATGATGTCGCCGCTGAAGAGTGTGCCTGTCTTCGATTCCCACAGGCTGATGCCGCCGGGTGAATGCCCGGGGGTATGCAGCACTTCCAGGACCCGGTCTCCCAGGTCCAGCACATCGCCCTCGTCGATCAGCCGCGTCGCCGGTGCCGCTTTCACGTGGTATTCGGCGTAGCACAGCGGGCAGTCCGGGTGCGCTTCGAACATCTCATCACCGACGAAATCCGCCGACAGGGTATTGGCCCCGGTGGGCGCAGCCAGTATGTCCGCTTCCGCCGGGTGCACCAGACGTTCGGGGAATTCGTGGTGGCCGGCGATATGGTCGAAATGGGTGTGGCTGGCCACGGCCAGCAACGGCCGCTGGGTGAGCCAGGGCAACTGTTCGCGCAGGCTGACCAGGCCCGAGCCAGAGTCGATCAGCAAGTCCTTGTCGCGGCCCTGTACGTGCCAGAGGTTGCAGCGATAGAAGGGGCGCACGAAGGGCTCGCTGATCAGGCTGATGCCGTCATAGCAGTGCTCAACTTCGAACCACTGGTCGCGGCTGACGATTTTCATGGGGTGCTCCGTGCCTGGTTTGCCTGGGGCTGAATCTGTTGGCGTGAATTCATTCGCTATATCTGCGTTGGCTGATGCGAGAGATTTACCATCGGGCCAATAGCCTTGCAGGAGCTGGCTTGCCAGCGAAACGGGGCCATTCGCTGGCAAGCCAGCTCCTACGAGCCATGCAGCTGCTTGCAACACGTAATGCAGACAGCGCGAATGAGTTCGCCCCTATAAGGGTAGGTCGCCCAGGGGGCAATCGAACAAAAAAAGCCCCGGTCGGCAGGGCCGGACCGGGGCGGGAAATGCCGCCTCCGGGGAGAGGCGGCAGTGCATGTCAGGCCAGTTCGCCCGCTGCAGCCGGGCGGCGGGACAGCAGGCTGATGATCACGAAGCTCACCGCGCCTACAGCCAGGCTGTAGTAGATCGGGGTGTTGGCTTCGAGGCCGTCGGTGTACATGAAGACGCAGGCGGTGATGCTGCCCAGGACCATGCTGGCGATGGCGCCGACGGTGCTGGCGCGCTTCCAGTAGATGGCGCCCAGCAGCGGGATCAGCATGCCGCCCACCAGCAGGTTGTACGCCAGGGTCAGGGCGCTGATCACGTCGCTGACGACCAGGGCGATACCGAGGACCACCAGGCCGAGCAGCAGGGTGAAGATGCGGTTTTCATGGGCACTGCCTTCCTCTCCCTTGCGGCCGGTGAACAGCGGCCACAGGTCCTGCGCGGCGGTGGTGGAGGCGGCCAGCAGGCCGGCGCTGGCAGTGGACATCAGGGCGGCCAGGGCAGCGGCGATCACCAGGCCACGGATGCCATCCGGCAAGCTCAGTTGAACGATGCTGGCGAAGGCGTTATTGACGTTGTCCAGGTCGGGCAGCAGCACCTTGGCGGCCATGCCGATCGCAGCGGCGGCCAGACCGTAGAGCACGCAGTAGACGCCAGCGGCGGTGCCGGCGACCTTGGCCACGCTTTCGCTACGGGCCGTGAACACGCGCTGCCAGATGTCCTGGCCGATGAAGATGCCGAAGAAGTAGATCAGGAAGTAGGTGATGATGGTGTCCCAACCGATGGCGGTCATGGAGAAGTAGCTTGCCGGAAGCTTCTCGACCAGAGCGTCCCAGCCGCCTGCATCACTGATGGACATCGGCATCAGGATGAATACCAGGCCGATGGTCATGATCAGGAACTGCACGATGTCGGTCAGGGTCAGGGACCACATGCCACCGATGGTGGAGTAGGCGACCACGATGCCACCGCCGATCAGGATGGCGATCCAGAACGGCATGTCGAACAGCACCTGCATGACGGTGCCGATGGCGATGGTGGAGGTCGCACCGATCATCAGGGCGTAGACCAGCATGATTGCGGCGCTGGCGTGGCGCGCCGTTGGGTTGTAGCGACGTTCCAGCACCTGGGTGACGGTGTAGATCTTCAGCTTCAGCAGCGGCTTGGCGAGGAACAGGCTGATACCGATGATGCCCAGGCCCAGGGCGGCGCAGAGCCAGAAACCGGAAATACCGTGGACGTAGCCCAGGCGAACGGTGCCAATGGTGGAGGCGCCGCCGAGAACCGTGGCGGCCATGGTGCCGAGGTAGAAGCCCGGGCCCAGGTTGCGCCCGGCGACCAGGTAGTCTTCACGGGTCTTGGCGCGGCGCATGCCGTACCAGCCCAGTGCGAGCATGGCAGCTACGTATAGGAGTACTACGAATAAATCCAAAGCCATTTCAGGTCTCTCTTACTATTGTTGTTGTCACGACTTTTTAGGCCGCGACAGGTGTTGCAAAGGCACGCAACGCTTCACACTGCGCCGTTTCAAGCAATCCTGCTTTTCCTATTCCTTGTATTCGGGGCACTCCCGCTCGAGCTTTCTCAGCCAGGCTTCCCAGACCAGCTGGCGTTGCCACTCGCTCGCCTGGAACTGCTCGCAGGCATGCACGCTGAGCTCGTTGGGCATCTCGCGGATGCCCCGCAGGGTGGAGGCGGCGATCTGTATCTCGCACGCCTTGTTCAGGTAGTACATGACGTAGAAGGCGTCGGCGACGCTGGCGCCGACGCTGAGCAGGCCGTGATGGCGCAGCATCAGGGCGATGTTGTCGCCCAGCGATGCCACCAGTCGCTCCCGCTCACCCAGGTCCAGGGCGATGCCTTCGTAGGTGTGGTAACCCACCCGCTGGTGAAACTCGGCGCTGATCTGGTTGAGCTGGGCCAGGCCGTTGTCCGCCGCGGCCACCGCCATGCCCGCCAGGGTATGGGTGTGGATCACGCAGTGGGCATCGGCGCGGGCCATGTGCACGGCGCTGTGAATGGTGAAGCCCGCGACGTTGTAGTCGGCGTTGCCTTCCAGCACCCGGCCATGCATGTCGACCACGATCAGGTCGCTGGCGCGGATTTCCTCGAACATCAGCCCGAACGGGTTGATCAGGAACCGCGGCTCGACGCCCGGCAGGCGAACCGAAAAGTGGGTGTAGAGGGTGTCGTCCCAGCCGAAGAGCGCGGCCAGCCGGTAGGCGGCCGCCAGGTCACGGCGCAGGATGGCTTCGTTCTGTGCGTTCATCAGTGACGGATCTGCGAAAGGAATGCGCGGGTACGCGGATGCTGGGGGTTGTCGAAGAACTCGCTGGGCGTGGCGGTTTCCACGATCTGGCCGGCGTCCATGAACACCACGCGGTCGGCCACCTTGCGGGCGAAGCCCATTTCGTGGGTCACGCAGAGCATGGTCATGCCGTCCTGGGCCAGTTCGGTCATCACTTCCAGCACTTCGCCGACCATTTCCGGGTCCAGCGCCGAGGTGGGCTCGTCGAACAGCATCACCTTGGGGTTCATGCACAGGGCGCGGGCGATGGCCACGCGCTGCTGCTGGCCGCCGGAGAGCTGGCCGGGCTTCTTGTACGCCTGGGAACCGATATGTACGCGGTTGAGGTAGCGCAGGGCCAGTTCCTCGGCCTCCTTGCGCGACATGCCACGGACCTTCATCGGCGCCAGGGTGCAGTTTTCGAGCACCGTCATGTGGGGGAACAGGTTGAAGTTCTGGAACACCATGCCCACTTCGCGACGCACGTGGTCGCTTCCGGCCTTGGTGGAGATGTCCTGGTTCTCGACAATGATGGTGCCGCTGTCATGGGGATTGAGGCGGTTGATGCAGCGGATCAGGGTCGACTTGCCGGAGCCCGACGGGCCGCAGATGACGATCTTCTCGCCCTGGCGCACCGACAGGTCGATGCCCTGCAGCACCTGGAAATCCTCATAGCGCTTGCCGACGTTCTGCAGACGAATGATTTCGTTCATGGCGGAGTCCTCAGATACGGCGCATGCGAGCCAGGGTGCGTTGCACCAGGCCGACGGATTTGCTGCTGGCACTGCCCTGGGCATCCCAGGAGAGGCGTCGTTCGAGTCCGCTTTGCATCCAGGTCAGGGTGTAGACCATGACGAGGTAGTAAACGAGCGCGACGGCGTAGTACTCGGAGAACTGGAAGGTGGTGGAGACCGTCTGCGAGGTCACCGCCATCAGTTCCTGCAGCGAGATGACCGAAGCCAGCGAGGTGATCTTCAGCAGGGTGATGAACTCGTTGGCGGTTGGCGGTACGGCGATGCGCGCGGCCTGCGGCATGATGACGTAACGGAAGGTGTGCCAGCGCGACAGGCCCAGGGCGTGACCGGCGGCGTACTGGCCCTTGTCCACGGATTTCAGCGCGGCGCGGTTGATTTCCACCTGGTAGGCGGCTTCGTTGAGCGACAGCGCGATCCAGGCAGCGATGAAGGGGGTGAACCATTCTTCACGGAACACCGGGAAGAACTGCGGCAGGGCGTTCCACACGAACAACAGTTGCAGCAGCGTCGGGGCGCCGCGGAATACGCTGAGTACGCCGCGCAGCGTGCTGCGCCACACGCTCGCCGGACCGTCCAGGGCCAGGGCGCAGGGAATGGAAATCAGGATGCCCACCGAGTGGGACACCAGGGCCAGCACCAGGGTGATGCAAGCACCCTGGAAGAAGTGCCAGGACGTCAGGGCGTCCCAGAAGACAGTCACATCGAAGTTCATGTACGTGTCCTGCGTAAATGGAAGCGTGCCGTTGCACCCTCCCCCGCAAGCGGGAGAGGGGCGGGCCGTTGGCCTTGCTTACTGCGCGGCGGTTTCCAGGTTGGCTGGATCGAGCTTCCATTTCTCGGCGATGGACTTGAGGGTGCCGTCGGCTTTCAGGGCTGACACGGCGTCCTCGACGGCTTTCTTGTCTTCCGGGCTCGGACGCATGTAGGCGCCGAAGATGTCCTTTTCGGGGAACGCGTAGAGGGTCTTGAACTGGCCAGGGGTCTGCAGTTCGCGGTAGGCCAGTTCGGTGTCCTGGGACAGGCCGGCGGCGGCGCGGCCAACCAGTACCTGCTGGGCCACGTCACTGCCTTTCGGATAGGTCTGCAGGGTGGCCGGGGCCTTGCCAGCGGCCTTCAGGTCAGCATTGAGCTTTTCCATGATGGTCACGTAGCGGGTGCCGGACTGCACCGCCACCACCTTGCCGGAGAGGTCGTCCAGGCTGTTCAGTGTGAGGTCGCTCTTGCCGCTGCCAAAGACGATGGTGGCGCTGGCGAGGTAGGCCACGGCGTTCAGCTTCTGGGTGCGCTCAGGCGTGATCAGCGTGCCGCTGATCACCGCGTCGCAACGCTTGGCATCCAGGCCCGGGAGCAGGCCGGTGAACTCGGTGACGATGAAGCGAGGTTTCACGCCCCAGTGCTTGGCCAGGGCGCGAATCAGGTCCGCGTCGAAGCCACTGGGTTCGCGGTCACCGGTTTTCTCGAAGAACTCCAGCGGCGGGAAAGTCGGGTCGGAACAGACCTGGAAACTTCCCGAACTCACGAACGAGGGCTTGGCGTCGGCGGCCATGGCGCCACCGCTGAGGGTGGCGGCGAACAGACCGGCGAGGGCAAACAGTTTCAGCGGACGATTGCTCATCGTTAACTCCTTCAAGGCGTATTGCAGTGGTTGTTGTTGTAGGCAGTCGCAATAAAGTGGAGCTGTTTCGTTCTTATGCAGCTTCAGGAGAAACCTGAGCGGGCCTTTGGGGCCGTGGCTAAGGGCTGGTTCCTGAAGAGTCGTCAGCAGTGCCAGGGGACAGCGGCTTGTCGCAGGTGTGGAGGACGAAGCTGGCGTCCTCCAGTACCTGTTGCTGCCCGGTCATGGCTGCGCTCAACGACGCACAACGCCCGGCAGGACGCAGAGCATTTCGTAGAGCAGGTTGGCGCCCAGCAGCGAGGTGTTGCCGGTGGTGTCGTAGGGCGGGGAGACTTCGACCAGGTCGCCGCCGATGACGTCCAGGCCCTGGCAGCCACGGATGATTTCCATCGCCTGGATGGTGGTCAGGCCGCCGATTTCCGGGGTGCCGGTACCGGGCGCCCAGGCCGGGTCGATGCCGTCGATGTCGAAGGAGAGGTAAACCGGGCCGCCGCCGACTTTTTCGCGGACTTCAGCCATCAGCGGTGCCAGCGACTTGTGCCAGCACTCTTCGGCCTGGACCACGCGAAAGCCCTGCTTGCGGCTCCAGTTGAAGTCTTCAGCGGTGTAGCCCTGGGCGCGCAGGCCGATCTGTACCACGCGGTCGCAATCCAGCAGGCCTTCTTCCACGGCGCGGCGGAAGGTGGTGCCGTGGGCGATCTTCTCGCCGAACATGTGGTCGTTGACGTCGGCGTGGGCGTCGATGTGCACCAGGCCCACCTTGCCGTGCACCTTGTTGATGGCACGCAGGATCGGCAGGGTGATGGTGTGGTCGCCGCCCAGGGTCAGCGGGACGATGCCGTGGCCGAGGATGCGGTCGTATTCCTGCTCGATGATGCGCACGGCTTCCAGCAGGTTGAAGGTGTTGATGGCAACGTCGCCGATGTCGGCCACGTTCAGCGAATCGAAGGGCGCTGCGCCGGTCGCCATGTTGTACGGGCGGATCATCACCGATTCGGCGCGGATTTCGCGGGGGCCGAAGCGGGTACCGGAACGCAGGGAGGTGCCGATGTCCAGCGGAACGCCTACGAAGGCGGCATCCAGGGCGTCGAGTTCGGCGGGAGTTTGAATGTGGGGCAGGCGCATCATGGTGGCGATGCCGCCGAAACGGGGCATTTCATTGCCGCCCAGGGGCTGATGGAGTTTCTTGTCCACGGGGTGGCCTCACGGTTGTTGTGGTTGTAGGTAGTGGGGGGATTCTGGTGACAGTGCCATCACTGAAAAATCGCTGGCTGCAAATAATTACTTCAAGGATTTCTAAACTATCGGGAGCGGGTACACTGCCGCGGCTGGTGGCGAACACCGGTTCTTGTGGGGGCGAGTTCATTCGCTAAGGGACGCGCAGCGGCCCCATGAGACATTGCATTGGCAGGCCTGCGGCCTGCTCAGCGAATGATTTCGCCCCCACAGGAAGGGACCCTGCATTGTTCTCGGCCTATCCGGAGCCCCCATGTCCACCGCCATGCCCGACCTGAAACTCCTGCGCATCTTCGCCAGCGTGGTCCGCAACCAGGGCTTCGCCGCCGCGCAGCAGGAATTGAACCTCTCCACCTCGGCCATCAGCACCTACATGAGCCAGCTGGAAGGGCAGGTGGGCCTGACGCTTTGCCATCGCGGGCGGGGCGGGTTCAGCCTGACCAGCAAAGGCGAGCTGTACTACCAGGAGACCCTGCGTCTGTTGGGCGAGCTGGAAAGCTTCGAGCGCTACTCCGCGTCTCTCAAGGGCGAGCTGCGCGGCACGCTGAATCTCGGTGTGCTCGACTCCACAGTGAGCGATCCCGCTTTGCCGCTGGCTGAAGTGATCGGCGCCTACAGCCAAGAGCACGCGGCGGTGCACCTGCACCTCTCGGTGATGAGCCCTTACGATCTGCAGCTCGGTGTGCTCGACAACCGCCTGGACCTGGCCATCGGCGCGTTCTCCACGCGGATGAACGGCCTGGTCTACCAGCCACTTTACCGCGAACAGCACTGGCTCTATTGCAGTGAGCGCCACCCGCTGTACAACGAGCGGCGCATTCCTGGCGAGCTCATCACTCAGCAGCGCATGGTGGGGCGTGGCTACTGGAGCCAGGCAGAACTGGCGCGCCACGGCTTCAAGCACAGCGCGGCGACAGTGGAATCCATGGAAGCGCAACTGATCCTGGTGCTGTCCGGCGCCTACATCGGCTACCTGCCCGAGCACTACGCTCAGCCCTGGGTCGAGCAGAAGCGCCTGCGGGTCCTGCTGCCGGCGACCTTCGGCTACCAGGCGCCGTTTTCCATGATCCTGCGCCGGGGGCGGGCCAAGGAGCCATTGATCCTCACCTTCCGTGACTTGTTGCGGGCCCAGTTGAACCTGCGCTGACGTTCGCAGAGTTTTTGCGTTGTGCCTTATGTTTGGCGGCTTCACCCGCGAGTTCCTTGTCGGGGCGAATTCATTCATTCGCCAAGGGTGGTGTAGCCGCCCCAGCGTGTCGCCTGGACACCCTGTGGCAGAATGCGCCTCTCAGGAGACCCTTCATGCCCCGCCCTCAATGCCCGCGCTGTCAGCGACCCGAAACCCATTGCCTGTGCCCGCTGATTCCGCATCTGGCCAGCCGTACCCGCGTGCTGCTGTTGCAGCATCCGAGCGAGGTGAGCCATGCCCTGAACACCGCGCGCCTGGCAGCCCTGGGGCTGGCGAATGCGGAGTTGCGGGTGGGCGAGCGCTTCGCCGATCTGGCCGACACACTCGCCGATCCGGACTACCGCGCCTGCCTCTTGTTTCCCGGCGAGGCGGCCCGGCCGGTGGGCGAAATGGGGGCCACCGATCCGCGCCCACTGCTGCTGGTGGTGCCCGATGGCACCTGGCGCAAGGCGCGCAAGTTGCTCTACCTCAACCCCGAACTCCAAGCCCTGCCACGGGTGACCCTGCCCGAGGGGCTGACCTCCCGCTACCGCTTGCGCAAGGCGCCCATGGCGGGTGCCTTGTCCACTCTCGAAGCTATTGTTGCTGCCCTCGATATCGTCGAAGCGCCAGCGCGCTACGACGACCTGCTACGGCCGTTCGAAGCGCTGATTCAGGGACAGATCGAGGCGATGGGGGAGGAGACTTTCAGGAAGAACCACGGGGATGGTGAATGAATCCCGAAGGGGCGCACAAGCAAGCTCCCTCCCCCTTTGGGAGAGGGTTGGGGTGAGGGCTAGTGGGAAATGCAGGGAGTCGAAGGGGTAGGAACTCGTTCTGCTTGGCGATTGAAATAGCTCCGTCTGCATTACGTGTTGCAAGTAGCTGCATGGCCCGTAGGCGCTGGCTTGCCAGCGAATGGCAGTGTTTCGCTGGCAAGCCAGCTCCTACAAGGCTCTTGGCCCGATGGTCAATCGCTAGATGTAGGGTGGATGACGCTTTATTCATCCACCATCGGCGTCACGCCGGATTCCGAATGGTGGAAATGAAAAGCGATTTCCACCCTACGGGACTGCATCGCCTCACCGCTCGCGCATCGCTTCCTGCCGGGCTTTCAGCACCGGCTTGAGCAGGTAGTCCAGCACGGTCTTCTGGCCAGTGATGATGTCCACCGTGGCGACCATGCCGGGGATGATCAGCAGCGGGTGGTCGTCCTTGCCCAGGTGATTCTTATCGGTACGCACCTGGATCAAGTAGAAGCTCTTGCCTTCCTCATCCTGGATGGTGTCGGCGCTGATCAGCTCCAGATCGGCCTTGAGGCCGCCGTAGATGGTGTAGTCATAGGCCGTGAACTTGACCATGGCTTTCTGGCCGGGGTGCAGGAAGGCCACGTCTTGCGGACGGATGCGCGCTTCGATCAGCAGGCTGTCTTCCAGCGGCACCACTTCCACCAGGTCGCTGCCGGGCTGCACCACGCCGCCGATGGTGTTCACCTTGAGCTGCTTGATCACCCCGCGTACCGGAGACACCACGGTGGTGCGGCTGACGCGGTCGTCGATGGCCTTGCCGGTGGAGGTTATTTTCGACAGCTCGGTGCGCACCTCGTTGAGTTCCTTGAAGGCGTCGGAGCGGAAGGCAAGCTGGCTTTCCTCCATCTTCCGCTCGATCTCGGACATGGCCGATTCGGCGCGAGGGATGGCCAGGTTGGTCGCCTCCAGTTCGCCACGGGTTTCCACGGCGCTGCGCTGCAGGCGGAGGATCTCCACCTGGGAGATGGCGCCGGCCTTCACCAGGGGCTGGGACATGTTCAGCTCTTGCTGGATCAGCCCCAGGCTGGAGCGGTACTGCCCGCTCTTGGAACGGAACTCGGCCAGTTCTTGCTTCTTCTGCCGCAGCTGTTCGCTGAGAATGCGCTGCTCGCTTTCGAGGCGCTGGGCGCGTGCCCGGTACAGCGATGTTTCGTCCTCGGCCAGTTGCGGCGCCTCGCGCATGATCTCTTCGGGCAGGGCCAGTTCGCGCCCCTCGGCTTCGGCTGAAAGGCGTTCGACGCGGGCCGTCAGGGCCAGCCTGTCAGCCTCGCTCTCGCCCTTGTTGGAGAGGAAGCGGGTGTCGTCCAGGCGCAGCAGCACAGCGCCCTTGTCCACCACCTGGCCCTCGCGCACGAGGATTTCCGAGACGATGCCGCCTTCCAGGTTCTGGATCACCTGCACCTTGCTGGAGGGGATCGCCTTGCCTTCACCGGTGGTCACTTCCTCCAGCACCGCGAAGTGCGCCCAGATCAGCGCCACCAGCAGCAGGGTACACGCCACCCAGACCGTGATGCGGGTGGCCCGTGGCGAGTCTTCCAGCATGGCGCCGGCCACTTCCGGCATGAACGCGGTATCGGCGCGGTTGCGGCGACCGAAGTAGGGGGTGGACTTTTCTGCGCTGGCCATGGCGTGTCTCCTCAGGCATTGCCCTGGCCGATGCGGCCTTTGCGCAGGGCGTCGATGACGGTGTCCTTGGGCCCGTCGGCGACCACCTGGCCGTTGTCCAGTACCACCAGGCGATCGACAAGCGCCAGCATCGAGCTGCGATGGGTGATGAGGATAAATGTCTTGCCCGCAGACCAGGTCGCCAGGCGCTGCCGCAGTTGTTCTTCGCTGCTGTTGTCCATGGCGCTGGTGGGTTCGTCGAGCACAAGCAGGGGTGGGTCGAGCAGCAGTGCGCGGGCCAGCAACACGGCCTGGCGCTGGCCGCTGGAAAGCAGCTGGCCGCGCTCGCCCACCGGCCGGTCATAACCTTGCGGGTGTTGGCGGGCGAGCTCGCCGACGCCGGTCATTTCCGCGACTTCGAGCATGCGCTCGTCGCTTACGTAGCGCGCGCCCAGGGTCAGGTTGTCGCGCAGGCTGCCGGCCAGCAACGGCAGGTCGTGACTGACGTAGCCGATCTGCTGGCGCAGGTCGCCAATGTCGGTCTGCCGGAGGTCGATGCCATCCAGCAGCAGTTGGCCTTCGTCCGGCGCGTAGAAACCGAGAATCAGGCGCGCCAGGGTGCTCTTGCCCGAGCCGCTGCGGCCGATGATGCCGACGCGCTCTCCGGCGGCCAGGCGCAGGCTGACCTTGTTGAGCGCCGGGGTGGTCTGCCCCGGGTAGCGGAACTCCACCTGGCAAATGTCCAGATTGCCTTTGAACACCTGGTGCTCCAGCGGCTGCTGGATGGCCTCACGCTCCTGGGGCAGGGTCATCAGGGCGTCGGTGGATTTCATGGTCAGACGCGCCTGCTGGTAGCGAGTTATCAACCCGGCGATCTGCCCAAGTGGCGAGAGCACGCGGCTGTTGAGCATGTAGCAGGCCACCAGCGCACCGACGCTGAGGTTGCCGGCGATGATGCTGTAGACCCCGGCGACTATCACTGCCAGGCCGGCGAACTGCTGCATGAACAGGGTGCCGTTGGTGGCCAGGGCGGAGAGGAAACGGGCATGGCTGTCGAGCCGGGTGAGGGCGCCGTGGGTGTGTTCCCAGCGATGCTGGCGCTCGCTTTCGGCGCCGCAGGCCTTGAGGGTTTCCAGGCCCGAGAGGGTTTCGATCAGCAGCGCCTGGCGTTCGGCGCCCAAGGTCAGGCTGCGCTGCACCGTGTCGCGCAGGCGCGTCTGGATGATCCAGGCGAAGAGCGCGGTGAGCGGGAAGGCCAGGAGCGGGATGACCACCAGGGGCCCTCCGAGCAGGCCGATCACCAGCAGCATCAGCACCGAGAAGGGCAGGTCGATCAGGCTGGTGAGGGTCACCGCAGTGAGAAATTCCCGCAACCCCTGAAAGTCGTGGATGCTCTGGGCAAAGCCCCCGATGGTGGACGGCCGCGCCTTGATAGACATGCCGATGATGCGTTCGAACAGCGTCGCCGAAAGCACCACGTCGGTCTTCTTGCCGGCGTTGTCCAGCAGGTTGGCGCGCAGCACCCGCAGCAGCAGGTCGAAGCCAGTACCAATGAGCAGGCCGATGGTCAGTACCCAGAGCGTCGAGGTGGCCTGGTTGGGCACTACGCGGTCGTAGGTCTGCATCACGAACAACGGCACCAGCATGCCCAGCAGGTTGATCAGCAGGCTTGCCAGCATGGCATCGGCATAGAGCCAGCGGGATAGCCGCAAGGTGTCGCGGAACCAGGAGGTTACCCGGGGCACGAGCGGCGCGTGGGCATCCTCCAGTTCATGGCGCGGGCGAGCGAACAGGGCCTGGCCGCTGTATTCCAGGGCCAGTATGTCGCGGGGCACCCATTGCTCGCCGCCGTCGGCTTCGCAGGGCAGGATCAGCGCGCGGCCCTTGTCGTCGAAGCGGGTCAGCACCGCGCTGCGGCCGCCTTTGAGCAATAGCAGCAGCGGCAGGTTGAGTGGAGAGATGGCGTCTAGTTCGCGGCGCAGCAGACGGCCCTGCAAACCGGCGCGCGCTGCCGCGCGAGGCAGCAGTTCCGCAGACAGGCGCTGGCCCGGCAACGGCAGGCCGCTGCTCAGGCTGGCGCGGCTGGCGGCACGACCATGCAGTCGGCATAGGATCAGCAGGCCGTCGAGCAGCGGGTCGTCATGGCCCTGTCGCGGATCTCTGGGACTGTCAGTCCGTTCCATGGTGGTCATGGTCCTGGACTCCCATACTGATTCACTTCATATCCGGCAACTGGGCTTCGCTCTTCACCTCGGTGAGGGCGACGGCTTCAGCCGGGACCACGACCTTCTGGCGGCGCAGCAGGTCGCCCATGGCCGAAATCACCCGGTACATGGAAAACTCTTCGGTGTAGCGCACCTCCACATAGCGGCGGTTGGCGGTGAAGAGTTCGTTCTCGCTGTCCAGTAGGTCCAGCAGGGTGCGCTGGCCGAGGCCGAACTGCTGCTGGTAAGCCTCACGGACGCGGGCCGTGTAGTCGGCGTAGGCGCGTGCCTCGGGGGTCTGCTTGCGGGCGTTTTCCATGGCGTTCCAGGCCAGGGCAAGGTTTTCGTTCAGCACCCGCAGAGCGTTGTTGCGGATGTCCATGGACTGGTTGATCTGGTGGGCCGCGGCTTGCAACCGGGCCTTGTCGCGCATGCCGTTGAACAGGTTGTAGTTCATCACCACACCGGCCCGCCAGGTGTTGTAGTGACCCTCATCGCCCTGCACGTTGTCGTCAGCGGTGGTGGCCAACTCGGCGTCCAGGCGCGGGTAGAAGGGCGACTTGGCAGACTCATACTGGCTCTCGGCGGCCTGCACATCGGACTGGGCCGATTTCAGCAGGGGATTGGTTTCCATCACGCCCTGACGCGCGGCCATCAGGTCGGCGGGCATCTCACCCTTGATGGTGGCCGGTGTCACCAGCTCGTCGGCCGGCATGCCTACGGCGCTGTAGAAACTGGCTTCGGCGTCGGCCAGGTTCACTTCTTCGGTGTAGAGATTGTTCTTGGCCAGGGCCAGGCGCGCTTCGGCCTGGTCGAAGTCGGCGGTGCTGCCCACACCGCGCTCGCTGCGCAGGCCGATCTGGTCGTGGATACGCTCGTGGGCCATCAGGTTGTTCTTGGCCAGGGCCACCATCTCACGACGCTTGAGAACGTCCAGGTACACCTCGACGGTGCGCAGCGCCAGGCTCTCGGCGGTACCCAAGGTGAAGTAGGCGCGTGAATTGACCACGGCCTTGGTGCGATCCACCTCGTTGGGCGTGTTGAAACCATCGAACAACATTTGCCGCAGACGCAGTTCGGCATCACGGAAATTCAGGGTTTCCTTGTTGTGATCACCGAGTGCTCGTGTGGAGGGGCTGTCGCTCTGCTCCCGACCTACACCGGTTATCAGGTCGACGGTCGGCAAGTACCCACCTTTGGCGACTTTCGCCTCTTCGTCTGCCACCAGTCGATCCTGGGCGCTGGCGAGGAGTTCGGGGTGCTTGTCCAAGGTGCTCTGGATCGCGTCCGTGAGCGTCATGGCCTGGATTTGCGTGGCTGCCATGGCAAGCAGAACGCTGGACCACAGGGGGGTGAAAGTGCGCATTTTTTGTCGTTCTCCATGTCCGATTTTTGCTTCCTGGCGCCGAAAAATTGGCGGAAATCCATGGCAAACCGTTTCAGGCTTGTAACATCAGAGCTAAGAACAACTTTCGAAGGGGCTAAGAAGAAATTTTCACATGCACTATCAGGAAAAATTCTTATGCACTCGTCGGAAATCCAAGACATCTTTTTGCCAGCAGATCGCATGTTTTGGGGCCTACAGGTCCCACCTGCGGGTGCCAAATGTGGTCAAGCACATATCAAGGAACTCAGGGCGGGGTAAATCCGACGGAGAAGGGCGACGTCGGACTGCGTGACGTTTTATTGACATTGCGTGGTTTTGTACGGGTGTGAGCCTCTTCTCTCTGACGCTTCTTCAGCGGACCGATGTCCGGTTTGACGTGCTGTGACTCTCATTGACTAGTGTCGGCGCTGCCCGTTTGGCAGCACGCGGTGCGGGAGGAAGGAGTCATGGCTGGATCAATCGGGGTCGTTCGGCAGGTCGTAGGTGAAGTCTTCGCAGTGGCAGCGGATGGTTCACGCCGCTTGCTCACCGAAGGCGATCGGGTATTCGCTGGCGAGCAACTGGTCACTGGCGCCCAGGGCGCGGTGGCAGTGGCCCTGGCCAACGGCCAGGAACTGGTGCTCGGCCGTGAGAGCAGCATGGCACTGAACAACGGCTTGCTGGCCGGCACCCCAGTTGCCACCCAGCCCGTCGCCGACGATTCCGCCGCCACACCCAGTGAGCAGGACCTCACCGACGTCGAGAAGCTGCAGGCCGCCATCGAGGCGGGTGTTGACCCGACCCAGGCCGCCGAAGCAACTGCGGCCGGGCCGGGCTCGGGTAGCGGTGGTTCCGGTAACGCCGGTGGCGGTCACTCCTTCGTGCTGTTGGGAGAGACCGCAGGCAGGGTCGATCCCAATATCGGCTTCCCTACTGGCCCAATCGGCTCGGTTCCCGAGTTTCCCAATCCCGATGTCGCCATTGCGGCAGAGGATCTGGAGGTGGTCGTACCTCCGGTCAACGGTGTGCCGGTCGCCGAAGATGATGCCCAGACGGTCGAAGAGGGCGTCGAAGGCGTGCAGGGCAATGTGCTGGATAACGATGACGGCGGCCCCGATCTGCCAACGCAGTTCCTTTCCTGGCAAGCCCCAGGTGCATCCAGCGGTCCGAACGGCAGCCTGCTGGTGAGCACACCGTATGGTGTGGTGACCCTGAACCCCGACGGCAGCTACAACTTTGAACTGGCCAACGGTACGCCGGCAGTCGAAGGGCTGGGCGAAGGGGAGACCGTCAACCTCGACTTCGGCTACAGCATCCAGGACGGCAATGGCGACCAGAGCTCCGCAAATCTGACCATTACCATCGTCGGCCAAAATGACGTTCCAACTGTGGAAGTCAATTTCCCCAATGCCGAGGGCGGTGTCGTCCGGGTGTTCGAGCGTGGCCTGCCTGGCGGTTCCAGCGAAGGCGATGGCAGCAATGTGGTGCATGGCACCTTCACGATTCGGGACCCTGACGGCCTGGACAAGTTGAAGAGCCTGGGCGTTGGTGGCCTGGACCTGCAGATCGACCCGGAGCATCCGCTTGCCAGCTTGATCGGCGGGGGGTTCGAAGCGGCTTTTGGCACTGTCCGAATCACCGGATTCGATGCTTCCACCGGCACCTTCAGCTTCAGTTACACGCTGACCAGGCCCATTTCCGACCTCGCCGCAGGCGAGGAGCGAGATGGATTTCTCATCAGTTTGAGCGACGGCCTGGGGCTACCGATTTCGACCAATGTCAGCATCGAGATCGTCGACGATGTGCCGCAGGCCAACCCGGACAGCGGCAGCCTGACGGAGAACGGCGTACCGTCGAGCCTGTCCGGCAATGTGCTGGGCAACGACGTGGGTGGTGCCGACCAACCGAAGGCCTTCACCAGTTGGAACGGGGTGGCCGGTGCCACCGCAGGCGAGAATGGCAGCCTGCTGGTGAACACCCCCTATGGCGTGGTGACCCTGAACGCCGACGGCAGCTACAGCTTCGTGCTGGCCAATGGTTCGGCAGCGGTGGAAGCCCTGACCGAAGGCCAGCAGGTGACCCTGCAATACGCCTATTCCATGCAGGATGCTGACGGCGACCCGAGCAATTCGACGCTGACCCTTACCATCACCGGCAGCAACGACATCCCCACCGTGGAGGTGAGCACCCCGGATGCCGAGGGCGGG
>NZ_SSOK01000032.1:0-10965 GCF_029871195.1 Pseudomonas sp. BN415
CCCAACCGAATTGCTTGACGACCATAGAGCGTTGGAACCACCTGATCCCATCCCGAACTCAGCAGTGAAACGACGCATCGCCGATGGTAGTGTGGAGCTTCTCCATGTGAGAGTAGGTCATCGTCAAGCTTCTATCCCAAACCCCCGATCCGCGTAAGCGGGTCGGGGGTTTGTCTTTGTGAGCCGGAAAAACTGGATCGCAAAATATCCCTTCGTGCCTTAGGCCGTTGCCCTTTGCGGTATTAGGATGGCTGGGACTGCAGGACCAATAAGAACGGAGAAGACATGTCCCCCGCCCGCAAGTTACTGGTGCTCTATACCGGCGGCACCATCGGCATGCAGTTAACCGAGACTGGCCTCGCCCCCGCTTCCGGCTTTGAAGCCCGCTTACTTGCCGAGCAGGCCAGCCACCCACAACACCCTGCGCCCGACTGGATATTCCAAGAGTTGTCGCCTTTGCTGGACAGCGCCAACATGACGCCGGCCAATTGGCTGGAGCAGAGGGACTGCGATGCCGTGCCCCTGCTCCATGGCACCTACACCCAGCCCGCGCTGAGCCGTTCCATCAAAGACCTGGAAAGGGAGCTTGGGCTCACGCTGCTGCAGCGCTCCTACAAGGGCATGTCGCTGACCGAGGAAGGGCGGCGGGTCATCCGCCACGCTCAACTGGCAGTGTAGAGCCTGCGGCGCCTGCAGATAGAGGCCGAGAACATCCAGGCCATGACAGTTGGAGAAATTTCCATCCGTGTCACCTCGCTGACCGCCATGCTGGATGGGCTCGAGGAAAGTCTCACCGTCTTCCAGGCGAACCCCCCGCGTACGCCTCAAACTGGTGGACCTGCGCCCTGGACAACCCCCAGGCACCGGCCCTCTACCTCCTGGCCGGTGGCGCCATCAGCCTGGCCTGCCTGGCCTTGTTCCCTGAAAACCCCGGACGGGAGTGACCCCATGAATGCATTGATTCAACCCGGCGCCGAGCTGGACCTCGACGCCTTCGTCCAACTGCGCCGCGATATCCATCAAGCCCCGGAGCTGGGCGGCGACACCCCCTCACTGCCGAGCGGGTGGCCAGCAGGCTCGAAGCCTGGGGCTACGAGGTGCGTCGCGGCATTGGCGGCCACGGCGTGGTCGGCATACTGCGTCGTGGCGAAGGTGGCCGGCGCCTGGGCCTGCGGGCCGACATGGATGCCTTGCCCATGCAGGAGAAGAACCGCTTAGCCCATGCCAGCCACATTCCCGGCCGGATACATGCCTGCGGCCATGACGGCCACACGGCCATCCTGCTTGCCGCCGCCTGGCGCCTGGCGCCTGGCCCGGGAACCCCGTTTCAACGGCACCCTGAATCTCATCTTCCAGCCCGACGAGGAAGGGCTCTGTGGCGCCTGCGCCATGATGGAAGATGGTCTGTTCCAACGCTTCCCCTGCGATGCCATCTTCGCCCTGCACAACATGCCCGGCATCCCGGTGGTCCAGTTCGGCCTCACCATGGCGTCCTCGGAGCGTGTTGGGCTCCACATCAAGGGGCGTGGCGGCCACGGTGCCATGCCCGAGCTCGCGGTCGATCCGATACCGGTACTGGCCAGCCTGATCAACGCCATCCAGACCATCAAGTCGCGCAACCTCGCGGTGGAGGAGTACGCGGTCATCAGCATCGGCACGGTGGCGGCGGGCACCGTGTACAACATCATTCCCGAGGATGCGCGGATGCTGGTCAGCGTGCGAACCGACACCCACGCCACTCAGCGCAAGATCAACCAGCGGCTGCAGGAGATCGTCCGCGGCCACGAGCAGCTGTTCGGCGTCGAGATCGAGCTGGAAATTGCCCAGCTCGCGCCTGCACTGGTCAACAGTGAAGCGGAGACCGAGCTGCTGCGCACCAGCCTCACCCCGCTATTCGAGCCTGGGCGCGTGCTGCCGCGTGCAGCCAAGGTGATGGGGACCGAGGATTTCGCCTGGATGCTCACCGAGGTGCCGGGATGCTACTTCATGCTGGGCAACGGCGAGGGCGAATATCACGGCTGCTCGGTCCACAACCCCCACTACGACTTCAACGACGCGCTGGTTCGCATCGGCTCCGATTGCTGGGTCAAGCTGGTGGAGGACTACCTGGCCTGAAGCTGCTCCAGGATGGAAGAGGCCCCGTCATACGGGCGCTGTAGGCACTGTCATCAAATGGTCATGAAACTGTCTTAATTTGCGCGACGACGAACCCCCAGGGGGTTCGCGCCGTCGATCGGCAGTTCCAGGCCCGCCTGGCTCCGGCTCGACGACAACCGGTCCTGCTTCGGAGCCATCCATGACCAACCCCCCGACCACCCGCAGTGTGTCGCCACTTGGCACGCCTGGCATCTCGCCCATCAGCCTGTTCTTCAGCGCACTGTTCATCGCCGTCACCGGTTACTTCCTGTTCTGGGGCGTCGACTACGTCCAGGGCAACCATATCCTGCTGTTCGTCCTGGCCACGCTGTTCGGCGTGTTCATGGCCTTCAACATCGGCGGCAACGATGTCGCCAACTCCTTCGGCACCTCGGTGGGCGCTGGCACCCTGACCATCAAGCAGGCGCTGATCGTCGCCGCGGTGTTCGAGGTCTCCGGATCCATCATCGCCGGTGGCCACGTCACCCAGACCATCCGCGGCGGCATCGTCGACCTGGGGGCGATGCAGGTAGCGCCGCTCGACTTCGTCTACATCATGATGTCGGCGCTGATCGCCGCCGCCCTCTGGCTGCTGTTCGCCACCAAGCGCGGCTACCCGGTCTCCACGACCCACTCCATCATCGGCGCCATCGTCGGCAGCTCCATCGCCCTCGGCATCCTGATGCAGGGAGGAGAGGCCGCGTTCGAGTTGGTGCAGTGGGGCAAGATCGGCGAAATCGCCATCTCCTGGGTGCTCTCGCCGCTGCTCGGTGGCCTGGTGGCCTACGTGCTGTTCAACCAGATCAAGAAACACATCCTGACCTACAACGAGCGTGCCGAAGATCGTCTGGAAGCCCTGCGGGAGCAGAAGCGCGCCCACAAGGCCCAGCACCAGGAAGGCTTCGATCGTCTCTCCGAGCTGCAAAAGGTCGCCTACACCCACACCATGGCGCGCGACCAGCAGCTGATGAGCGATCGTGACTTCGACCCTGAGGACCTGGAGTCCGACTACTTCAAGGGCCTCTACCACCTCGATCGCCAACGTGAAGACATCGCCTCCCACCGCGCCCTGGAAACCTGGGTCCCGCTGGTGGCTGCCATCGGTGCGATGGTCATCGGCTCCATGCTGCTGTTCAAAGGCCTGAAGAACCTCGAACTGGGCCTCACCACCCTCAACAGCTACCTGCTGCTGGGCATGATCGGCGTCGGCGTCTGGATGTCCACCTACGTCTTCGCACGGTCCCTGCGGGACGAACCCCTGGGCCGCGCCACCTTCCTCATCTTCAGCTGGATGCAGGTGTTCACCGCCTGCGGCTTCGCCTTCAGCCACGGTGCCAACGACATCGCCAACGCAATTGGCCCCTTCGCCGCCATCATCGACGTGCTGCGCACCGGTGAGACCGGCTCCCAGGCGGCCATCCCCCCCGTTGCCATGATCACCTTCGGCGTGGCGCTGATCGTCGGCCTCTGGTTCATCGGCAAGGAAGTGATCCAGACCGTGGGCCACAACCTCACCCAACTGCATCCGGCTTCAGGCTTCTCTGCCGAACTGGCTGCTGCTGCGGTGGTGATGGCGGCCTCGGTCATGGGCCTGCCGGTATCCAGTACCCACATCCTGATCGGCGCCGTGCTCGGGATCGGTCTGGTCAACCGCCAGACCAACTGGGGCCTGATGAAACCCATCGGCCTTGCCTGGATCATCACCCTGCCCGCCGCCGCGCTGCTCAGCGCCGGTGCCTTCCTGGTGCTCCGCAACCTGTTCTGATGCCTTGGCGTTGGTGGGCGGCAGTACCTTGTGGCTGGCGCAGTGGAGCCTCAATTCTCGGGGGCTCCCCCATCAGCGGCGGGCTTCCCGGCGGGCCGCTTTCCGCGCTGCGGCCACCAGGTCGCAGGCATCGGTCAGCAGCAACTGCGCGGCATCGGCGATGTGCATCAGGTCGCGCCCATCCACATCGCCCGGCGTCATGCTTGCCAGGCTGTGCAACAGGCCCCGGGCCGCGTTCAGGCGCATATCCGCGCAATCCTGCAGCTCCACACAGGCGCGGTTGCCGTCGAGCAGCAGCACGGGCGTGATGCCGGCATTGGCGGTCAGGGGAATGAGTGCGGGGGAGGGGAGAGGGAAATCCGTGTGCAAGGTGAAGCTCCTATATCGGGTCGGGAGCTGCCACGGTCTTGCGGCCAAGCAAGAGGGGGGGCAGCTGTGCGCGGGTTGGCCGACCGGGAATATAGGACCCGGCACACCCGAAGGTGTCCCGCGCACAACTGCCATGACGCGGCGTTGCAGAGGTGTGGCCCCCGCAATACGCGTACTGGCGCATGTGCGCCTATATCCAAGCGACCGGCCAAGGTCGGCCACGGGACTGACCGTGGCGGGCCGGACTATCGGCGGAGGATGGATGGCCTGGCAACGTTGTGGCGTGCCGTCATCCTCGACCCCCCAACCAAAGCTCAGTCCCCTCGGTACTGTCCGGTCAGCCCCGTGCCTCGATCAATTCGGCATCTGGAAGCTTCCTGCGATTGCGCTTGAACTCGACTGTGGAGGTTTCACAGGGTGACAGCTCGTGCCGCCGGGCAATCGATGATGCATCCATGCCTCCGAATTTGGCTCGCTATTCGTAGAAGGTCTTACGGCACAACTCAGGAACAGGACTCTGAGTCGATTGGTTTGTAGTGGCAATGTGCTGCATCTCTCTGTAAATTCCGCGCGTGGCTGGATGTCAAAATGCCACCGTCAAGAAGTTTGATCGGCAAGGAGCCGTCATGCACAGATCGTTTCGCCTTACGGCGCTCAGTTGCGCCTTTCTTACGGCAGCTGGCTGCTCCAGTCAGCAAATGCAAGACCTACAGGAATCCGTTAATAGCGTTGGCAAAGACTACGGTATGGCAGTTCTTTGCGGCGTCGGCGTCGTTGGTGGCGCTGCTGCCGGGTATGCCCTGAAGGGTAAAGACGGTGTCCTTGCTGGCGTCGCCGTTGGTGGCGCGCTTGGTTGTGCGCTCGGCTACGTGTGGCAGTCCCGCCTTCAAGAGCTGGATCGAATCGCCAAAGAAGAGAACCTGAAGATCCAGACCGAGCAGCTAACCGTCGCCGAGGGCGCAATTGCAACTGCGGTCCCGAAAGAAGCGGGATTGGTCACTCAGATCGAAGACACCGGCATGTTTGCTACCGACTCTGCAGAGCTTACCGAAAGCGGCAAGCGTGCAGTGAGCAAGCTGGCCGAGATGTACGCCAAGCCTAAGGCGACTGACCAGCAAGCAGCGGCCAAAGAAGCGAAGGAGCGTCGCCTCCTGGTTGTTGGCCACAGCGATGCAACCGGCAACGCTGAATACAACCAAAAGCTCTCTGAGCGTCGGGCTAAAACCGTAGGCAAAGTGCTCGTAGCTGCTGGCATCCCGGCTAGCTCGATCTACTACCAAGGTGCAGGGTCTTCTCGACCAATCGCCGATAACAGCGATGTGTTCGTTCGTGGCCAGAACCGCCGCGTAGAAATCGTTGAGCTGGCCAACGATCAAGCGCTGGTTATGCGTGCGCAGGCCGAGGCAGGCAACACCAAGTACCTGCAGTACGGTACCTCCACAGTACCCAAGGCTAGTGTTGCTGCCGCTCCGACTGTTAAGTCCACAGCCTCCACGAGCGCACCGGCAGCCACTCAGTCGTCTACGTCCTCACCTACTGTCGCCAGCACCAGCAGCTCTGCCAAGCCTGCTTCCAAGGCAAATCCTGCTGTCGACTTCGCTGGAAAGCCTACTGATGCTTACAACTGGTCCATGGCCCAGAACATCAAGCCGAAGAACAGTGGCTTTGAGCTAATCAGCTCTGCGCGAGCAAGCGAAATGCCAATGTCCAGCTGCGAAGCTGACATGCCGCGTAGTGCCGGTGAAGTGCTAAGCATGGCCGATGACAAACCTCTGCAGCGTCATGCCACCAGGGATTACCTACCGGGCTACAACAACCGCGTGTGGGCCAACACCGTTAACGGTCACTTGGTTACCGTGTCGCCGGTCTCGATCTTGCGCGAGAACGCACAAGTTGATCGTCAGCCGATCCTGCAGGTTGTTGAGAACTACGACCAAAACACCAAAAACAGGGCGCAGACGATCAAGGCTGTAGCAAACACCTACGAAGGTGAAAGCGAGGTGCTGTACCGAGTGTTTGCCCGCGATGCGAAGGCATCCGTGTCCTGCATGGATCTCGTGTTCAGCAAGGGCAACGCCAAGGTTACTGAAGGCGCTCTGTTCTATGCCGCCGGTTCGGATGCCTATGTGGCTACTTACGTGCCAATCCCTGCAACCAAATAAAACAAGTCATGGAAGTCCTAAATGGAAGACTTATCACTAGCTGCACTCAAATCGTTGATCCTCGCAAACCAATTGCTGACCGCCGGCGTCATCTGGCTTCTCGTGAGTGCAGTGGTCGTCTGGAAGTACTGGGAACAGGTTTCCTACTTCCTGATCCGTGCTTGGCATAGCTTCCCCCTGATCGGTACTGTCGCCCGCCTGTCGCGCAAGCCGTCATCGGTCGATAGCGATGGCTGGATCAACCACGAAGTTACTCTCGCTAACGTGTACTACCGCGAGTTCAAGAAGTACATGAAGGGCCCGGAGGCCTATAACGCCTCTCTCGACTACCTGGCCAAGGCCGGTGAAGCAGGTCGTTCTCCGCGTCCGGCCTGGGTTCTGTTCCTGGTGGTTGCTCTGGTCTTGATCGAGGCGATGGGCTTTGCCTATGTGCTGGCTGGCTGGATGAACATGGATGCCTCGACCAATGACCGTCACCTTCTGACGGCCGGCACAGCCATCCTGCTGGCAGTGGCGTCGGCTGTTTTTGCCGAAGCTGCCGGTCATACCGTGCACCACAACACCCTGATTGCCCGTGCACGTCACTGGTGGCAGGGCGAAGAGCCGAGCAAGCGCTCCCGCACTCTCAAGTCTGGTAAAGCAATCAACCTGGAGGATTCTTTCACCGACAGCGGCAAGCCTGACTATGAGCAATTGCTCAACCGTGTGGCGGATGTTAACTCCAACGTGTCCCGCAAATTCCTCTGGTTGATCATTTGTGGCGCCTTTGTCACATGTATGGCCATTGGCGCCTTTGTTGTCCGCTCCGCCACCCTGGACAGCATTGAGACTGAGATGGTCAACAGCATGAAAGCTGAGGCATCCGTTCAGAGCGACAGCAGCGTTGGCTCGCCGTTTGACCTGCCGGATGAGTCCCAGGCCATCAACGATGAAGCTCAAGACGCCACCATCGAAGACAAGATGGATGCCATCCGCCAGGCCAGCCTGACCACCTACGTCATGCTGTCCCTGATATACATCGCTATCCAAGGCATCAGCATCTGGCTGGCCAGCAAGTACCACTTTGCTGGCACCCATTCCCACACCGCATGGCGCCTCACTCATGAGTACGCTACTGCTGAGGAAATGATGGACGCCATGGACCAGCAGCGCATCGCCGTCGCTAGCCATGCTGACGACAAGCTGCGCCGTCTGCAGACAGCGCTTTCCAGTCGCGACCATACCAACAATGGTGTACTCAGCGCCTTGGAAGGCGAGAACTCGGCCCACCGCAACTTCCTGGCCTACGTCGAGTACAAGGCTGGCAAGGTGTCGCACAAAGCTGTAACTCAGTCGGCTCCCGCCGCTCAAGCGGCTCCGGAGACTCCAGTCGCGCAAGTAGAAGCTGCTCCTGCTCCTGTTGTAGCGACTGCCGCCCCTGCTCCGATTGCTGAGCCTGCTGCCGCAATCAAGGCGACCGACTTCCATGATGTCACGGGCCTGCCGGAAGAAAGCCTTGCAGCCGCGAGCCGTGCTCTGAGTGTCACTGAAGCCCAGTTACGTGACATCCGCGACCAGCAGATTGCTCTGAAAACTTTGGGCCTGTTCCCGGCTAAGAAAGAGGAAGTACTGTCGTGAACGCGGCCAAGGCATTGATCTTGGCGCTGGCGCTGCCCTGTGCAGCGCTGGCTGCCGAGCGGAACGACCTGCAGAGCTGCTACGACCGTAGCGGTCTGACCGAAATCAAACCGGCTGCTAACGGGCGCGAGCTGGTGGTCATTATCGACCAAACCATACCGATGCCCGAGGATCTGCAGCGTAGCAGCTGGGGGCAGATCGATCGCTTCGTACAGGCTGGCGATCGCGTGAAGCTATACACCTTCTCCGCATTCCTGCCAGGCGAGTACCTGCGGCTAACCTATGCCGGTGAGATGGACATGCCGCTCGAAGGAGAAATCCGTGATGACGTCAGCCAGCGCAAGCTGCGTAGCCTGGACCAATGCCTGACCACTCAAAAGAAGGCGTTCCAAGCTGGTTTTGGCAAACAGTTCGTCAACGGACTACGCCAAGCACGTCAGGACATTCCGAAGAGCGAGATCATGAACTCCCTGCGAAAAGTGGGCGAGGACATGCAGCGTGAGCAAGGCGTGAATGATCGGGTGATTTTTCTGATCTCCGACATGCTTGAGCACTCCGAATACACCAGCTTCTACGCAGCCAACCAAATCAAGCAGCTCAACGTGAGCAATGAATTGAAGCTCGCGCAAAGCAAAGGGCTGTACGCCGATCTCCAGGGCTCTCGTGTCTACGTGTCGGGCGCTGGTCTGGTCACCGATTCGGTGAAGCATGCCTACCGCTCCGGCAAGACCATGGACGCGCTCAATCAGTTCTGGTCTCAGTACCTGAGTGCTTCGAACGCGACTCTGGCTGGATTCGGTACGCCGAGTTTGAGCACCGATCTTCGCTGAGGTTAATGGCTGAAGAAGCGCGCCTTTAGCCACATTTCAATGCTGCTGCGACCCGCGAGCATCAATTAGCCTTTGGGAGAAAATGAGCAAGGTTTGTAGTGGGGCACAGCCCGAGTCCATGAGTATCCACCCCGCACCAGGATCTAGGATTGAGGGGCTCCACGCGGCGATGCCGAAGGTTCTACGGCTGTGCCAGTAATCGGCTCGCTAGAGCCTGGACCGAGGCACCGCAAGGTGTCTCGATCTTTGGTGCGCCCAGCATGGGCGCAATCTTGTGGGTGAGAGTCCCGCCGTGAGTTGACCACAGCGAACGAAGTGAAGCGCAACTGCATGAGGGCGACCAAGTGTGGGGAGGAAGCGTGGAGCGAAGCCGCGAGCCGATGAACAAGAACCGGATACAAGGCGATGCCGACCAGGGCGAGCGGGCCAAAAGCCGCGAAGCCCTCGTGGTCAAAGGGCGGCGGCGTAGATCCGGCGGTTGTGCGGTGAAGGATTGCGTCCTTACCTGGGGAGATCTCGCCTTGTGCCTGAAAGGGCGACGGCGGCAGCCGGAGCGAGAAGTCAGCAGAGGCCGTAGTAGTAGTTTTTTTTTCGACGAAGGGCCGAACGAGAGAGAGCGCCGGAGGCCATCTTGATGCGACATGACCGGAAGTCAGATGCCCGCCAAACGCGGGGCGGACGCAGACGAGAAGCGGTGAAACCGTGAATCGCTCCGTCAGCGACGAGGCATGGCGCCCGCAAGGTGATCCCGAAAGCGCAGGGCAAGGGCTGCTGCAACGCGCCTTTGCGAGAGGCAACCTGCAACGCGCCTGGAAACGAGTCAAGGCTAACAAGGGGGCGGCGGGTGTCGACGGTCTGGATATTGAGCAGACGGCCGAGCACCTGCTGACCGAGTGGGCCGGGATTCGCCATCAGCTGCTGTCAGGGGCGTATCGGCCCAGCCCGGTACGCCGCGTGGTGATTCCCAAGCCCGATGGTGGCGAACGCGAGCTGGGTATTCCGACGGTCACCGACCGGCTGATCCAGCAAGCGCTGCTGCAAGTCTTGCAGCCGCTCCTCGATCCCACCTTCAGTGAACACAGCTACGGTTTCCGTCCGGGTCGTAACGCCCACGGCGCGATTCTCGCGGCGCAGCGTTATGTCGCGTCAGGACGGCGGATCGTGGTGGATGTGGACCTGGAGAAGTTCTTCGACCGGGTCGATCACGACATCCTGATTGATCGTTTGAGCCAACGGATAGCGGACCGGCCGGTAATCCGGCTGGTCCGCGCCTATCTGGATGCTGGAACGCTAAAGGCTGACGTGATCGAGAAAAGCCGCTGCGGGGCGCCGCAAGGCGGCCCGCTGTCGCCGTTGCTGGCGAATGTGCTGCTGGACGAAGTGGATCGGGAGCTGGAGCGAAGAGGCCACTGTTTCGTGCGCTACGCCGATGATGCGAACGTCTACGTCCGCAGTCAAAAGGCAGGTGAACGCGTGATGGCCTGGCTGAAGCGTCTGTATGGACGGCTGCACTTGAGCGTCAACGAGAGCAAGAGTGCGGTGGCGAGTGCGTTTGGCCGCAAGTTCCTCGGTTATGCCCTCTGGCTGGCCCCGAATGACGAGGTGCGCCGCGGGGTGTCGATGAAGGCGCGGGAAACGCTCAAGCAACGGGTCAGGCAACTGACCCGCCGGTCCGGTGGCTGTAGTTTGGCTGATGTGGCCGGGAAACTGCGCAGCTACCTCCTGGGATGGAAAGGGTATTTCGGGTTGGCACAAACCCCTCGAATCTGGCGAGCGCTGGACGAGTGGATACGCCGCCGCCTGCGTGCCCTTCACCTCAAGCACTGGCGCCATGGCAAGACGACCTACCGGGAGCTACTCCGCCTTGGAGCCAGTCCCCAGGTGGCGCAATCGGTGGCAGCACTGAGCCGCCGCTGGTGGCATAACAGCCTCTCCGCTGTGCACCGCGTGCTGACGATTGCCTACTTTGACCGTCTCGGCGTGCCGCGCCTCTCCTAACCTCAATCTCTCGAACCGCCCGGTGCGGACCCGCATGCCGGGTGGTGTGGCAGGGGAGCGGCCTGCGAAGGCCGCCCCCTATGCCGAT
>NZ_SSOK01000033.1:0-6165 GCF_029871195.1 Pseudomonas sp. BN415
CCCAACCGAATTGCTTGACGACCATAGAGCGTTGGAACCACCTGATCCCATCCCGAACTCAGCAGTGAAACGACGCATCGCCGATGGTAGTGTGGAGCTTCTCCATGTGAGAGTAGGTCATCGTCAAGCTTCTATCCCAAACCCCCGATCCGCGTAAGCGGGTCGGGGGTTTGTCTTTGCGCCTGCGAAAGTTTGCGGATTCAGCAGTGAGGGCTGTCTCGGTCCTCACAGCATTTGGCTGCATCACCTCGTTCCTCCGCGCCCTGGAGCGCACCACCATTCAGTTACCGCAAGGCCAAGCCAGCCATGCCCTACGGCCTAGCTTCGCCAGTCACTTCATGATGAACGGCGGCAACATCCTCACCCTTCAGAAGATCCTGGGGCACTCTACCTTGGCTATGACCATGCGCTACGCACATCTGTCGCCGGACCACCTACAGGACGCCGTCAAATTTGGCCCTTTAAGCGATCGGTGAGTTAGTTGAAGGTGAGCTTCCATAGATTCAGTGCAAAGAATCCAATTAGAGCAAACGCTGCTCCCAACCCTGTCACAACGGTTGGTGCCAGGAATAAAACCCACACGAAGTTGGTTTTCTTCTGGTACGAAGCGTAGGCAGCTTGGTACTGCGCGACGACATGAGGGCCTTTCTGCCCCTCTAGAAGCTTGCTGACACGCCGCATATGAATCGCTCCCCACACCATCTTGGTAATTTCCCAGCAGATGAACAGCGTACGAGGTTGCTTCGAATGTTAGGGGGCTTGGTGTGCGCTGGTCGAGTCGATCGAAGCTAGGCGGGGATTTGACACTTCTTCGACACTTTGGACCGAAAAAGAAAAAGCCCCCGAAATTCGCTAGGAAAATCAGGGGCTTAGTCTTGGATTTTGGTGGAGCCGGGGGGATTTGAACCCCCGTCCGCCAGCTCTCCGCTTTCGGGACTACATGCTTAGCCAAGTCTACTGAGTTAGCTCTTTGCGGCCCGACTGGCAGGGTGCTCAGAGCGAGCTGTATGAGTTTTAGCCGTTACGTCTACAGCGAACTTGGCGGCGATCCTGTTCTATCTGACAGTCGTTTCGGGTTTACAGGCATCCCCTAATGACTGCTGGCAGCCGAAGCCGCCAGAAGGGTTAGGCCGCGAGGGCCGCCCCGTAGTTGTCGTCGTTGGCAACTAATAGTTTGCAGCAGCTAATTTACGAGGTCTGCTACCAGCTCGGCATGCCCCTAGAGTTTTGTTACCGGCGTCGAATCCTAATCGGCCCCAAATACTGCAGGGTGTACAACGGAACGTAGTCTACGGCAAAGGGGCCAAAGCGTCGACCACGCTTTTGACCTAATGTCATGGGTGCTTGCTATATGATTGCAGGCTATTGTCAGGAAGACCTTTGAGCCGAGACGTCGCCATGCCGCGTTCTGCCCGAACCCCCTTGCGCCAGTGGATCTGGCGTGCCTTCGTACAGAGTGCCCTGATCCCGCTGATTCTGGTCGAATCGGTGTTGATCACGGCTTATCTGTTGACCAACAGTGCAATACGCGATGCCCAGGTGGACTACCTGCAGCAGAGCGCTCTGGAAGACCTTAGCAGCGCGGTGGTCCGCGAAGGCAAGGTGATCGATATGCGCCTGCAGGGCATCGAGGTGCCCACGCGGCTGTTCCGCGACGCGGTGGGCCGGGCGTTGCAGGATCGCAGTTTCAAGCCTGATGACTTGGAGCGTCAGCGACATGTGCTGAGCTCCGACGGTGTCTACTACACGCGCACCGACGACGGCCGCGCCGCGTCCTTCTATGCCAGCAGCACACCGGTAGAGCGCCAGGACCACGAGAAGGCTCTGCGCCTGTCCCAGGTCGACCCGCTGATGCGCTCCATACGAGAGTCGAACCCATTGGTGGCGGCGGTCTACTTCAACAGCTGGGACAGCTACAACCGCATCTATCCCTTCTTCATGACGCCTGAGCAGTATCCCCATGACATGGTGATACCCAACTACAACTTCTATTACCTCGCTGATGCCAAGCACAACCCGCAGCGCAAGACGGTATGGACTGACGTTTACCTGGATCCGGCCGGCCTTGGCTGGATGATGTCAGCCATTACGCCTGTCTACCGCGGCGACTTCCTCGAAGGGGTGGTGGGCCTGGATATTACCGTGGGGCAGATGCTCGGCGAGATCGGTAGCCTCAAGGTGCCGTGGCAGGGCTATGCGATGCTGGTGAGCCGCGACCACAGCATCATGGCGCTGCCGGAGGCGGGTGAGCGTGACTTTGGCTTGCGTGAGCTGACCCGTTTCTCCTACGACGAGGCGGTGCGTCGTGAGGTGCTCAAGCCCGAAGATTTCAACCTGGCTCGCCACCGCGAGATGCAGCCGCTGCTGGAGGCTATGGCTGTCGGCAAAGGGAATGTGCAGGAAGTGGTGTTGGGTGGACGCAAGCAGTTGGTGGCCTGGGCCGAGATTCCGCAGACCGGCTGGCGGCTGATGATGGTGGTGGACGAGGCCAACATCTTCAAGGAAACCAATCGCCTCGCTGAGCGTTACCAGCAGATCGGTTACCTGCTGATCGCCGGCCTGGGCTTCTTCTACGCACTGTTCTTCGCCTGGATGTGGTCGCGTTCACGGCGCCTCAGCGGCGAACTCGCAACGCCCATGGCCGCCATCATGGGCATGATGAAGCGTATCGGGCAGGGCGACTTCCGCCCGCCCGCGCCGAGCAGTCGCATTGCCGAGCTGCAGGCCCTGGCGGAGGCGGTTCAGCTCAGCGGCGCCCAGCTGCAGGCGAGCGAGGAGGAACGCTTGGAGGCCAGGCGCAACCTTGATCTGGTGCTGGAGAGCACCACGGAAAGCCTCTGGGAGGTGGACGCCATCACTCTCTCCATCAAAATGAGCGGGCGCTTCGTCAAACGCTTTGGGTTGCGCAGCGACAGCATCACCTTTGCCGAGTTCAACGAGCGCGTGCACCCGGATGACGTGGAGCGGGTGCGCCGCCTGCGCATGTTGTTCTCGGTCAGCGACCAGGACAACTTCGACGCCGAATACCGCTTTGCCGATGTCGAGGGCCGTTACTCCTGGCTGCTCAGCCGCGGCAAGGTACTGGAGCGGGACTCCGACGGCCGTGCCCTGCGGGTGGCCGGCACTCATGTGGACATCACCCGGCTCAAGCAGGTGGAGGAGGAGCTGCGCGTCGCCAGTCGCGAAGCCCAGGCGGCCAGCCAGGCCAAGAGTCGCTTCCTCTCCAGCATGAGCCACGAGCTGCGTACGCCACTCAATGCCATCAATGGTTTCGCCCAGTTGATCGCTCTGGAAGCAGAAGGGCAGGAGGACCGTAAGGTGGAGGGCGATTACGCTCAGGAGATCGTCAACGCCAGCCGTCACCTAACCTCGCTGGTGGACGACATCCTCGATCTGTCGAGCATCGAGAATCGGCGCCAGAAGCTGCAGCTCAAACCTGTCGATATCGGCCCACTGCTGGCCAGCTGTGCTGAGCTGATCCAGCCCGAGCTACAGGCTCGTCACCTGCAGTTGCAGCTGGCGCCGCCACCTTCGCCGACGCTGCATGTGATGGCCGATGCCCGACGTCTGCGCCAGGTGATGCTGAACCTGCTGTCCAACGCGGTGAAGTACAACAGCCCCGAAGGGATGGTGAGCATGGGGTACGAGATACGCCCGGCCGCCGTGCGCCTCTGGGTGGCCGACAGCGGTCCGGGCCTTAGTCAGGAGCAGCAGGCCATGCTGTTCCAGCCCTTCCAGCGACTGGGCCGGGAGAACTCAACCATTCCGGGCACAGGCATCGGCCTGGTGCTGTGCCGCGAGCTGGCGGAGTTGATGGGTGGC
Organism: Pseudomonas sp. BN415; assembly: GCF_029871195.1. Classification (NCBI taxonomy): domain Bacteria; kingdom Pseudomonadati; phylum Pseudomonadota; class Gammaproteobacteria; order Pseudomonadales; family Pseudomonadaceae; genus Pseudomonas; species Pseudomonas sp. BN415. The sequence goes on from NZ_SSOK01000033.1 coordinate 3,823, forward strand.
GAGATGGGCTTCAGCAGCGCGCCCGATATCGGTAGCCGCTTCTGGATCGACCTGCCAAGCATCGCTGCGTCGGATGACTACGAGCCACCGGTGCTGGCCAAACTTGAGGTGGAAGAACCGCAGGTACTGCCGAAGGTGCTCTGCGTGGAAGATCACCCGGCCTGCCTCAAGGTGCTGCAGGAGGGCCTGCGGGACATGGCCGATGTGCGTGGAGCGGGTTCGGTGGGCAAGGCGCTGGGACTTCTGGCAGACATCACCCCGTCCCTGTTGCTGCTAGACCTGGATCTGCCCGATGGCGATGGTCTGGATGTGCTCGACTTCGTGCGCTCCAGCCCCCGACTGGCAATGATGCCGGTGCTGGTAGTGAGTGCGGCGGTGGATGAAAAGATCCTGGCCGAAGCACGTCGTCGCGGTGCCGACGCCTGCCTGAGTAAACCTGTGGACCTGAAGCAGGTACGCCGAATGGCACTCTCGCTGCTTGGCCAGGAGGCCTGACGCTCAGGATCCAGCTCGCGCTGGATCCTGAGCTGCTTTCTATTCGCTGGACTGCAGCAGGTTCAGTGCTTCAGCCAGCACCTTCTCGGACTCGGCGTGATCGCCGGACTTATGTAGCTCCTCGCCCTCGACGCGAAGTTTTTTCACTTGCTCGAGTACGGCGGGGTCCGCGGGTGGATCGGTTTTCAGGATCTGGTCGATCTTCGCCATGTCCGCTGGGCAGTGTGACGCGAGAACCGGGGCACTGAGCAGGGCGGCAGCAAGCAAAAGGGCAATACGGCGCATGTCGGACCTCCTTTTCGGGTTGACCGCTGGAGTATAGGAAAGCTCCAGCCTATGAGGTGGACTGCCCTGATGCGAGTGGGGTTGAGCCGATGTGGCGCCGTGTTGGGCTGAAGCCCACCCTATGTATGGACTCGCCTTTTACTGTCAACCCGCTTTGAACAGAGAAACCCGGTTGCATCTATGTATCAGGCCTCAGCAAGGGAGCCGCAAAGGGGCTCCGGGCCAACATTGTCTGAGCTCGCGCCGTGCCAATTACGAAGAGGCTTAGGGGCCAGTAGGATGGCAGGCATCATCGCGCGACGGTCTGACCTGGGGTCAATGTTCTCAGCAGCGGTTGAGGCGCTCAGCGCCTCGGTGGCGGGATCTCGTGGGATCTATTCGGCTATCGTTGCTCCCGGTTGGACAGAGGGATTACGGCAGTAGCGGGCGTCCGACTGCAGCAGCACCCAGACGATACGCAAGTTGCGGTTGGCCAGACGTATGGCCGCCCCCTTGCGTCCGTGCCGCTGCATCCAGCGGTTCAGCCGACGGTCGTCCACTTCCTCGGAGTCAGCCTTGAGCGTGCGGAGCACCGCATGGGCGCCCTCGACCATCAGGCTGCGCAGATAACCATCACCGCGTTTGCTCATCTTGCCGAGCCGAACCTTCTGCCCGCTGCTGTGCTGATCGGGTACCAGGCCAAAGTAGGCCGCGAACTGGCGTGCATTCGGGAAGCACGCGGGCTTGACCTGCTTGGCGACCAGGGCAGTGGCGATGATCGGCCCAACCCCGCGCACGCTCATCAGTCGCGAGGCGGTCTTGTCCGCGCGTGCACATTGTTCCAGCCGTTTGGTCAGCAGCAGGAGACGGCCTTCCAGCGCCTGCCATTCCGCCTGCATATCGGCGATCAGCTCACGCAGCAGGTCTGGCAGCGGCAACGTGGCATCCTCCAGAATCCGGCTCACGCGGTCGCTGAGCGCTGCAGCGCCTTGCGGGATCGCCAGGCCATGCTCGAGCAGCAGCCCCCGGATTTGATTGCCCAGCGTCGTCCGGCGCCGTAGGTAGCCCTGTCTGACCCGATGCGCCGCCTGCATGGCCAGGGCCTCCACGGTTTTCACCGGTACGGCATGGATGGTGGTATCGCGTCCGGCGCGCAAGATCGCCTGCGCATCGTTGCGATCGTTCTTGGCACCACTGCGGTGCTCGGCGACTCGCTGTGCGGGTAACAAGCGCACCTGACAACCCAGGGCCTGCACCTGTCTTGCCCAGGCTTGTGCGCCCGGCCCGGTCTCCAGCAAGACCGTCGCGCCCTTGGCGATCTGGTACAAAAACCTCGAGAACGCCTCGCGCGACTGGAGACGCTTTTCGTACACCAGCTCTCCGTGCGCCTCTTCGCCGGCGATTTGGAACACCTGCTTGGCCAGATCAACAGCGACTGTCGTGCACAGAGAGAGCGTTTCCGGGTGTGCAGCTTGCGGTTTCGTCGTACGCTTTTGCATGGCCTTGCCCTCGCTGTCGGTGGTTATCGTAGGGTGCCACCGTGGCGCGCTCGACGCCTCGGCGAGGGCGAGTCCATCCAATTAC
>NZ_SSOK01000034.1:0-4384 GCF_029871195.1 Pseudomonas sp. BN415
CCCAACCGAATTGCTTGACGACCATAGAGCGTTGGAACCACCTGATCCCATCCCGAACTCAGCAGTGAAACGACGCATCGCCGATGGTAGTGTGGAGCTTCTCCATGTGAGAGTAGGTCATCGTCAAGCTTCTATCCCAAACCCCCGATCCGCGTAAGCGGGTCGGGGGTTTGTCTTTGCGCCTGCGAAAGTTATCCGCTCACACAGGGCGGGCGTTGTCCGTGTTTCTCCCAAGGCGGTTTGGCTTACTAGACTGGCTTGGGTTTCTATGCAACCTGATTGTGCATCGATATGATGCCTGCCTCATTGTGAGCCGGATCCAGCACATGCTGACTCTATTGAAACTGCTGCAGGATGGGCGCTTCCACTCGGGGCAAGCCCTGGGGGAGATCCTCGGTGTGAGCAGAAGTGCAGTCTGGAAGCAGTTGCAGCAACTGGAGGCGGACCTTGGCCTTCCTATATACAAAGTGCGCGGTCGAGGTTATCGACTGCAAAGTCCGCTGAGTCTGCTTGATCGAAGCATTCTGAATGATAGTGGTGCTCCTTGGTCGCATCATGTGCTCGAGTCACTGGATTCTACCAACGCAGAGGTAATGCGGCGCTTGACTGCAGGTCTTGCTCCGCCATTCGCGGTCGTTGCAGAGCGGCAGACTGAGGGGCGGGGGCGAAGGGGGCGTCGATGGGTCAGTCCTTATGCTCAGAACCTCTACTACAGCCTGGCTTTGCGTATTGACGGCGGTGCGCGCCAACTAGAGGGGCTGAGCCTGGTGATTGGCTTGGCGGTGTTAAGCGCGTTGCATTCGTTCGGTTTGACGACGGCCGGCCTGAAATGGCCAAACGACCTGCTGGTCGGCAACCGGAAGGTCGCGGGTATTCTCCTCGAGCTACTGGGGGACCCGGCTGATATCTGTCATGTTGTCGTTGGTATTGGAATCAACGTGAACATGCAGCAGCCTGCAGAGCAAATCGATCAACCGTGGACTTCCATGCAAATCGAAACGGGTGTCCTGGTAGACAGAAACGAGTTGGTCAGTTGCTTGAGCGCCCGTCTCGAGGATTACCTTGGTCGTCATAAGCGGGAGGGTTTTTCTGCTTTGCGAGAGGAGTGGGAGCTTGGTCATCTCTGGCAGGGGAAGCAGGTCAATCTGATTGCCGGCGTACAGAAAATCCAGGGAAGGGTCGTGGGAATAGACGTCACGGGTGCTTTGCGACTCAGCGTCAATGGCGAAGAGCGAGCTTATAGCGGTGGAGAGCTCAGTTTGAGGTTGAGTGATGATTCTTGAGCTTGACTGCGGTAACAGCTTTATCAAATGGCGTGTGATTGACAGTGCGCAGGTGGCCACTCTGGTTGGCGGTGTTGTCGGTTCGGACGAAGAGCTGGAATCGGTGCTGCGGGCGACGCCTGAATTAGCGCTTCGCCACTGCCGGCTGGTCAGTGTTCGTACCGATGAGGAGACTCGCTTGCTGACTGCTCGACTGCAGGATGCATTCGGCGTGTCTTGCGCGTGTGCGTCGCCCGCCCTCGAGCTGTCCGGAGTGCGCAACGGCTATTCGGAGTATCAGCGCCTTGGTTTGGATCGCTGGCTTGCCGTGTTGGGGGCTTATCACATTGCTCGCAAGCCGTGCCTGGTTCTGGATCTTGGCACGGCGGTGACGTCGGATCTGGTTGCAGGGAATGGAGATCATCTCGGAGGTTTTATCTGTCCAGGGATGCCCCTCATGCGCAATCAGCTGCGCACGCATACACGGCGCATTCGCTACGACGACGAGGCTGCGGAGCGGGCTTTGCTTGATATGGCTCCCGGGCGCTCGACCGTCGAAGCGGTAGAGCGGGGCTGTCTTTTGATGTTGCGGGGCTTCGTCAAAGCTCAAATTCAATTGGCGGCTGAGTATCTTGGGGAGGAGTTCGAAGTCTTTCTTACTGGCGGTGACGCGCTCTTGGTGCGCGATGTGCTTCCGCGCGCAAGGGTGATGCCTGACTTGGTTTTTGCTGGTTTGGCTATTGCCTGTCCATTGCATTGAGGTTGATCCATGCGTTGGTTGTTTCTGTTTCTCCTGGTTCTCAATCTCTTCTACTACGTCTGGCATCAGCAGCAGGCACCGTTGCGGCCGAAGGAAGTGGAGACGCTGTCGCTATACAAAGGGGGGCAGCAGGACATTCGTCTGCTCAGTGAGTCCGGTGACGTTCAGCCGAGGCGTAGCGTTGCGCTCGCCCCGCCGGCCGAAGAGACCGTATGCCTTTTTCTTGGAGGCTTCGAGCGTGAGGAGCAGGCTCGCGAGCTGGAGCAGCGCCTGATCAGTCTGGACGTGCGTTCGGCGGTAAAGCCTGTTGATGCAGCTGCGGGTACTGATTATTGGGTCTATCTCGCGCCGCTGGCTTCGAGGGAGGCCTCCTTGCGTCAGCTCAAGGAGCTTCAGGCGCGGAAGATCGATAGCTACATCGTGACCCAGGGGGATCTGGTCAATGGGATTTCTCTAGGAATCTTCCCTCGTATGGATTCTGCGGAGAGCGTCATGCAACGCTTGCGCGATGCCGGCTACGAGCCTTTTATGCGGGAATTGTCCCGTGCGCACCGTGATTATTGGGTGCGCGTAGCACCTGAAAGCCGCAGGCTGGTTGATGATCCGCTGCTCGAGCAGCTGTCCCGGGATTTTTTTGGATTAAAACATCAACTTATGCCGTGCGAAGGTGTTGCATCTCCTCGTTAGCTTGAATAGAATGGCGCCCGCTTCGCAGGGTGGCCCAAAAGGCTGTGTTGCGAAGTTGCTGTCGAATGAAGCTAACCTCAAGATTTTAATGAGAAAAAGCTTGACAGCCGGGTGGCAGAAGATGAGAATGCCGCCTCCCTTGGAGGGGTTCCCGAGCGGCCAAAGGGATCAGACTGTAAATCTGACGTCATAGACTTCGAAGGTTCGAATCCTTCCCCCTCCACCAGATTCAAAGCGAGAGCTGCAGGCTCTGCGGGTATAGTTCAGTGGTAGAACCTCAGCCTTCCAAGCTGATGATGCGGGTTCGATTCCCGCTACCCGCTCCAAGTTTGCTGTTGTCGTAATGTGTTTGGCTCATGTAGCTCAGCTGGTAGAGCACACCCTTGGTAAGGGTGAGGTCAGCGGTTCAAATCCGCTCATGAGCTCCATCTTAACAAAGGCAGATATGAGAATATCTGCCTTTGTTTTAATGGTTGCGTAACTCGCTCAACTCTTGATGGGAGACGTTCTCGATGGCTAAAGAAAAGTTCGAACGTAACAAACCGCACGTCAACGTCGGCACCATTGGTCACGTTGACCATGGCAAGACCACTCTGACTGCTGCGCTGACCAAGGTCTGCTCCGAGACTTGGGGCGGTTCCGCTCGTGCGTTCGACCAGATCGACAATGCGCCGGAAGAGAAGGCTCGCGGTATCACCATCAACACCTCCCACGTTGAGTACGATTCCGCCGTTCGTCACTACGCTCACGTTGACTGCCCCGGTCACGCTGACTATGTGAAGAACATGATCACCGGTGCTGCTCAGATGGACGGCGCGATCCTGGTTTGCTCTGCTGCTGACGGCCCCATGCCGCAGACTCGCGAGCACATCCTGCTGTCCCGTCAGGTAGGCGTTCCTTACATTGTCGTGTTCCTGAACAAGGCCGACATGGTTGACGACGCTGAGCTGCTGGAGCTGGTCGAAATGGAAGTTCGCGATCTGCTGAACACCTACGACTTCCCGGGCGACGACACTCCGATCGTGATCGGTTCCGCGCTGATGGCGCTGGAAGGCAAGGACGACAACGAAATCGGCGTTTCTGCCGTTCGTAAGCTGGTTGAAACCCTGGACTCCTACATTCCGGAGCCGGTGCGTGCCATCGACCAGCCGTTCCTGATGCCGATCGAAGACGTGTTCTCCATCTCCGGCCGCGGTACCGTGGTAACCGGTCGTGTTGAGCGCGGTATCGTCAAGGTGGGCGAGGAAATCGAGATCGTTGGTATCCGTCCGACCACCAAGACCACCTGCACCGGCGTGGAAATGTTCCGCAAGCTGCTCGACGAAGGTCGTGCTGGTGAGAACGTTGGCGCCCTGCTGCGCGGCACTAAGCGTGATGACGTAGAGCGTGGTCAGGTTCTGGCCAAGCCGGGTACCATCAAGCCGCACACTAAGTTTGAGTGCGAAGTGTACGTACTGTCCAAAGAAGAAGGTGGTCGTCACACTCCGTTCTTCAAGGGCTACCGTCCGCAGTTCTACTTCCGTACCACTGACGTGACCGGTAACTGCGAGCTGCCGGAAGGCGTAGAGATGGTAATGCCGGGCGACAACATCAAGATGGTTGTCACCCTGATCGCTCCGATCGCCATGGAAGACGGCCTGCGCTTCGCGATTCGCGAAGGTGGTCGTACCGTCGG
>NZ_SSOK01000035.1:0-150 GCF_029871195.1 Pseudomonas sp. BN415
GATTCCGCTCGGCCTCCTGAAGGGGCGTAGTCGCTGCCTCGCCTTGCCTGCCTGGTATCAGGCTCGTGTGGGCTTCAGGATGGTTCGTGCCTCGCCAGCGCGAGTCACCCCTCTCACTCCGGGAGAGGGGCTGGGGCGGGCCGCGTTCGG
>NZ_SSOK01000035.1:165-100347 GCF_029871195.1 Pseudomonas sp. BN415
GGCTGGCGCGGAAGCCTCGAAGGTCTGCACTAGAGCACTTCCTTCATCGTTGCAACAACTAACGCAGAATTAGCCAATGAATTCGCCCCTGCAAAGGGCGTCAGCCCGCCGGCACCGCAAGATGAAGTCACGCGGGCGCAGCCTCCAGCTTGTGGATCGGCTTCCAGCGGCGCAGCAGTTGATACAGGGTCGGCACCACGAACAGGGTGAAGAAGGTCCCCACCAGCAGGCCGCCGACGATCACCATGCCGATCTGCTGCCGGCTTTCCGCGCCGGCGCCCGTGGCGATGGCCAGGGGCACCGAGCCCAGCACCATGGCACCGGTGGTCATCAGGATCGGCCGCAGGCGTTTCACCGAGGCTTCCATCACCGCTTCGTGCAGGTCCACGCCCTGGCGCAGCAACTGATTGGCGAATTCGACGATGAGGATGCCGTGCTTGGTGATCAGGCCGATGAGCGTGACCATGCCCACCTGGGAGTAGATGTTCAGGGTGCCGCCGAAGAAGGTCAGCGCCAGTAGCGCACCGGCCATGGAGAGCGGAACGCTGAAGAGGATGATCATCGGGTCAATGAAGCTCTCGAACTGCGCCGCCAACACCAGGTAGATGAATACCAGGGCCAGGGCGAAGATCAGCGCCACACCGCTGCTGGAATCCTTGAAGTCACGCGAGGTGCCGGTGTAGTCGAACTGGGTGTCTGGCGGGAATACCTCACGCGCCGCCACTTCCAGGTGGTCGAGGGCCTCGCCCAAGGTGTAGCCGGAACCGACGTTGGCGGTCACGGTGACCGCGCGCAGCTGGTTGAAGTGATTGAGCTCGCGGGGCGCCACGGTTTCGCGTACGTCGATCAGGTTGGCCAGTTGCACCATGCTGTCGTTGCGGCCGCGCACGTACACGCGGTTTAGGTCGTCCGGGTTGCTGCGGTCGACGTTGGCCAGTTGCACCAGCACGTCGTACTGCTCGCCGTTCTGCTTGAAGCGCGTCACCTGGCGGCTGCCGAACAGGCTTTCCAGGCTACGGCCAATGGCCGCGGTGTCCGTGCCCACAGCCACCGCCTGCTCGCGATTGACCGTGACCTTGAGCTGCGGCGCGTTGAGCTTGAGGTCGCTGTCCAGGCTTTCCAGCCCGGGAAAGTTACGCACGCGCTCCATCAACTGATCGACGTAACCCTGTAGCTCGCTGTACTCCAGCGAAGAGCGGATCACGAAGTTCACCGGCTGGTTACGCGCACTCTGCCCCAGCGGCGGACGGTTAATGGGGAAGGCCCGCACGCCGGGAATGTCGCGCAGTTTGGGCAGGAGCTCGTCACGGATTTCGAACTGGCTGCGCTCGCGGTCATCCCAAGGCTCCAGCTTGAGGAAGGACAGGCCCTGGGCCACGGTCGGGAAGCCCACCACCACCATGTAGCGGTTGGCTTCCGGGATGGTCTGGTAGGCCTCTTCCAGCATTTTCGCGTAGCGACTGGTGTATTCGATGGTGGCGCCGTCGGGGCCGTTGATGGAGCCGACGATGGTGCCGGTGTCTTCGGTGGGAGCCAGCTCGCTGCGCAGACCGCTGAATAGCACCAGGCACAACACCAGGATCGCCGCCAACAGCAGGACAATGAGCATCCAGGCGCGCAGCACCCGCTCCAGCAGGTGACGGTAGCTGTAGGTCAGTGCGTGAAGAAAGGACTCCACCAGGTTGTAGAAGCGCCCGTGCTGCTGCGCCCCGTGGGGCTTGAGCAAGTGGCCGCACATCATCGGCGACAGGGTCAGGGCGACGAAACCGGATACCAGCACCGCGCCGGCCAAGGTCCAGGAGAACTCGGTGAAAAGCTTGCCGGAGGTGCCCTGCATGAAACCGATGGGGGCATAGACAGCCGCCAGCGTCAGTGTCATGGCGACAACCGCGAAGGCAATCTCGCGGCTGCCCTTGTAGGCAGCCTGGAGCGGCGACATGCCCTCCTCGATGTGTCGGTGGATGTTCTCCAGCACGACGATGGCATCGTCCACAACCAGGCCGATGGCGAGCACCATGGCCAGCAGCGTCAGGGTATTGATGGAGAAACCCAGCAGCACCATCAGGCTGAAGGCGCCGATCAGCGACACCGGGATGGTCACCAGGGGAATCAGGGTGGCACGCAGGGAGCGCAGGAACAGGAAGATGATCAGGATGACCAGCACCACCGCTTCCCAGATGGTGGTGTAGACGTTGTCGATGGATTCGCGGATGAACAGCGAGTTGTCGTTGGCGATGGTCATCTTCATGCCGTCGGGCAGCAAGGCTTGCAGTTCAGGCAGCGCGGCATTGAGACCGTCGGAGATCTCCAGCGGATTGGCCGTAGCCTGTTTCACCAGCCCGAGGGACACGGCAGAGCGTCCATTGAAGCGCACGATGCTGCGCTCGTCCGCAGCGCCGATCTCGGCATGACCGACGTCTGCCAGGCGCAGCAGATAACCGCGCTGGTCGTTGAGGATCAGGTCGTTGAATTCCTCGGGGGTGCGCAAGTCGGTTTCCGACAGCACGCTGAATTCGCGCTGCACCGACTCGATGCGCCCAGCCGGAATTTCGACGTTTTGCCGGCGCAGGGCATCTTCCACGTCCTGCACCGTGAGGTCGTGGGCGGCGAGCTTTTCCGGGTCCAGCCAGATGCGCATGGCGAAACGCCGGGCGCCACGGATCTGTACCTCGGAGACACCGGGAATGGTCTGCACGCGGTCGCGTATCACCCGTTCGAGCACATCGGTGATCTCCATCGCCGAATGCCGCTCGCTGTAGAAGGCGATCCAGATCACCGGCTGGGCGTCGGCCTCGACCTTTTGCACGATGGGCTCATTGATCTCGTCCGGCAGCAAGCCGCGTACCCGGCCCAGGCGGTCGCGCACATCGTTGGCAGCTTCGTCGGCGTTGGTGCCGAGACGGAACTGTGCGGTGATCTGGGTGTTTTCCGAGCGGCTGATGGAGGCCACGAAGTCCAGGCCCTCGATGCCCGACAGTACGTCCTCGATGGGCTGGGCCACCTGGGATTCCATGATCTCCGGGCTGGCGCCGGGATAGATGACGTTGACGGTGACGATGGGCACGTCGATGTTGGGATATTCCCGCACCGCCAGCCGCTGGTAAGCCAGCAACCCGAGCAGCACCAGGATCAGCGACAGGACGGTGGCAAATACCGGCCTGCGGATGCACACATCAGAGAGGGTCATACCCCACCTCGCGCTACGGTGCGGACCTCCAGCCCGGGACTGACCTTCTGCCACCCCGCAGTAATGACCTGCTCGTTGCCCTGCAGGCCCTCACGAACCTCAGCCTTGCCGCGCAGGCGCTGGCCGATCTTGATCTGCCGGCGCTCCACCTTGCCGTCGACCACGAGGTTGACGAACAACTGCTGCCCCACAGGCATCACTGCCTCTTCGGGAATCAGCAGGGCCTGCGGGCGCTCGGCGAGGATCACCGATACCTTCACGAACTGGCCGGGCTTGAGTCGATGTTCCTTGTTGGGGATCTGCGCGCGGATGGCCTGGCTGCGGCCGATTTCGTCCAGGCGCGGGTTGAGGGCGATGATCTCGCCGCGGAAACGCTCTCCCGGATAGGTGTCCAGGCTGAGCTCCACCGGCTGGCCAAGACTCACCTGGCTGACTGCCTTCTGCGGGATACGGAAGTCAACCTTCAATGGGTCCAGCACTTCCAGGTTGACCATGTCCTGCCCGGCACTGAGGTAGTCACCGACGCTGACCTGGCGAAGCCCCAGGGTGCCGTCGTAGGGGGCGCGGATCTGGGTCTTGTCGAGGCGCGCCTGGGCCAGCGCCAGGCTGGCACGCGCCGCCTGTTCCTGGGACATCGACTCGTCCTGCGCCTGGGCATTGCTGGCGCCGCGGGAGTACAGCATCTTCGCCCGTTGGTAGCTCTTTTCCGCCAGGTCGAGGTTGGCGCGGGCCTGGGCCAGCTCGGCGCGGGCGATGGCGTCGTCCAGTCTGATCAGGAGTTCGCCGCCCCTGACCGTCTCACCCTCGCGAAAATGCAGGCTGGCCACCCTGCCCTCCACTTCCGGGCGGATCATCACCGACTCGTCCGAGCGCAGCGAACCGAAGGTCACCAGCTCGTCGCGCACCAGCGCCCGCTGAGGCTCGGCCACTTCCACCAGCGGCGCCTCTTGGGCCACGACGGAAAACGAGGCAAGCGCCCCGAACAACAGCCAAACACTGCGGCGGACCATCATTAGGAGCCCCTGGGACGATTCGGAAGGAAAGAGGTCTGCCGACTGTATCGGCAGACCTCGATCAGCGGCATCCAGAAGATAATGCCACTCTGTGTCGCTTTGTTTCGCCTTATTGGCGCATGCCGCGACCGCTGACCAGCAGGCGGATGCAGGCGACGTAAAGAATGACCATGGTCAGCAGCATCAGGGCGATGGCGACGCCGATGTTGATGTCGGAAACACCCAGGATGCCGTAACGGAAGGCGTTGACCATGTGCAGGATCGGGTTGCCCAGGGACACCGTCTGCCAGAACGGCGGCAGCTGGTGGATCGAGTAGAACACGCCGCCCAGGTAGGTCAGCGGAGTCAGCACGAAGGTTGGAATGATCGAGATATCGTCGAAGTTGCGCGCATAGACCGCGTTGATGAACCCACCCAGGGAAAAGATGGTGGCAGTCAGCAGCACCACCAGCGCCGTCACCCCGATGTGGTGCACCTGGAGCTTGGTGAAGAACAACGACAGGAAGGTCACGATCACCCCCACCGCCAGCCCGCGCAGTACGCCACCGATGGTGTAGCCGAGGAGGATGGTGTGCGCCGACACCGGCGATACCAGCAACTCCTCCACCGAACGCTGGAACTTGCTGCCGAAGAAGCTCGACACCACGTTGCTGTAGGAGTTGGTAATGACCGACATCATGATCAGGCCAGGGACGATGTAGTCCATGTAGCTGAAGCCGCCCATGTCGCCAATCTGTCGACCGATCAGGTTGCCGAAGATGACGAAGTACAAGGCCATGGTGATGGCCGGGGGTAGCAGTGTCTGCGGCCAGATCCGCATGAAACGGCGGATTTCGCGATAGACGATGGTATTGAGGGCGACCAGGTTTGCGGAGAGTTCCGAACTCATACGGCCACCTTCGCCAGGTTTTTCTCCACCAGGGACACGAACAGCTCCTCGAGGCGATTGGACTTGTTGCGCATGCTCAGCACGTCGATGTTCAAGGCGGCCAACTGACGGAACAGCTCGGTCAGGCCCTGGCTCTTCTCCACCTGCACTTCCAGGGTGTGGTCGTCCACCAGTTCGGCGGGATAGCCATTGAGCTGGGGCAGCACTTCCAGGGGCTCCTTGAGGTCCAGCAGGAAGGTTTCCTTGTGCAGTTTTTTCAGGAGCTCCTTCATGCTGGTGTTCTCGACGATGCGGCCGTGGTCGATGATGCCGATGTTGCGGCAGAGCTGCTCGGCCTCTTCCAGGTAGTGCGTCGTCAGGATGATGGTGATGCCCTGCTCGTTCAGCTCGGTGAGGAAGCTCCACATGGAGCGGCGCAGCTCGATGTCCACGCCCGCAGTGGGTTCGTCGAGGATCAAGAGGCGCGGCTGGTGGATCAGCGCCCGGGCGATCATCAGGCGGCGCTTCATGCCGCCGGAGAGCTCGCGGGAGGCCGAATTGCGCTTCTCCCACAGACCGAGCTGGTTCAGGTACTGCTCGGCGCGCTCCTTGGCGATCTTCGCAGGAATGCCGTAGTAGCCCGCCTGGGTCACGACGATGTCGAAGACCTTCTCGAACTGGTTGAAGTTGAACTCCTGCGGCACGACGCCCAGGCAGCGCTTGAGCGCGTAGGGCGACTTGTCCAGGTCATTGCCAAAGACACTGACGGTGCCGCTGGTCTTGTTCACCAGGGTGGACAGGATGCCGATTGTGGTGGACTTGCCTGCGCCGTTGGGGCCGAGCAAGGCGAAGAAATCACCTTCGGCCACTTCCAGATCGATGCCTTTGAGGGCCTGGAAGCCATTGCCGTAGGTCTTGGTCAACTGCCGGATGGACAGGGCGGAACTCATGATGGATTCGTCTGCTTCTAAGGAAAGGGGCTAGATAAGGCCGAATGCCAGCTAATTCAACCGGGGATCGCTGCCACTCAGCCTAGGTTCCAATGGCTCTATCGGCGAGCCGGATCAGGTCAGCGCCGTCATCACCGCTTTCTTGTAAGCCGGCCGGACCTTCAGGCGCGCGTACCAGGCTTCGAGGTTGGGCTGCTCGGGACGCAGGATCGGCATCTCGAACCAAGCGTAGGCGAAGCAGCCGAGCGGGATGTCGCCCATCGCCAGGGTTTCGCCCGACAAGTAGGGGCGCTCGGCCAGGGCACGATCGGGAATGGCCAGCAGCTCACCGCAGCGGGTCAGCGCGCTATCGATCAGCGCCTGGTTGCGCTCGGCCGGCGGTGTGCGCAGGGTGCCCCAGAACAGGTCGCGAAACGGTGTGGCGAAGCTGGAGGTGGCCCAGTCCATCCACTTGTCACCCTCGGCACGCGCCACCGGCGACTCGGGATAGAGGCTACCCGCGGCATAGCGAGCGGCCAGGTAGCGGACAATGGCGTTGGACTCCCAGAGCACCAGGTCGCCGTCCTCGATCATCGGCACCAGGCCATTGGGATTAAGCGCGCGGTAGGTCGGCTCGTTGACCAGGCCAAAGGCGCCGCCGGCGTCGCGCTGCTCGTAGGCGACTCCGGCTTCTTCAGCACACCAGAGCGCCTTGCGCACGTTGGTGGAATTGATTCGTCCCCAGATCTTCAGCATTGCGACACTCCAGGCCGGTTGGACAGGGGCACCATTCTAGGGCCCCGGTCCGCACGACGGAATGCCGAATCCTCCAGACTTGCTGCGGACTCAGAGCCGGAATTGCCCCGCCATGCCCTGCAACTCCTGCCCGAGCCGCGCGAGCTGGACGCTGGAGGTTGCCGTTTCGTCCATGGCCATGGCGGACTGGTCGGCAATATCCCGGATGCTGGTGACGCTGCGATTGATCTCCTCGGCTACCGCGCTCTGCTGCTCGGCCGCCGCGGCGATCTGCTGATTCATCTGGTGGATCAGGGTCACGGCGTCGGCAATGCCGGCCAGTGCTTCCTCGGTCAGGTTGGCATCCTGCACGGTCAGCCCGACCAGGCTCTCGCTCTGCTGCATGTGCTCCACCGAACTGCGCACGCCATCGCGCAGGGTGGCGATCAGCCGTTCGATCTCGGCAGTGGACTGCTGGGTCCGCCGCGCCAGCGCCCGCACTTCGTCCGCGACCACGGCGAAGCCACGTCCCTGCTCACCGGCACGGGCCGCTTCGATGGCAGCATTGAGCGCCAGCAGGTTGGTCTGCTCGGCGACGCTCTTGATCACGTCGAGCACGGTACCGATGCTTTGCGTGTCCTGGCTGAGGCGCTGGATGCTGGAAGTGGCTTCCTCCATCGCGTGGGCCAGTTGATTGACCCGCTCCAGGGTCTGGCGCACCACCTGGCTGCCGGTGCTGACACGGTTGTCCGCGGCCTCGGTGGAACTGGCGGCGGCCTCGGCATTGCGCGCCACTTCCTGCACGGTGGCGGCCATCTGACTCATGGCGGTGGCGACCTGGTCGGTTTCTTCCTTCTGGCCGTTCACGCCTACGCGGGTCTGCTCGGTCACGCTGGACAGCGCCTGGGCCGAAGAGGAAATCTGCGCCACACCGCCCTGCAAGCGGCCGACCATGTCCCGCAGATTGCCGGACATGCCCTGCATGGCTTCCATCAACTGACCGATCTCGTCGCGGCGCTGCACCTCAATACTGGCACTGAGATCACCCTCGGCGATCTGCCGAGCCAGGCTGATGACCCGGCGCAGCGGCCGGACGATCAACAGGCTGATCAGTGCAGTAGCCGCCAGGCCGATCACCAAGGCCAGGGCCGCTGCCAGCAGGATCAGCAGCGAGCTGGAATCCTGCTGAGCGCGCATGTCGGCTTTTTGCAGTTCGTAGGCGCGCTCCACGGCCTGCACCACCCGGTCAGCCTGGGTCGCCAGATGCATGTACTCCTGGCGCTGCTGCTCCAGGGTCGCGGTGTAATCCTTCAAGCGTTCATTGAAAGAGTCGACGTTGCCGATCACTTCAGTGAGCACAGCGGCGTAGCCGGGGTCTTGCATGGCGTCGCGCAACTCGGCGGCGAGCTTCTGGGCGTCCAGGGCTTCCTGGATCTGCGGGGCACCGGCCTCATCTGTGCCCCGGCTCTGCTCCAGGCGCAGGCGGGCCTGGTTAAGCGCCTGCAGGAGCAGTTGATAAACGCGGCTGATCTGCCCGCCCTGGGTCACCAGCTCCGCGCCTTCGGCCCCCTGCGAACTCTTCAGCAGGTCAACGCCATCCTCGTTCAGACCACTTTGCAGCACGTCGAGGCTGTTTGACGCGCTGACCACCAGCCAGTTGGCAGCCTCCAGCGCCAGGCGCTGGCTGTCGGTGAGCTCTACGTAACGGTCAAAAGCCGCTCGGTACTCCGCCATGGCCTGGGTGACTTCATCCAGGGCCTCGCGCCCCGGACCAGACAATCGCGCGGCCAGTGCCTCGCTGCGGGTGACGATGTCTTTGGCCTGCTGACGCAGCGCCTCGGCATGCTTGGTGTCAGAGGTAAGGGCATAGTCCTTTTCCGTGCGCCGGATCATCAGCACATCACCACTGATGGCACGCATCTCCTCAAGAAGACGAGCCCGGCCGTCCACCGCGCGCAGAGCACTGAAGCCGGTGGCCGCTACCACCAGGGTGAGTGCCAGTACGATGCCGAACCCCAGTATCAGCTTGTTGGCAGTGCTCAGGCTCGCCAGCCTGCGTTGCAAGACAGTCCACATGCTCCAACCTCCCCACAAGGCGACAACTGCATGGACGCGATCTGCTATCCGCTTCCCTGAAAGGCCGAACATAGGAGCTGCAGAATGCTGGCGACAAGCCACAATCCTGTCAGCTCGGAGGCCATGCTGTTTTTGACTAACTGGAGGTCGCTTTTGGATAGCTTTCTATGTTTCCCACAAAGGCATAGGAACTGACCCACGCCAATAAAGGAAAGCGCCCGGGGAACTAGGCTTGACTCACGACTCGCCAAGGAGGACGTCATGACCGCTCCAACTTCCACCCACTGGCATGCTCAGTCTGTCGATGACAGCCTGCGACAACTGGACAGCGGGCCAACCGGGCTCGACACGGACGAAGCCGAGCGCCGCCTGGCCAGCGTTGGCCCCAATCGCCTGCCCGAACGCGCCAGCGCCGGTCCTTTGAAGCGCTTTCTGCTGCAGTTCCACAACCTGCTCATCTATGTGCTGCTGGCCTCCACCCTGGTCACTCTGGCCCTGGGCGAATGGCTGGATAGCGCGGTGATCTTCGGGGTGGTCATGATCAACGCCGTGGTCGGCTTCATCCAGGAGGGCAAGGCCGAATCAGCGATGCGCGCCATCCAGAAGCTGCTAACCCTGGACAGCCGGGTGAAGCGCAGCGGCGAAGTGCGCCAGGTGCCGGCGGAGGACCTGGTGCCGGGCGACCTGGTGCTGCTGGAAGCCGGAGACCGCGTTCCGGCGGACCTGCGCCTGCTGGAAACACGCGACCTGCGGATCGAGGAAGCGGCATTGACCGGGGAATCCCTCCCCACCGACAAGACCAGCCGTCCGGTCACCCGCGATGCCAGCCTGGGCGACCGCCACAGCATGGCCTACTCCGGCACCCTGGTCAGTGCCGGCAGCGGCGTTGGCCTGGTGGTCGCCACCGCCGGCGAAACCGAACTGGGGCGCATCAGTCACCTGCTGGGCTCGGTGGAGCAGCTGCAGACACCGCTGCTGGCAGACATGGCGCGCTTCGCCCGCCAACTTACCCTGATCATCCTGGTGCTGGCGGTGGCCACCTTCGCCTTTGGCATCCTGCTGCGCGGCTACAGTGCCGACGACATGCTGATGGCCGCCGTCGGCCTGGCCGTGGCGGCCATTCCTGAAGGCCTGCCGGCTGTGCTGACCATCATCCTGGCCTTGGGCGTCCAGCGCATGGCCCACCGCCAATCGATCATCCGCCGGCTGCCGGCAGTGGAGAGCCTGGGCGCGGTGACCGTGGTCTGCTCCGACAAGACCGGCACCCTGACCCGCAATGAGATGACCGTGCAACGCGTCTACACTGCGGCCCGTCGCTACGAAATTTCTGGTGTGGGGTACGCCCCCGAAGGTGACGTCAGCCCCACCATCGACCTCGCCCACGACCTGCACGAGCTGGCCCGCGCCGGCCTGCTGGCCAACAGTGCCAGCCTTTGCGAGGTGGACAGCCAGTGGTGCATCACGGGCGACCCTACCGAAGCGGCGCTGCTCACCCTGGCCGGCAAGCTGCAACTGGACTCGGACGACGAAGCCAGCCGCCACCCCCGAGTCGACGCCCTCCCCTTCAGCTCCGAGCGCCGCTACCTGGCCAGCCTGCATCGCGACGAGCACGGCCGGGGCGTCATCTACCTGATTGGTGCACCGGAGCGATTGCTGGAAGTCTGCGACCAGCAATGGCGTGACGGCAGCGCCGAGCCCCTGGACCCACGCATCTGGGACGACGTGCTGGGAGAAGGCGCAGCCGCCGGCTTGCGCATGATCGGCCTGGCCCGCCGCGGCGCCGGCAGCGGCCAGCACGAGCTGAACCATGCCGACCTGGACAGTGGCTTCGTGCTGCTGGGTCTGGTGGGCATGATGGACCCGCCCCGGGAGGAAGCCATCCTCGCCATCGAGGAATGCCACAACGCCGGTATCCACGTGAAAATGATCACTGGCGATCACGCCGCCACCGCCGCCGCCATTGCCGAGCGCCTGGGTCTGCCGGCCGGCAATCCACTGACTGGCGCTGACCTGGATGAGCTGAGCGATTCCGAGCTGGATGCCTTGCTCAAGGAAACCAGCGTTTTCGCGCGCACCAGCCCAAGCCACAAACTGCGCCTGGTAGAGCGTCTGCAGGCCATTGGCGAACGGGTGGCCATGACCGGCGATGGGGTCAACGACTCCCCTGCCCTCAAGCGTGCCGACATCGGCATCGCCATGGGCATCAAGGGCACCGAGGCGGCCAAGGAAGCGGCGCAGATGGTCCTGGCCGACGACAATTTCGCCACCATCGCCCACGCGGTAGAAGAAGGTCGCACGGTCTACGACAACCTGAAAAAGTCGATCCTCTTCATCCTGCCCACCAACGGCGCCCAGGCCATCGTCCTGCTGACGGCCATCCTGCTGGGCCTGACGCTGCCCATCACGCCACTGCAGATCCTCTGGGTGAACATGATCACCGCCGTTACCCTGGCCTTGGCGTTGGCCTTCGAGCCGGCCGAGGACGATGTCATGAAGCGACCGCCACGAGACCCGAAAGCACCACTGCTATCGGGCGAACTGCTCTGGCTGATCCTGCTGGTATCGGTACTGCTGACCGTGGCCAGCCTCGGACTGTTCATCTACACCCAGCAGATCGGCTGGAGCATGGAGGCCAGCCGAACCCTGGCGGTCAACGCCCTGGTTTTCGGCGAGATCGGCTACCTGTTCAGCAGCCGCCGGCTGAATGGCCCGGCGCGTTTCAGCTTCAGGGACAACCCAATGGTCTGGGGCATGGTCGGCCTGATGGTGTTGCTGCAACTGGGCTTCACCTACGTTCCGGCGGTGCAGACGCTGTTCGGTACCAGCGGGCTGAACCTGATGGGCTGGAGCTGGTGCCTGGGAACGGCGGCGGCCACCTGCGCGGTAGTGGAGGTCGACAAGGTCGTTCGGCGCACGATCCGGCGTGAGCGCCGCTAGCGCCCGAACAAGCGCGCCGCCTACCCGCGTCGGACGCCGATGAGCGGCGCTGGGTTCAGCTCGGCCGCACCATGTTGAAGGTGTCGCGGGTGCGGGTGTAGGCACTTCCGCCCAGGCGCCCCACAAGATCCAGGCGATGCGGGTCCACCCGACCAGCCTCGGTCAACACCGCATCATCGACATGCGCCAGCAGCACTTCGGCGAACACCAGATGACAGTTGGGGTTGGCACGTGGATAAGGCTGAACCTCCGCCACTTGGCACTCGAACGCCACCGGCGCGCCCTGCACCCGCGGCGCCTGCACACGCAGCGACGCCTCGGTGGCAATGCCGCACTTCTCGAACTCACTCACGCCATGGGGCAGCAAGGCCGCACTGGCGTTCATGGCTTCCGCCTGCTCGAAGGACACCAACTGGATCACCAGCTCGCCGGTGTCCTGCACGTTACGCAGGGTGTCCTTCAACTGCCCATCGTCACGTGTGTTGATGTTCACCAGCAAGGTCGGCGGGTTGTCGCTGATGACCTGGAAAAAGCTGAACGGCGCCAGGTTACTGACCCCGTCCTTCGACAGGGTGGAAACCCAGGCGATAGGGCGCGGCGTAACAGTGGAAGCAAGCCAGCGGTAGGCGTCCAGCGGGGCCAGTTGGGTGAAGTCGAGCTGCATGAAAAGGCTCCAGCAGGGAGAAAGCGGCGATTATGCCTTGCCGCTCGACGCTGCAACACAGGCACCTTGGTCGAAGACCGGGAGCTCTATGCGCAGGAACCTGGGCGCCGTCAAACCCTGGCCTCAGCCACGCACCAGATAGGCACCCTGCGGAACCTGATTCTGCAGCTTCTTGCATTTACCAGGTGCGGGCTGTTGCCCCACTGGGCGATCAGGGAACCAAATCCGACATTTGCCACGCGGTGGCATCTGACCACGCGGGATACGCACCTCGTCATACACCGGCTGTGAATCGAACGAAGCGGCCTGGAGGCCACCGGCATAACGGGATTCCCAGTCACCCGCCTGCGACTCGGTTACGAAGCCTTCCTGCTCCGCTGTGGCCAGACCACCGGCTGCAATACCCGCCTCACCTGGCCTTGCGCGCTGCTGATACAGGCCCACTCGGACTTCAGCCTGTTCATCCACCGCGACCTCCGCTTCCGAACCACTCGCCACGCCCGGCCCCATGCTCTGCCGGGCCGCCTGGATCAACTGGAAATTGCGATTGCGCAACTCGGTATTGGTGCGAGCGCGCGCAGTGGATTTCTTGGCCAAGGCGATGGCCTGCTCATACTGCCCCTGCTGCAACCGCACCTGCCCCAGATAATGCAAGGTCGCGGGATTGTTCGGCTCGATGCGCAAAGCACGCTCCAGCGTGTCGCCAGCCTGCTCCACCTCGCCAAACTCCAGTTGCAGCGACGCCGCCTCCAACAGTGCAGCTGACGCACTGTTATTGCCCTGGCCCGCCCACGGATCAGCGGAGTAAACCGGCAGCGAAGAAACCGCGTAAAGGGCGAACGTCAGGATCGACATAAAACGCTTGGCGTACATCGCGGGCAATCTCACCTGGGCTCGGGGTATGGCAGGTTACAGGCCTTGCCTGCGCCGGCTATCCGCTCCGCCCCGGCGTTACCTGCGTGCGCTAGAGACGGAAATCACGGCATTCTCCGACCTGCGCCAGTGCCCTGAAGTTCCCACCAAGCAACCGCCACAGCCGTGCATCCAGCCGACGCCTGCGACCAGGGGAAACAACATTGGAAGCGCCAACAGGACGACCCGACTGCGAAGCGCCCCCGAGAGGTGGTCGGGACGGGTAATCCCGCTTACTGATAAACCACGCGCCCCTCAATGCCGCCCAGCGCCGCAACACAGCCGTCATTACCGATGAATCAGCCGCAAGGTCAGCTCCAGCCCACCCTGCGCTGTCCCGCCGCTTCTCCGTGGCGCCGATGATGGACTGAAGCGATTGGGCCCTACAGGCCTCGCAGAGTGCGGCCTCCTGTCAACTCCCCCTGCTTACAAGCACTGTTTTTAGCGCTCTCCACCAATTTACCCACTTCCCTGACTGTCGACCCGCTCAGCCCCCAAACTCTGCGGAAGAACTCTTTTTTCTGGGCCAGCCCCCTCCCTGGCCCAGCCCCCACAGACCGCCAATTAGCGAATCACTTCCCGCCGAGGATCAGGCAGGTGGTGGAGCCTGTCGCATAGAGCTTGCCATCCACATCGTAGATGCGCCCCTCGGCCAGGGCAGTGGAACGCCCCACATGGATGATCCGACCCTCGGCGCGTACCGGCCCGGTTTTGGTGGTCAGGGCACGGATGTAGCTGATGCGCAGGTCAGTGGTCGTGTAGCCCTGCCCCTTCTCCAGATTGGCGTGAATGGCACAGCCCATCGCTGAATCCAGCAGCGTCGCCGCGTAGCCACCGTGCACCGAACCGATGGGGTTGTAATGCTGCATCTGCGGCACGCCCTGGAAGATGAAGCAATCCCTTGACCATTCGATGGGCACAAAATCCATCAGCTCACCGATGGGAGGCGCCGGCAACTCGCCTTGACCGATGCCGTCGAAGAACTCCAGGGGGCTCAGCGTCGCCACATCCGCGATGCTCATGGTGCCGGGCTTGAGGCGGGCACGAATCTCGGCTTCGGCCACCAGCCAGGCTTGCAGTTTCTCTTCGCGGGTCAGATCACTCATCGGGCTACTCCTGGGTCACTCGAAATTATTGAATGTCGATCGCAATATATATGATCCAATGAAAACCGGAACACCCATTCGGAAGTTCCGGTCCGGTTCAGAGATTCATCTGCTTGGCGATGATCTCATTCATGATTTCCCGCGTACCGCCACCGATGGAGAGAATGCGGTTGTCGCGATACAGCCGCTCCACCAGGCTTTCGCGCATGTAACCCATGCCCCCGAGAATCTGCACGGCGTCATAGGTAAGGCGGTCTGCGATATCGGTGGCAAAGTTCTTCGCCATGGAGATTTCCTTGATCACGCTCTTGCCCACCGCCATCTTCGCGGCTTGGCGGTAGGTGAACTCACGGGATACTTCCAACTGGGTCGCCATCTCCGCCAGACGATGCTTGAGCACCTGGAACTTGCCGATCGGTTTGCCGAAAGCCTCACGCTCGCAGCCCCATTTGAGGGATTCCTCCAGTGCAAGCTGGGCCGTCATGTTGGCCATGATCGCCAGCGCCAGGCGCTCGCTCTGGAAGTTGGCCATGATGCAGGCGAAGCCCATGTTCTCCATGCCGATCAGGTTCTCCACTGGCACCATGCAATCGTCAAAGAACAGTTCGGCAGTGTCCGAGGCCCACCAGCCCATCTTCTTCAACTTGCGGCCAACGGTGAATCCGGGCGTGCCCTTCTCCACCAGCAGCAGGCTGACCCCGCCGAAGCCTTCGCCACCGGTGCGCACCGCGACCGTGTAGTAGTCGGCACGCACACCGCTTGTAATGAATGTCTTGCTGCCAGAGACCCGGTAGAAATCGCCATCCCGCACAGCACGGGTCTTGAGATTGGCCACATCCGATCCACCCGAAGGCTCCGTCACCGCCAGCGCCATGATCTTCTCGCCCGCCAACACCTGGGGCACAACGCGCTCACGCAGCTCGGTGCGCCCCCACTTGATCACCGGAGGCAGGCCGATATCCAGGGAACCCAATCCAGCCACCAGCCCTCCAGAACCACAGCGCATCAACTCTTCACTGGCTGCCACTTTGGCGAACACGTCACCTTCGTGGCTGCCACCGAACTGCTCCGGGTAGCCGATGCCGAGGATTCCGGCTGCACCGGCCTTGAGGTAAAGCTCGCGGGGAAACTCCTCGGCCTCTTCCCATTCGGCGATGTGGGGCAGGATTTCCCGCTCGACGAAGCGACGCACAGAGTCTCGAACCAGTTGATGGGACTCGTCGAAATATTCCTGATAGGCAGACATGGCAAGACTCCCCGGTAAGATCGGTCGAACTTACCGAGCGCTTGCTTGGTTAGCAAGATGAGAGTTGCGCCATCGATCCGGCCGTATCGGCCTCGACGCCTCGCGGATCAGAGCCCGATCGGACGACGCCCGGCCAACGCATGGGCCAGGGTGCCGCCGTCCACCAGTTCCAGCTCGCCCCCCAGCGGCACGCCATGGGCGATGCGGGAAACGGTGATGGACTTGGGCGACAACAATTGGGCGATGTAGTGGGCGGTGGCCTCCCCCTCCACGGTGGGGTTGGTCGCCAGGATCACCTCAGCGAACTGGCCTGCCTCGATGCGCGCAATCAGCTCCGGGATGCCGATCGCTTCCGGGCCGAGGCCATCCAGGGGCGACAGGTGCCCCTTGAGCACGAAGAAGCGGCCGCGATAGCCGGTCTGCTCCACCGCGAATACATCCAACGGCCCCTCAACCACGCAGAGCAGAGAATCATCGCGACGCGGATCGACGCACTGTGGACAGAGTTCATCCTCGCTCAGGGTGCGGCACTGCTTGCAATGGCCGACCCCTTCCATCGCCGCCGTCAGCGCCTGCGCCAGGCGCAGCCCGCCACTGCGGTCGCGCTCCAGCATCTGCAACGCCATGCGTTGCGCCGTCTTCTGGCCCACACCGGGCAGGATGCGCAAGGCGTCGATCAGTTGGCGGATCAGCGGGCTGAAGCTCATGGGAGTCTCGGGATGGATGGAAGTGAAATGTAGAGTGGGCTTCAGCCCACCAATCCCGGCGCTGGGCTGAAGCCCACCCTACGCGAAGCCGGGTGCGACCAGCGTAGCCACCGCATCAGAGCAGTGGCTCGCCACATGGCCACTCAGAAGGGCATTTTGAAGCCGGGGGGCAGCTGCATGCCAGCAGTCATGCCTGCCATTTTTTCCTGGTTGTTCTGCTCGATCTTGCGGACCGCATCGTTCACTGCAGCGGCGATCAGGTCTTCGAGGATTTCCTTGTCCTCCTGCATCAGGCTGTCGTCCAGGGAGACGCGCTTGACGTCGTGGCGACCCGTCATCACCACGCTCACCAGGCCAGCACCGGACTGGCCGGTGACTTCAGCATTGGCCAGTTCTTCCTGCATCTTCTGCATTTTTTCCTGCATTTGCTGGGCCTGCTTCATCAGGCCTGCCATGCCACCTTTCATCATGGTGATTGTCCTCAGCGGTCAAGTGGTTCAATGGTGTCGGCGCGCACCTGGGCGCCGAACAGTTCGATCATTTTCAGCACCAGCGGATCACTGGCAATGGCCGCTTCGGCCTGGCGCTGACGAGCGGCACGTTTACGAGCGGCGGCCTGGGCCGGGGTTTCCTGCTCGGGACGACGCACTTCAACTTCCAGCTTCAGATTACGCCCGTGGTACTGGTTAAGCGCATCGTTCAGACGACGCTGCTGGTTGGCATTGAACAGCGCGCTCTGCGCAGGGTCCAGGTGCAGGCGCCAGACGTCACCCTCCACCGCCACCAGGGTGCAGTTGGCGCCAATGTTGCCGGTCATGCCTGACAGACCAAGGCGCGGGAACAGGTCCAGCCACTCGGCGGCCAGTCCCGTGGCCGGCTGCGCTGCCGGCAGGACCTCCGGTACCGCGGCAGGTTCTTCAGACGGGCCGAAGTCGTCCATGTAGGCAATGCTCTCGGCATCCGACTCGTAGTAGTCCTCGTAGTCGCCCAGCGGGGGTTCGTCTTCGGACTCATCCGCCGTTGCAGCCACCTCGGACTGAGCGACAGGCTCGGGCACAACAGGCACCGACTCAGCCACGACCTCCGGTTCGGATTCAGGCAGGGGCTCGACAGCAGGCGCTACTGCCACTGGCGTGGTTGGCTCGTCCCAAGGCAGGTCGACCACCTCGGCTGGGACTTCAGCCGCAGGCTCAGGCGCGTCTACCGCGGGTTCCGCAGTAGGCTCGGCAGCAGCTTCAACGATAGGTTCGGCAACGGGTGCCGGCGGAATGGCTTCCGCCACGGCAGTCACAACAGGAGTCTCGACCGCCGGAGCGGGCGCAGGCGCTTCTACGACCGGAGCCGGAGCCGGAGCCGGAGCCGGAGCCGGAGCCGGAGCCGGAATAGCCTGGCTGGCCACTGGCACCAACGCAACGGCGGGAGCAGGCGTTTCTGCGGGGGCGGGTTGCAGCGCGGCAACGGCCACCGGAGCCGACGAAGCGGCTCCGGCCACTGGGTTCGTCCGGGGATCAACCGTGGCCTGGCTGATCCCCGGGTCCTTTAGCTGGACCTTGGGTGTGCCCTCGGCATCCGCTGGGCGGAACGCCAGCATCCGTAGCAGCACCATCTCGAAGCCGCTGCGCGGATCTGGCGCCAGCGGCAGATCGCGCCGACCGATCAGACCCATCTGGTAGTAGAACTGCACATCCTCGCCGGGCAACGCCTGGGCCAGCGCCAGCACACGCTCGCGGTCACCCTGGCCGTTGTCGATGGCATCCGGCAGCACCTGGGCGATGGCCACGCGGTGCAGCACATTCAGCATCTCGGAGAGCACGCCATTCCAGTCCGGCCCCTGCTCAGCCAAATGGCGCACCGCCTCGAGCAACGCGCGTGCATCGCCCTGCAGCAATGCATGGAGCACACCGTAAACCTGACCGTGATCAAGGGTTCCGAGCATGGCGCGCACATCAGCAGCGAGCACCTTGCCTTCACCGAAGGCGATCGCCTGGTCGGTGAGGCTCATGGCGTCACGCATCGAGCCATCAGCGGCACGGCCCAGCAGCCAGAGCGCGTCGGCCTCGAAGGGCACATTCTCGGCGCCGAGTACGTGGGTCAGGTGCTCGACCACGCGCTCCGGCGGCATGTTCTTCAGGGAGAACTGCAAGCAGCGCGAGAGGATGGTGACAGGCAGTTTCTGCGGGTCGGTGGTGGCCAACAGGAACTTGACGTGAGGCGGCGGCTCTTCAAGCGTCTTCAGCAATGCGTTGAACGAGTGCGTGGAAAGCATGTGCACTTCGTCGATCAGGTAGACCTTGTAGCGACCGCGGCTGGGCGCGTACTGCACGTTGTCTAGCAGCTCGCGAGTGTCTTCCACCTTGGTACGGCTGGCGGCGTCCACTTCGATCAGGTCGACGAAACGCCCCTCATCGATCTCGCGGCACACCGAGCACTGACCGCACGGCGTTGAGCTGATGCCGGTCTCGCAGTTCAGGCACTTGGCGAGAATGCGCGCGATGGTGGTCTTGCCCACGCCGCGGGTACCGGTGAACAGGTAGGCGTGATGCAGGCGCTGGTTGTCCAGGGCATTGATCAAGGCTTTCAGCACATGAGTCTGGCCGACCATTTCGCGGAACGAGCGCGGACGCCACTTACGTGCAAGAACCTGATAACTCATTGAAAACCATCGCGTCTGAAGAGCAGAAGGGGCTAATGCTAGCGGAGCGATGCGTAAATTGCATCCGATGCGAACGGCGCCCTGTTCAATCAATGTAGCAACAGGCATTGTGGGGCACCGCCCAACCAGACGAGGGAGCCCGATGCGCTCATTTGTCCTCGCCCTACTCCTCTGCTGGAGCACCTTTGGCAACGCCGCACCGGCACCGCTGCGCTTTTCGGCAGTGGACAGCTGGGCCATGCCGCTCGCAAAGTTCGAGGACAACCGCCTGGTCGGCGGCATCATTCATGATGTGATCGAACGCCTGGTACAGCGACTCGATGTGCCGGCACAAATCCAGGTCCTGCCGCGCAACCGCGTTGAGCTGGCCCTGTCGCAAGGCGAGATCGATGTGCGCTGCTACATCAGCCCGAAATGGATCACCCACAGCGAGAACTACCTCTGGAGCGTGCCTTTCATCCAACAGCGCGATCTGATCGTGGCCCGCAGGGGCAGCCCGCGCCTGGCCAGTCCGGACGCGCTGTCCGGGCTAAGCATCGGCACCGTACTGGGTTACACCTATCCCCGCCTTCAGCACCTGTTCGACCGGGGCGCCCTGCATCGCGACGAAGCCCGCAACCAGGAACTGGCACTACAGAAACTGCTGGCCGGACGCTATCAGTTTGCAGTGAGCAACGAACTGGCCCTGAGCTGGTTCAACCGTGACCTGCCTGACAGCGACCGCCTTGAGAACGTCGCCACTTTGGAAGAAGAACCCGTGAGCTGCCTGATACGCAATGACCCGGCCCTGCCAACGCAGCGCATTCTGCGCACGCTGTTGCAGATGAAGGAATCGGGGGAAATCGAAGGGATTATGGCGCGCTACCGCTGAGATTCGGTAGCTGGGAAGAATTGGAGGTGACCCCACCAGCCACACCCCGGCACACGATTTCACCGCTGCGGCTGCTCCCTTCCGGGCCTGACCGGGTTCACGGCTGATCGTTGCGGGGGGACCGGCAGGGCCACCATCACGCCGCTCGCCAGATCGGCGAGCCGCGCCATTGTACCGGCTCTTCGCCAACTTACAACCGGTAAAACCGGTTTCCTTACAAGCACTTGCGGATCAGACCCGAAAACGCCCCACCAGCTGCGCCAGGCCACTGGAAAGCTGAGAGAGGTGCTGGCTGGCCTGGGTACTTTGTTCCGAGGTTTGCGCCGCTTCGTTGGAGAGGTCACGGATATCACTGATGTTACGGGCGATCTCTTCGGTGACACTGCTCTGCTCTTCGCAGGCGGTGGCAATCTGTGCCGCCATGTCGTTGATCCGCTGAACCGAGTCTCCCGTGTCAGACAACGCCCGGTCGACACCCGCCGCACGCTCTACGCTGTCCCGCGCCCGGAGGCTGCCCGAGCGCATCGCCTTGACCGCCTCCTGCACGCCAACCTGGAGGCGCTCGATCATCAGCTGGATGTCCTTGGTGGAGTCCTGGGTACGCGCCGCCAGGGCGCGCACTTCATCCGCCACCACGGCAAATCCCCTGCCCTGTTCACCTGCACGCGCAGCTTCAATGGCGGCGTTCAACGCCAGCAGGTTGGTCTGGTCGGCGATGCCTTTGATTACCGCCAGCACTGAGCCGATGTTGGTGGTTTCCTGCTCCAGGGTTCCGATTGTGGTGGAAGCGTTTTCCACCTCCACAGCCAACTGGCGGATGACGGCCACAGTCGCACCGACGACCTGAGCCCCCTCACGGGACTGCTCTTCAGCGAAACGCGCCGCGTCCGCGGCGTTCTGGGCGTTGCGTGCCACCTCATGCACGGCTGCGCTCATTTCAGTGGCGGCGGTGCTCACCTGGTCCACGGCCGCATGCTCACTGCTGATCAGGCGGTCGTTGGCCGCCGCGAGCCCGGCCAGGCTGCGAGCGGAATCGGCCACCTCCCCGGTTACCCGACTGACTTCACGAATCAACGGCTGCAGCTTGTCGAGGAAGCGGTTGAAGGCATGGCTGAGCTTGCCCAGCTCATCCTTCGACAGGACGTCCAGACGCACCCGCAGGTCGCCGTCGCCATCGGCAATCTGCTCGATGCGCTCCAGCAGATTCCGCAGCGGACGGGTCACCAGCACCGGGAAGCCGATAACCAGAATCATGCACAGGACCAGTCCGATGGCGATGGACAAACCCTGCTGCCAGGTGCGGGCGTCGCCCAGGGAAATGGCACCCTGCCCCTCTGCGTTGGCAGCCTTGTCTTCCAGCTCGCCGAGCTTGTCGATGGCGTCGCGCATGGCCTCGAACTGGCGCTCGCTGTCGCCGAAGCTGAGGGCGCTCGCCGCTGTCGGGTCCTGGGCCGACAGCGCAACCACTCGCTGTGAGGTGGCCTTCCATTGGGAGTAGCCAAGGTCAAACTGGGCGACCAGCTGCTGGGCCTCGACGCTGGCGTCCATGGCAGCGTACTTGTGCACGCGGTCGTAGGCCTGCTGAAGGTTCTCCGCATGATCCGCCTTGAGGGCCTGCACATGCTCGCCGGCCGCCTCATCCAGCAGGCTGCGCTCCGCAATGAACGCCTGATACAGGTCACGATCGGCATTGAGCAGCAAACTGATGGCGGGCAGGTAACGGTTGGTCAGCTGCTTGCTGGAGTCAGCGACCTGGGTGATTCCCTGCACGCCGAGGCCACCCACCAGCACCATGAGCAGCGCCAGCACCAGGATGGGCAGGGCGACTTTCCAGCGAAAACCCAGATCGGCAAAGGCACGAAGCATGGCGGCTCTCCTTAGCGCTTGGCATCACTAGGCCAAGCGTAGACGTTCAAGGGAAATCAGGGCCCGCATGCGGAACTGCGGCCATCAGCATCTGTAGACGCCGGATTCGCAGCAACGGTGACGACCTGTCGTCGGTTGCGATGAGCGAGTAAAGGTTGCGTCAAATCGACGCAAACCCTGGGTTCGCGCACAGGAGCGCCGCACCTTTTGTGCTAGCTTCCTCTCCGGTTGCGGCCTGTCCCCCACTACCTCGGCCGCACTTCCAGACGCACCGCTTGTCTCATCAGGGCCGGCGCGACCGGCCAGGCCACAAGCCAGACACTCATTGAATGGAGCAACACCATGGCACTCACCAAAGACCAGTTGATCTCTGACATCGCAGAAGCTACCGACACCACCAAGGCCGCCGTACGCGCCGTGCTGGAGCAACTGGGCGAGATCGTCAGCGACTCTCTGGAAAACAGTGATGAGATCACCCTGCCGGGCATCGGCAAGCTGAAAGTTGGCGAGCGCCCCGCTCGCACTGGCCGCAACCCGCAGACCGGCAAGGCGATCGAGATCGCCGCCAAGAAGGTGGTCAAGTTCGTACCGGCCAAGGCCCTGACCGACGCGGTCAACAAGTAATAGAAAAGGGGCAGGCCCAAGGCCTGCCCCTTCCTCTTTTCAACCTACGGCAAGGCGACCGGCCTCACCTCCGCACCTGGAATCACCGCCACCGGCTCACCCACCGAAGTAGCGCCCCCCATCCCGCGCAAACGGCGAATCTGTTGGACCCGATTGAGATTGTCCCAGGCCGTTTCATAGTGCGCTGGCGACTGATCGATGGCGCTGCGGAAGAACTGCTCCGCTTCCTCCAGCTTGCCCTCAACCAGGCAGATGTAACCGACATCGTTGCTCGCCTCGGCACGCTTCTCGACTTGCTCGAAGGCGGAGATTGCTTCCTCGTAGCGCCCCATGCGTGCCAGTAGCAGTCCGTAGTTGCGCCATAGCGGATGGTAGGCCGGCTCGTAGCTGATGCCCTGCTTGTAGGCCCGCTCGGCCTGCTCCCAATGCCCGGCCAGGTAATAGGAATAGCCGAGGCTGTTCTGCACCATGGGTGAGCGGGGATCGATCTGCATTGCCAACCGATAGAAGCCTTCGGAAATCGGGAAGTCCTCGCGCAGGTCCGCTAGCACGCCGAGCCCATTGTAGGCCTTAAGCGGCGACTTGCTGTCGACCTTGAGCGTCCCGACATCGGCCAGGCCGATTTCCGGCTTGCCCCCGAGACGGCGCTGGTCTTCGCCAACGGCCTTGAGCAAGAGTTCCTGGGCCTGTTCGTGGCGCCGCTGGGACAGGTTCAGCAGCCCCAGTTCCGTCTGTGCATCGACATGGCCGGGCTCACTGGTCAATACGTCGTTGAAGGCCATTTCGGCAAGCTGGTTGTTACCACGCTCTTTGTGGATCCGGCCGACCCAGACCAAGGCCTGATAGCGCTTCGGATCCAGTTCGATGGCGCGCAGGTATTGGAACAGAGCAAGATCCAGATCACCGGCCTGGTACGCCCGCCCCGCCATCAGCATCGCCTGGTCCGGCGAGTTGATCTCCTTCTGCACCTGATAGAGCACGGAATTATCGCCGCTGTAGACCGAGCGGAAACCGTTCGGCTTATCCGGCCCCATCGTCTGACATCCGGACAGCACGGCCATCATGGCCAACAGCAGACTGACTCTGTTCATGTCATAGTTTCCCTAAAGCTCTCAGAACCCCAATGATTGCGGGACCAACGGCCACCAGGAAAAAACTTGGCCACAGACAGAAAGTTAGCGGGAATATCAGTTTGGTGCCGATTTTAGCTGCCTTTTCTTCAGCCGCCTGACTCCTCCTGTCGCGAAACTCCTCGGCGTAGATGCGCAGGGTATTAGCGATACTGGAGCCAAAACGAATACTCTGCGCCAGCAGACTGACCAGCCCCTGCACCTCCTCCAAGCCGGTTCGATCCGCCAGCAGCTTGAGCGCCTGGGCACTTGGGATGCCCGCACGAATTGCCGCATTCACCAGTGCCAGCTCCTCTGCCAGCTCCACCTGGCTCACCGTCATTTCTTCGGCCACCCGCTCGATGGCTTGGGGCAGCGACAGCCCTGACTCCACACAAACCACCATGAGGTCTAGGGCATCGGGAAAAGCAGCACGCAGACGATTCAGCCGCGCCCCCTTGCGCTTGTCCACGTATACCGCTGGCGCCAGCCAGCCAATGCCTGTGGCGCCTGCCGCCAACGCCAGACCAAGCACCAACGAGATTTTCGGCAACAAGGGCAATGCCAACACCGTCACGGCCAGCAACGACAGCGGCAGCAGCAGGCGAATGGCCCAGTAAATTTGTGCTGCCGAATGCGAGCGGTAACCGGCATGCATCAACAGGATACGAGTGGCGGAAAGCTTGCTGTCCTCGACGGATGCAAAGCGCTGCCCGACCTGCTCCAGCAACAGTTGCAGGTTGCTGGGGGGGCGCTGGTCAGTGGACTGTCCGCCATGGCCTCGCTTGATCAACGCCAGGCGGCGCTGTACTGGGTCCTGCAAGCCCAGCACCAGTAAGCCCACGGTGACCAAGGCAAGCACTGCACTCAGCCCAATCGCGCCGATGAACAGCAGACGAGCCAGTTCCTCGCTGCCCACTGAGCCCCTGATCAAACCAAGTAGGTAGTCCATGACACACTCCGTGCAGCTCGCGAGTAACACTCACACCTGGATACGAATGATTCTGCGGATCCAGTAAATTCCCAGCAGCATGGCTAAGAATGCCGCCATCACCAGTTGCTGGCCTATGTGCTCTTTGATCAGCCTGGGAATGTAATCGGGAGTCGTCAGGATGATCATGATGGTCAAAATGAACGGAATCGAAACCAGCACCCAGGCCGACATGCGCCCCTCAGCGGAAAGGGTCTTTACCTTGCGCTGAAAGCGGAAACGCCCGCGAATCAGGCCACTCAGCCGCTCCAGCACCTCCGTCAGGTTTCCGCCGGTTTCGCGGTGAATCAGTATCGAGGTCACCAACATCATCACCGTCATGCTCGGCATCCGTTCCAGCAGACCTAGCATGGCCCGGCGCACATCGTTGCCATAGTTGATATCGGCAAAAGTGAGGCCGAACTCATGGGCCACCGGCCCCTTGTGCTCCTCCGCAACCAGATTCAGGGTTTCGTTGAACGGATGCCCCGCGCGCAGGGCGCGGCACATAGCATCCAGGGCATCCGGCAAGCCCTCCTCGAAAGCGGCGAAGCGCTTGTTCCGGTCGCTGGCGACCTTCAGGACGGGAAGCCAGAACACCACTGAAGCCAGTATCAGGGCTGCCCACCAGAGCTTCAGCAGAAACCAGAGGCAGAGACCGGCGCCAACAGCCAGGAGCAGGCCCAGCATCAGCACTCGGTAGGCACGGTACTCATGGCCTGCCTGCTCGATCATCTGCGCCAGGCGCTCCATGAACGGCAGTTGCTCCAACGCCGCCTCAATAGGCGACAGCCGCTTCAGGTACTTCCGCCGAAGCACGCTCTGCATGTTCGGCTGGTTGCTGGCATGCTCGAGCAGATCCAACCTAGAGCGGATCCGCCTGCGCACCTTGCTCGCCTCACCAAATACGGGCACTACCAGCCCCTGGCTGAGGAGGAACACCGCAACGAACACCATGCCCAGGAAGGCCAGGATGAACTCGGAGGGAATCTGGTTCATGATCGCTAGGCCTCCATCCATTCGGGGCGGAACAGATTCAACGGCAACTCGATGCCGCGCTTGGCCAGCACATCGCGGAACGCAGGAACCATGCCGGTTGGCCGGAAGTCCCCCAGCACCTCGCCATGCTCGCCCATGCCGCGGCGATCGAAACCGAAGATCTCGGTCATGGTGATGATCTCGCCTTCCATACCGTTTATTTCCTGCACGCTGACCAGACGTCGCCGACCATCCTCCTGTCGTTCCAGCTGGATCACGACATCGATAGCCGAGGCTATCTGCTGGCGCATGGCCTTGATCGGGAAGGTGGCACCGGTCATGGACACCATGTTCTCGATCCGCCCCAGTGCATCGCGAGCGGTATTGGCGTGAATGGTGGTGATCGAGCCGTCATGCCCGGTGTTCATTGCAGTGAGCATGTCCAGGGCCTCGGCGCCACGAACCTCGCCGATGACGATCCGGTCCGGGCGCATGCGCAGGCTGTTGCGTACCAACTCGCGTTGACTCACCTCGCCGCGCCCTTCGATGTTCGACGGGCGGGTTTCCAGGCGCACCACATGGGGTTGTTGCAGTTGCAACTCCGCCGAGTCTTCGATGGTGACAATCCGCTCGTTGTGCGGAATGAAGCTGGACAACACGTTGAGCATGGTGGTCTTGCCGGTACCGGTGCCTCCGGACACCAGTACATTCAGGCGCCCGCGCACTATGGCCTTGAGCACCAGAGCAATGGCCGGGGTCAGCGTGCCCATCTGGATCAGGCTCTCGGTGTTGAGCAGGTCCACGGCGAACCGGCGGATCGACATGCTTGGCCCATCGATGGCCAGCGGCGGGATAATGGCATTGACCCGGGAACCATCCTTCAAGCGCGCATCCACCAGTGGCGATGACTCATCGATACGCCGCCCCAGGCTGGAGACGATGCGGTCGATGATGTTCAACAGATGCTGGTCATCACGGAAACGCACGTCGGTACGCTGCAACTTGCCATGGCGCTCGACATATACCGAAGCATGTCCATTGACCAGGATGTCGGACACGCTGTGGTCGGCCAGCAAGGGCTCCAGCGGCCCGAGACCGAGCACCTCATCGGTGATCTGCTTGATGATCAGTTGACGGCAGTTGGAACTCACCGGGGCCGAGTGCTCATCCAGCAGACGCAGGCAAATTTCGCGAATCTGCCGCGCCGCCTCTGCCGGTTCAAGGGAGTCCAGCAGGGACAGGTCCATGACCTTGAGCAACTGCTGGTAGATCCTCTCCCTCCACTCGGCTTCCACCGGGTTGAGCTGGGTCTTGGTCTCGTACACTGCATCAGGCGCACTGATTTCCCAAGCCATCAGCGCACTGGTGCCCTCCAGACCCTCTTCATTTACGTCCTGCTGGGCACTATCGGCTTTCTTGGCAGCCGGCTGGCGCAGGCGATTGCGAAATTCGCTGAGCATGGTCTATCCCCCGAACAGTCGGCTGAAGGTACGTTTCAGCAGGCCTTGCCTGGCCGCCTCGGTGCCGAGCAGTTCCTGGCTGAGTTCGCGGATGGCGAGGCTCACCGGCGCCCGCGGCGCATGGAGCACCAGGGGCACTCCGGTGTTCTGGCTCTCGCTGACCACGGCATAGTCGTTGGGCAACTTCTGCAGCTCCGAACAGCGCAGCGTTTCGGCAATATCCTTGAGCGACACAGGCGCGGTCTTGTTGTAGCGATTGACCACCACCTGCAAGCGGTTGCCCTGCACCCCGAGATCGTCACGCAGGATACGTACCAGGCGATTGGCATCTTTAAGATGGCTCAGGCTTTGCTGCACCACGATGTATACCCGGTCGGCCTGCTCCAGGGTGACGCCGGTGATATGGTCGATCTGCCGCGGCAGGTCCACCACCACCCAGTCGTAGGTGTTGCGGGCCAGGGCCAGCAGGGTCTCCAGTTGCTCCAGGCGCACATCCTGGTACAGGCAGAGCTCGCTTGTACGCCCACCGAGCACATGCAGGCTGGGGCTGAAGTGGCTGCAGAAACCGCGCAATGCGACGCTGTCCAGCTCGTCGACCTGCTGCAGCACATCCAGGTGGCTGTGCGGGGTCTGCACATCCAGGTAATGGGACACACTGCCGAACTGCAGGTCCAGGTCCAGCAGCAAGGTGCCCTTGCACGCCACACTGAGCTGTTGGGCGAGGTTACAGGCCAGCAGGGTTGCCCCAGAACCGCCCTTGGCATTCATCACGGCGATAAGTTTCCCGCCCGTGGTGCTACCCGTGCGGGCGTCCACCAGCATGCGGCCGAGCGCCGCGCGCAACTCTTCTTCCGCGACGGGTTCTGGCAGGAAGTCTCGGGCGCCAGCCTGCATGGCCAGGCGAATGCCCTCGCGTTCCTCCAGAGGGCCGCAGATCAGCAGCGGCGGACGCTCCTGCGCCGGCCTCTGGAGCAATGCGGCCAACTCCTCGCGCCACAAGTGGCTGACGCGCAGGAGCAGAAAGTCGGGCATCTGCTCTAGGCCATACAAGGGATCCGTATGGCCGTTGGTGACCAGCCGCGTATTGACCAGCAGACCCGATACGCGTTGGCAGCAACCTTGCAAATGTCGCAGCGCCTCGGCGTCACGGCTACTGATCAGCAGCCGCAGCGCCTGCTTGTTCGGATGATTGCCTGCGGAAGACTCTCTTGAGGTCAACATTGTGTATTCCCCTCGACACTTCGCCCGAGGCTTTCCCTGGGCAGGGTTGCCCTGAATACCGGCAGGGTGATCGTTTTCCCCAAGGTGGGAATCAGTAGATAGAAGGTGAAATTCGCCACTTCCAAGTGAACGTAACGTATGGCGCGAAACCCATTGACTCCTGCTTCATCGGCGGGATTTCCAACCAGGGCGCCGTTCTCGTCCAGGTAAGTCAACGTCACGTGACTGCTTTTCAACCCCCCCACCAGTTCGCTGGTCCCATCGCCACCCACCGTGTCGAAGATCGCTCTTTCGAGGATCACCTGTTTGTCGCTGATGTTGCATACCGCCGCCAGGCGGGCGCCGCGACGAACGACCTCATTGAGAGTATTCACGGTGTAGTAGAGGCGCCCCATCTCGAGCACCCCGAACAACAGGATGAACAGCATCAGGCCGATGATGGCGAACTCCACCACATACACCCCGCGCATTCGCCTGGCGTTCATCACAGCGCCCTCATGACGGTGGTGGCGACGAGGGTCAAGCCCAGTGGTACGCCCTTGCCCTTGCCCAGGAAACCAGGAATGCCACCGCCCAGCAGCGGGACAAAGGTATAACTGGTGCTCACCTGGACGTGCTCGGTACCCACCGGCGTGACCTGTACGTTATTGGTCGTCAGCCCCACAACCACGGGCTTGCTGCCCGCGGAGGTTGCAGGCACGCCGTAGACGGCCAGGTTCTTGGTCTGGGTCTCCAGAGCGGTACTCACTTCGACCTTTCCAAGGGTCGAGTTCCATGCCTTGCCAGAGACGTAACGCACGGCATCGCGGTTGGCCTGTAGCAAAGAGTTGTACTGAAACAGCATGCGACCGAACTCACCGATGGCGAACAGCAGCAGCAGCAGCAGTGGCAGGGTGATGGCGAACTCCACCATGGCCACCCCGCGCTGCCCCTTCACGGCCTTGCATTCCCGACGTCCCATGACGCCCCCTAGGAGTCCTTACTCACTGTGGTGGTGGTGAGGTAGGTTTTGTAGAGCTGAATGATGTTGGGTCCGACATCGTCTGAAGGCGTGGGGCCGGGCACATTGTCCCCCTCGCACTCCTCGACGAACTGGCCGAATATCTGCGCCTGGTTGCCCTGCTGGGCCACCGTCTGCAGCAGAAAGAAGCAACCGAACCCAAGCACCGGTACGGACGTCTGGCCACCCGACGCCCCATTGCAGTTGCCCACGACGATCTTGATCATGCGTCGCTCGAAAACACCGTTGGAATTGCACCCACTGGGGCAGTTGCCGATTGCCTGACGCCAGTCGTTGTAATCCAGCAGGCTGCCGCTGCTGGTAGAAAGGTCCCCGCCGTTCGAGGTTACGACCTGCCCCCCGTATTCCACCCGGGGAGGAGAAGCATTGTCGTTGTAGGTCATATTGGGATTGCTGAAGCTGGTCACCAGGTCCGGTGGATAAGAGCCGGAGCTATTGCCCATCGGCCCGGTGTACTCTCCGAAACGGGTGTTGAGCCCTTGTGCGACCGGGCCCACCGAGTTACCCGGTTCGGTTTCCACGTCCTCGCCCACCTCGTTGCATTGATTGATACCGCCGGCCAGGGCTTCGCGAATATCGTCCGCACCGGTGTTGTCGCCCAGGCGAATCAGCTGGAAGTTGCCGGGACCAATGGCGGGCTCGTTGCCGGCAGCGCTCTTGAGCACCTCCAGGTCACCGAACTGGTAGCCCCAGAAAATGCCATCCTCCGGGTCGTACTGGTTTGGGTTGCCACACACCATGAGAGGCGCAATATCGCAAGGGCTAGTGGGACTGGGGCCGGCCGTGGCAATAGCCGCCACCGCCTTCGTCGGGCTGTTCCCATTACCGAAGGCACCGAGCATTCCCCAGAAAAACCCGGCAAGCGGATAGTTCGGTACCGACACCCTGACGTAGCGCGCATCCGACGGCCCAGGAAAGGCGAAGGGTCCAACGACGCTGTTGGACAATTCCACCACGGCGAATCCGGCATTGCCGGCCATGGCCTTGGCCAGTTCACCATTGCCAGGTGCTGACGCATTCAGATTCAGCGTGGCCAATGCTGCATCCCGTGCCTCGGTGGAGGCATTGCCCGACCCCATGACCTGTTGTAGGGTCTTGGCGCCGCTCAGGGCTGCCGCATCCACCGCGTTCTGCAACCGGGTCTTGTTCAGCAGCATATGGCTGCCGTCCAGCGCCAGCGCGGCCATGAACAGCATGGCCAGCAGGGCTATCGCCACCAACACCAGCACTGCGCCCCGCTGGCGCCCCGGCGGCGAAGAGAAAGGTCTCCAGATTGGCTGGGTCATCGCGATGTCCTCAGTTGCCAATATTGATCTCAATCGGCTGGCCGATCTGTTTCGCGTCGCCTGTCACTCCCCGATAACCGTCCATGGCATTTTCCGTTACCGGGCCGTCCCTGCCGACGGATGACACCTCGGTGCCGGGGTTGGCCGCCCGCTCCTTGTCAGCTATTTGCTGGTAGGTGGTCTGGTAGACGCTGTAGCCCAGGGTCCCGACCCGGCCTTCCTCGTAGCTCATGACGCAACCGCAGGACAGCGCCATCAGGCAGAACGGAATGATCAGTTTCATGGTCATGCCTCCGGTTACTTGAGATCGTGGCCAAACCGGCCTTCGCTGACGCCGAGGCTGACCGGCACTGGCCTTCCCGGCTCGCGGCCCTTGGTCTTGCCCAGCAGGTAGAAGTCCAGGTCGCTTGGCTCGACGAACTTTTCAGTGGGCAAGCGCACTGCCTTGGCGTCGATCGGTTTGGCCAGGTGCGGCGTGACCAGGATCACCAGTTCGGTTTCCCCATTTTGGAATGACTGACTACGGAACAGGTGCCCCAGTACCGGAATGTCGCCCAGGCCTGGGAAGCGGCTGACGAAGTCGCGGGTGTTCTCGCTGATCAGGCCGGCAATGGCGATGGTCTGGCCATTGCCCAGTTCGACGGTGGACTCGGCGCTGCGCTTGGTCAGCGAAGGAATGATCTGGGTGACGCCGTCGCCCAGAATGCTCTCCAGCCCGGTATCCAGCGACAGGGCGTTGGCGTTGGATAGTTCACTCACCGAGACATTGAGATTCAGGTTGATGCGTCCTTCATCCAGTACCACCGGAAGGAACTTCACGCCTACCCCGAACTCCTTGAACTCGATGGTAATGCCATCGTCCTCGGTGATGGGCACCGGAAACTCGCCGCCGGAAATGAACTCTGCCTGTTGGCCACTGAGGGTGGTCAGAGTGGGTTCGGCCAGCACCTTGGCCGAACCATTGTCCTTGGCCGCCTCAAGCACCACGTTGAATAGGAAGTCGTCCGAGAGGAACTGGCCGAAGAAGCCCTTGCCATTGCCCAACAGCGCGGTCGGGTTGACGAATCCGTCCCCGTCGAAGCCTAGGCCCTGGCCGTTATTGAAGCCCCCCGTGGCCCAGTTGCCGCCCATATGCAAGGCGTTGAAGCGTACGTCGAGGGTCTTGAGCAGGTTGCGCTGAATTTCCGCCACCTTGACCTCCAGCATCACCTGCTGGCTGCCGCCGACACTGAGCAGGTTGATCACCTCCAGCGACTGGGCCGGGGCCAGCTTGGCCGCCTCGCCTTCCCCCTGGACCACGCTGGAAGTCTGGGCGGCGTAACTCTTGGCCACTTTCACCGCCGTGTCCATGACCGCAGCGCTGCTGACCTGGCCACGCAGCACCAGTGAGCCCTGGGAACTGAACACCTCTATGCGCTCGTTGGGCATCAGTTGGTGCAGCTTTTCCTTGACGCCGCCGAGGTCATGCACCACGTCCAGGTCGAGGCTGTCGATCAGGCGGTTGCTGTTGTCCCAAAGCAGCACGTTGGTGCTGCCCAAGGAACGCCCCAGCAGGTAGAGCTGGGTCGGGCTGGTCATGAGCAGGTCGGCCACCTCGGGATTGCCCACCGAGATGCGCTTCACCGGCGCCCGGGTGGTGAGGATGCGTGCCTTGTAGATAGGCACCTGGATCCGGCCGGTACTGGCCGTCGGCATGGGCGCGGCCATTACCGGTGGCTGCGCCGCATCCAGGGGGGCCGGCTGCAGGGTCCAGGCCAGCAGGAGCAGTGCCAGGGTTCCAACTTTCCGAATGTTTTGCATAACCCTCTCCTCGTGTGACTGGTCACTGACTGCGCCCACTTTGCGCCGATTAGCGAAAGTACTGGCCTAGAGTTGAGCCTTCGCCACCTTTACTTCTGTGCCGCGGATGATGATCACGCCGTAGCCACCATCGCTGCGGCGCGCTATTGGCCTGGGGGCGGCGGGTACGGGAGCTGCCTGCTTTGTTGCCGCCGCGACCTTGGGTTCAGGCTTCTTCTGGTCGTCCAGGGGGTTGCGCAGGGCCAGCTGCAGGCGGCCTTCAGTCATGGCTTTGACCAGGATTTCGGCCTGCCTGGGGCTCATTTCCAGGGTCACGGCACGCACGACCACAGGCTGGGTCTTGTCGGTGCTGGCGGTCTGGTCCACGGCCAGCACGCGCAGGTCTTCGAGAATGGTCTTGGATTCGGCGTCGGTACCGTTGCCGCCTACTTTCTTGGTGGCCAGCACATCGACCCGGTTGCCCGGTAGCAGGAAGCCGCCCACGCCCACCACGTCGTCCACCCGCACCGATACCGCGCGCTTGTCCGACTCAATCAACGAAGCCAGGGTGCTGCCACCCAGGTGCTCGGCAACCCGCGCTTCGCGCAGGATGTCGCCGCGCAGCATGGCGAAGGTGGCGATCTTGCCCACCACCTTGTCGGTGGATTCGAAGGCATCGTCCGGCACCGTGTCCTTGGGCATGCGTACCAGGGTCACCTGCTGGGCTTCGATCATCTGCCCGAAGGGGATCTCCACCGTGGCCACCACCACGGCCTGCAGGTTGTCGTCCGGATTGGCGTTGAGCTTCGCGCTCAGCCAGTTGTTGGCCATCAAGGCGGCGCCCAGGCCCAGGAGCAGGGACAGGGCAACCAGGGTGAGGGTTCTTGCGCTCATGTCGGTTTCTCCTCAGCCAAGGAAATCGAGCTGGACGAAGTAGTTGTGCCAGGCCCACTCCAGGTCCTGTGGCGACAGCGGCCCGGAACCGTCGAGATAGCGTTGATGATCCAGCGCCATGCCCAGCAGGTCCCGAGGATGGCAAGGCACCAGAGGCATGCCTTGGGGCTCGTACAATCCCTGAAGCACGTAGCGCAAGAGGATCGGGTCGAAGGGAATGCCCAGTCGCTCGGTTTCCTGCCGCCAGATGCGCCCGTACTCTTCCGGCTGCAGGTAGTTGAAATGCAGCTTGTAGCCAATCCGCCGGAGGAAGGCCTCATCGGCCAATTCCAGAGGGTTAAGGTTGGTGGAGAACACCAGGATCAGGTCAAAGGGCAGCTCGCAGTGGCGCCCACCGCCCAGGTTGAGGAAGTCACGCTTCTCTTCCATGGGCACGATCCAGCGGTTCAGCAGCTCGGCCGGCGCCATGCGCTGGCGCCCCATGTCGTCGATGATGAACAGGCCGTTGCTGGCCTTCAGTTGCAGCGGCGCCTGGTAAAGCCGCGTGAAGGGGTCGTAGCGGATATCCAGCTGTTCCATGCCGAGCTCGCCGCCGGTGATCACGATGGGCCGCTTGCAGCAAAGCAGGCGGCGATCGATGCCTTCATCCAGCAGCAGCTTGTTGGCGTTGGAGCCGTCCTCGAGCCGCTGGTGCACCTGGGGGTCGTAGATTTCCACCACCGCCTCGTTGATGGCGATGGCATAAGGCACCCAGATGGCTTCGGCGAAGAGCCGGATCAAGCGGCTGCTGATGTAGGTCTTACCGGTACCCGCCGGCCCGTAGATCATGATGGCGCGACCGGAATTCATCGCCACGCCGAGCTGGTCCAGCATCTCGTCGACCAGAACCACGCCCTGAAAGGCACTGCGCATATCGCGGGCGGTAATGCGGCCATGGTGAATGGTTTGGACCTTGATCAGGGAACGATATGCGCTCACCGGAAATGGGGCGGCACCTATATAGCCGCTGCGCGCCAGCGCGTCGCGTGCGGCGCTGCGGCCCCGCTCGGTAAGACCGTAGCGCATGGCTTGGCCGCTAGCCTGACCCAGTACTTCGATGCGCCCGTCCTTGCGCAGGAATGCGAGGACCTCCTCCAGCACAGCCCCGGTCAGCGCCAGGCGCTCCACCAAGTGAGGCAGATCGAGCACGCCCGCATCGTGCAGGTGCTTGCAGACCAGGTCACCAAGGAAGTTGTCGGCCAGGCCGGTCTCGCGGACAGTGCGCGGCTGTGGCGCCAGACGCTGTACGGCCTCTCGCTCACTGGGATAAGCATCGCTGTCGCTGATGGCGTACATGATTTCACTCCCTCGGCTACAGAAGAACGACGAACCACCACAGGCCACTGGCCAAGGTGCCGAGCAGGATCGCAACCGAGTAAGGGAAGGTTTGGCTGGCTACTTCGTCCGCTGCGGGAGCGATGTATGCCCGTGCCCGAATCATCAACCCATAGCGAGCAAGGGTCTGTAGCAGCTGGCCACGGGCCAGGACAATCAATAACCCGCAGATTCCCCCGACAACCAGGCAACTGAGCGCAGCTGAAAGCGAGGCATAGGGGGTGAGGAACGCACCGACCATGGCCATCAGCTTGACGTCGCCGGCGGCCATTCCGCCCAGCGCATAAAGCGGGAGAAAAACGGCGAAACCGATCGCCAGCCCCAGCGCTCCATTGCCTAGCCCGGTCAGCCCGTCCGCATAGCTCTGGCCAGCCAGCCCCAGAGCCATGCCCAGGAGCACCAGGAGGTTGGGAATGCGGTGGCGGCGAAGATCGCACGCCACCGCTACGCCCAGCAGCCCGAGCAGTACAACTGCAAGTAATATCTGCTCCGTGGACATTGGTGCATCTCCCAACAGCTAAAGAATTGCTAGCAGCCGGTTGTGCCGTTGCCAGCAATACAAGTCGCAAGCCTGTTGATTTCAGTTGTAACGGCAGTTCCCAAACCTGTGAAGGCAATAATTACTGCCCCAGCGACCAAAGAGCCGGCCACGGCATACTCCACGGTTGTAAGACCAGCTTCATCCTTAACGAACTTCACCACCGATTGTTTGATCGCTTCAAAAGTCATTTCGCCCACCTCACTCAGTTGTATCTGCAGTGTCCGGCGGCACTTCTCGCCCCGCCTGAGTTCACCCTAGTCACCCCCAAAAGTGGGGAGTTAGGAGTTTTTTGCGGATCG
The DNA here is from genome assembly GCF_029871195.1 of Pseudomonas sp. BN415. Taxonomy (NCBI): domain Bacteria; kingdom Pseudomonadati; phylum Pseudomonadota; class Gammaproteobacteria; order Pseudomonadales; family Pseudomonadaceae; genus Pseudomonas; species Pseudomonas sp. BN415. Next base: position 35,492 of record NZ_SSOK01000035.1, read on the forward strand.
CTAGGACTTTCTTGCAGCGAATGCGGGGAAATCATGGCGCGAGGCCAGAGTGGCTCTGACCCAGGCAGGGCGCGGCTTACAACCAGGCGACTGGTCGGATGACGAACGGTCGCGCGGGTGCGGAAGCCGCGAAAAATGGGGCACCCACTTTTGGGTAGAACGGTGTTGCAGGAAGCAGGACCTGCTTATAGGGATTGGTTCTTTGGCGTAATGGCACAGTGACAATACTGCAGCTCGGGGAACCACAATAATTGGGCGCAGGGTTAGAACATGCAGTCGAACTCCGCCGTAGAACCAGTTCTGCTCTGGCTCGACCTGACTCGTGACAGGTCGACGCCCGCACTCATGTCGCAATTCGGGGGGCGCTGCGAATGCCGGCTGGTGGAGGGCCGCGCTGGCGTGGCAAAGGAACAGGTGCGCCAGATCGACATGATCTGCGTGCATTTCGACCGCCCCGATGTAAGCGGGCTCAACCTGCTGCTGGAAACCAAGCGCACCTACCCCTCCATCCCTATCACCATGTTCACCGTGCAGCATTCGGAGGAGTTGGCGATCTGGGCAATGCGGGCGCGAGTCTGGGAGTTCGTGATACTGCCCCTGGCAGTGGAGGAACAGAATCGCTATCTGGAAAACCTGCAGCAACTCTGCGAAGTGCGCCGCGCCGTCACCAGCCTGGGCCGCAAGCCTCTGCTGGAACGCAACCCGCCATTACCGGGCAGCATTCGCTTGACCTCTGGCCATCAGAAGCACAACGCCCTGAGCAAGGTGATGCCCTATATCGAGCAGCACTTCCGCGAAAACGTGGACCAGAAGGATCTGGCCCAGCAATGCGGCATGACGCCCTTCCGCTTCAGTCGGCTGTTCAAGGAGGTCAACGGCGTCGGCTTCATGGAGTACATCCTGGGCAAGCGCATGGACTTCGCCAAGCACCTGCTGGAGAACAGCCAGATGCCGGTGACCAGCATCGGCTACGAGGCTGGATTCAAGGACCCGTCTTATTTCGCCCGCGCCTTCAAGCAGTTGGCCGGCTGCAGCCCCAGCGACTACCGCCAGAGCGTTCGCACGGCCACGACTATCGGCGCCTCCGTCTCCGAAGCAGACCAGGCGGCGCTGGGCATCGGCGCCTAGGTCTCAGCCCAGCCGTGCCAGTTCGGCGAGGAACTGCTCTTCGTCCAGCACGCGTACGCCCAACTCGTTGGCCTTGGCCAGCTTGGAGCCAGCACCGGGTCCAGCCACCACGCAATGGGTACGTGCCGACACCGAACCCGCCACCTTGGCTCCCAACGCCTCCAGCTTTTCCTTGGCCACCTCCCGGCTCATGACTTCCAGGGTGCCGGTCAGCACCCAGGTCTGTCCCGCCAACGGCAGCCCATCCACGGCCTTCTTCTCGCTTTCCCAGTGCATGCCAAAGTCGCGCAGCTGGGCTTCGATTGCGCGGGCACGCAGAACGCTATCCTCCGCCACGAAGAATTCACGCAGGGCCTGCTTGGCCTTTTCATTCAGGCCTTTCATCACGCTCAGGTCCAGCCAGTCGCGACTGAGGGCAATCAGGCCATCCAGGTTGCCAGTCTTTTCAGCCAGGTTTTTCGCACCTGTGGTCGCGATACCGGAAATGTTGAGCTTGTCGATGAAGCCGGCGAAGGTTGCGCAGGCGGCAAATTCCGGACTCAGATCACCCTCCTCCTGCAACTCGATACCGCGCGCCATCAAGTCGCCGATCACCTTCTCGTTATGAGCATCGGCGAAGAACGCGTGGATTTCGTGGGCCACTTCCAATCCCACGTCCGGCAGGTAAGTGAGCACGTCTGGCAGTGCCCGCTGAATGCGCTCCAGAGAACCCAGGGCGCGAGCCAACAGTTTGGCGGTTTCCTCCCCCACGTCCGGGATACCCAAGGCGTAGACGAAGCGCGCCAGGGCCGGCTTGCGGCTATCGGCAATCGCGCCCAGCAGGTTGCGAGTGGAGAGGTCGGCGAAGCCTTCCAGCTCTACCACCTGTTCGTACTTGAGGGTGTACAGATCAGCCGGCGAAGCGACCAGCCCGGCGTCCACCAACTGCTCGACGATCTTGTCGCCCAAGCCTTCGATGTCCAGGGCGCGGCGCGAGGCAAAGTGGATGATCGCCTGCTTCAACTGGGCACCGCAGGCCAGACGACCGACGCAGCGATAGATCGAGCCTTCACTGGTGGTTTCCTTGCCCTTGGCGCGCTTGACCAGTTGGGTACGTTCGACCGCAGAGCCACATACCGGGCATTGCTCGGGAACAAGCACGGGGCTCGCATTGGGAGGGCGACGATCCAGAACGACCTGCATCACCTGCGGAATCACGTCGCCAGCCCGGCGGATGATCACGGTATCGCCGATCCTCAGATCCAGGCGCGCGACTTCGTCCATGTTGTGCAGGGTGGCGTTGGAAACGGTGACACCGGCCACCTGTACCGGCTTGAGGCGAGCGACCGGCGTCACGGCGCCTGTACGACCGACCTGGAACTCCACATCCAGCAGTTCGGTGAGCTCCTCCCGGGCCGGGAACTTGTGAGCCAGCGCCCAGCGCGGCTCTCGGGCGCGGAAGCCCAGCTCCCGCTGCCAGGCCAGGTTGTTGAGCTTGTAGACCACGCCATCGATCTCGTAGGCGAGGCTGTCGCGGCGTTCGCCGATATCGCGGTAATAGGCCAGGCAGCCCTGGGCACCCGTGACCAGCTTCAGCTCACGGCTGATGGGCAGGCCCCAGCCCTTGAGCGCCTGGAGTATGGCGAACTGGTTATCTGGCAGCTCGCCCTCTACCCGACCGAAACCATAGGCACAGAACTCGAGCGGGCGACTGGCGGTGATCTTCGAGTCCAGCTGACGCAGACTGCCAGCGGCGGCGTTTCGCGGGTTGGCGAAGGTCTTGGCGCCGAGCTCCAGGTTGCGGGCATTGAGCGCCTCGAAGCCGGCCTTGGACATGAAGACTTCGCCCCGCACCTCCAGCACGGCGGGCCAACCCTCGCCCTGCAGCTTCAGTGGCACGTTGCGGATGGTGCGCACGTTGCTGCTGATGTCCTCGCCCGTGGTGCCGTCGCCGCGAGTCGCCCCGCGCACCAGCAAGCCGTTCTCGTACAGCAGGCTCACGGCCAGGCCGTCCAGCTTGGGCTCACAGGTGTATTCCACTTCCGGGCCACTACCGAACAGGTCGCCGCCGGGCAGCAACTCACCCAGCCCTTCGCGCACCCGCCGATCGAAGTCCAGCAGGTCCTGCTCCTCGAAGGCGTTCCCCAAGCTGAGCATGGGTACTTCGTGGCGCACCTCGCCGAAGGCCGACAGGGCCGCACCGCTGACCCGCTGGGTCGGCGATTCCGGGGTCACCAGTTCAGGGTGCTCCGCCTCCAGGGCCTGCAGCTCACGAAACAGGCGGTCGTACTCGGCGTCCGGCACGCTGGGCTCATCCAGCACGTAGTAACGGTAGTTGTGCGCATCCAGCTCGGCGCGCAGCGCGTAGATGCGTTCGACGGCAGTTTGGGCATCGATCATGGTTCAGGCTCGTTTTCTTGAAACAAAAAGAGCAGCCAGGGCTGCTCTTTCGTTGACTGCGCGCTGGATCAGCGCTTATGGGTCAGGTGCTTGCGCTCGAATTCGACGATGCGCTGGCGGTAGTGCTCGATGGTCTGGGCAGTCATCACACTGCGCTGATCATCCTTCAGCTCGCCGTTCAGCTCCTGGGACAGCTTGCGGGCGGCGGCAACCATCACGTCGAAGGCCTGCTTCGGATGACGCGGGCCCGGCAGCCCGAGGAAGAAACTCACGGCGCGGGTGCTGAAGTGGTCAATGTCGTCCAGGTCAAAGGTGCCGGGTTTGACACCGTTGGCCATGGAAAACAGCACTTCGCCATTACCGGCCATGCTTTCGTGGCGATGGAAGATGTCCATGGCGCCGAAGCGCAGACCGCTTTCCAGGATGTTCTGCAGCAGAGCCGGTCCCTTGAAGCCGGCTTCGTCGCGCGCAACGACGTTAATCACCAGGACTTCCTCAACCGGAACTTCCGGGGTCTGCATCTGCGGATGAGGCTTGCCGTTCTTTTTCCCTTCATCAACCGGGTTGAGCAGGGTCGGCACCGGCTCGTCGAGGTTCAGGTCACCCTGTTGCGGCTCGCCGCGACGCTTGCCGGCCTCGCGAGCGCTCAGGGAAGGCAGGTCTTCCTCATCCAGAGACGGCTCCTGATGAGCGCGATCCTTGACCCGCGCCGGGCCAAGCAGGTTCGGATCTTCATCATCGCCAGTGGCATTGGAAAAACTGCGATCCAATCTGAATTTGAGCTTCCCCTTGCCGCCACTCATGCGGCGCCAGCCATCGAACAGAATGCCGGCGATTACGATGATGCCAATGACAATCAGCCACTCGCGCAGACCGATATCCATGTAGTCCTGTGTCCCCTAGTGAAAATGCAAACAATGGTGAAGAAAGGACATCCCGTCCCTTGAAACGTGGCACCCAACTCCATGTTCTGAATGGCGTTTTCCACGTGCGACAAAATTGGGCATAAAGCTAGCACGACCAGCCCAGCAGAGAAACCTCTGATAGAGGCTTACTCCGATGCCAACGCGAATTTGATCTCCAGACCCATCTGGAGTTCGCATTCGACTGGCTACTAGGCTTCAACCATCGACATCGCCTCCTCGACATCCACCGCTACCAGGCGCGAGCATCCGGGCTCGTGCATGGTTACGCCCATCAACTGGTCGGCCATTTCCATGGCGATCTTGTTGTGGGTGATATAGATGAATTGCACCTTCTCGGACATTTCCTTCACCAGTCGCGCATAACGGCCGACGTTGGCGTCGTCCAGCGGCGCATCCACTTCGTCCAGCATGCAGAAAGGCGCCGGATTGAGCTGGAAGATCGCAAAGACCAGGGCCAGCGCGGTAAGCGCCTTCTCACCGCCGGACAGCAGGTGAATCGTGCTGTTCTTCTTACCCGGCGGCCGCGCCATGATGGCCACACCGGTGTCCAGCAGGTCTTCGCCTGTCAATTCCAGATAAGCATGGCCACCGCCGAACACTTTCGGGAATAGTGCCTGCAGACCGGCGTTGATCTGGTCGAAGGTTTCCTTGAAGCGATTGCGAGTTTCCTTGTCGATCTTGCGGATGACGTTTTCCAGCGTCTCCAGGGCTTCCACGAGGTCGTCATTCTGCGCGTCCAGATAGCGCTTGCGCTCGGACTGCTGCTGGTATTCGTCGATGGCCGCGAGGTTGATCGGCCCGAGGCGCTGGATGCGCGCCGCCAGTCGCTCGAGCTCCTCCTCCCAGGCACTTTCGCTGGCTTCGGTCGGAAGCGTGGCGAGCACCCCGTGCAGATCGTAGCCGTCTTCATGCAGTTGATCCTGCAGTGTCTTGCGACGAACCGTTAGGGCCTGCCATTCCAGACGCTGTTGCTCCAGTTGGCCACGCAGCAATTGCGCCTGCTGCTCGGCCTGGGTGCGGCGTTTTTCAGCGTCGCGCAACTCACGGTCGGCATCTTCCAGGGCCAACCTGGCCAGCTTGAGCTCTTCCTCTACGCCCAGGCGTTTGTCCAGCAATTCCTCTAGTTTCAGGCGCAGCTCCTCCAACGGCGCAGCGCCCTCCTCCAGGTTCAGGCTGAGCTGTTCGCGGCGCTCGTTGAGGCGCTCGAATTGCAACGACAGGCGTTCCAGGGCCTGACGCGTGGAGTCATGTTGCGCTCGCAGCGAGCCGACGCGCACCGCCAGTTGATGGGCATGATCCTTGTGCTGGCGAGCCTCCTGGCGAATCCGGTCAAGACGCTCGCGCAGGCTGTCGCGCTCGGCGAGCAGTTTCTCGCGCTGCTCGGTGTCGCTGGCCATTGCATCCAGGGCGTCCTGCAGGGTCAGGCGCGCCTCGCCCAACTGTTCGAGCTCCAGGGCGCGCTGCTCATCCAGTTCCCGGACTTCATCTTCCAGGCGACGACGGCGCAAGGTCAGTTGCTCCACTTTCGCCTGCTGGGCGGACAGGCGAGCCTTCAGTTCGCCCAGATTGCGCGACTCTTCCTGCAACAGACGGCGCTGCTGCTCGCGGGACTCCTCCTGCTGGCGCTGGCTGTCGCGCAGCTGGTGCAGGCGTTCCTCCAGCTGCTCAAGAGCGGCTTCGCGCTCTTCGCGTTCGGCATGCAGACGTTCCAGCTCCTGGCCACGGGCGATCAGGCCGCTCTCCGCTTCGCTGGCGCGGCGAACTCGCAGGAAGTTGCGACCGACCCAGTAACCGTCACGGCTGATCAGGCTTTCGCCCTCGCCGAGCGTGCCGCGCTGGGCCAAGGCCTGATCCAGGTTCTCCACCGGCAAGACCTTGGCCAGCCAGGGCGCCAGATCAATAGGCGCCTCTACCTTCTCCAACAGACTGCCGGGGGCTCGCACCCCGCCCCTGCCGGCGCTGGCCAGGCGCAGCTCACCCTGGCTGAAACCGGATAGATCGAGGCCGGTGAACTCCTCCAGCAACACGGCCTGCAGATCGGCGCCGAGCACGGTTTCCACCGCCAGCTCCCAGCCCTGCTCCACCCGCAGGCCTTCGGCGAGACGCGGACGTTCGGACAACTGCTGTTCACGAAGCCATTCGGCAGCGCCCTTGCCAGGGTTCAGTGCGGCCTGCTGCAGGGCTTCCAGCGAAACGATGCGTCCATTCAGCCTCTGCAGCTCGCCCTGGGCCTGCTGCTGGGCCTGATTGGCCTGCTGCAGCTCTTCACGCAGCTCGTCCAGGCGTTCCGCCAGGCCTTGCTCGGCGACATGGAGCTCTTCCAGGCGCATTTCGCCTACAGCGAGTTCCTCGCTCAGCTCCAGCACCGCCGCATCTTCCGGATCAGCGGCCAGTTGAGCACGCTCATCGTTCAGGCGGCGCTCGCGCTCAAGCAGACGCTCCAGGCTCTGCTCCAACTGCTGGATGCGCGACTGCTGCACCTCAGCCTGGCGACGTGGTTCGGCGCTGCGCTGGTTGAAACCATCCCACTGTTCCTGCCAGGCGTGCATGCCCGTTTCGGCTTCTTCCAACTGGGCGGAGGCTTCTTCCGCAGCGGCGGCGCTCATTTCCTGTTCAGGGCCAAGCGTGTCCAGCTCTTCGCTCAGCGTGGCGAGCAAGGTACGGTCGTGGCCCAGGTGGGATTCGGTTTCCTGACGCGCGCGCTCGGCATCGCGCAGGTCGTCCTGCAGCTGACGCAACCGCTGTTGGCCGTGCTGGATGCTCTGCTCGACGCGGGCGATATCACCACCCACGGAGTAGAAGCGCCCCTGCACCAGATTGAAGCGTTCGGACAGCTCATGATGCCCGTCACGCAGACGCTCGATGCTCGCGTCGGCGTTGCGCTGTTCGGCCACCAGGGCCTCGAAGCTGACTTCCTGGTTGCCGATCACCGCCTCGCGCTGGCCGACCTGGTCGTTCAACGCCTGCCATTTCAGGGCGGCGAGCTGGGCCTTGAGCTGACGCTCCTCGGCCTTGTACTCCTGGTACTTCTCGGCGGACTGGGCCTGGCGATGAAGGCGCTCCAACTGACGCTCCAGCTCCTCACGCAGGTCAGTCAGGCGCGCCAGGTTCTCCTGGGTACGGCGGATGCGGCTCTCGGTCTCGCGACGGCGTTCCTTGTACTTGGAAATACCGGCCGCTTCTTCGATGAAGTTACGCAGGTCCTCGGGCTTGGCCTCGATCAGTTTGGAGATCATCCCCTGCTCGATGATCGAATAGCTGCGCGGCCCCAGGCCGGTGCCGAGGAAGATATCGGTGATGTCGCGACGGCGGCACTTGGTGCCGTTGAGGAAATAGGTGTTCTGGCCGTCGCGGCTCACGCGGCGGCGAATGGAAATCTCGGTGAAGGCGGCGTATTCGCCTACCAGGCTGTTGTCGGAGTTGTCGAAGATCAGCTCGATGCTGGCCTGGGCCACCGGTTTGCGAGTGTTGGAGCCGTTGAAGATGACGTCCGTCATCGACTCACCGCGAAGGTTCTTCGCCGAACTCTCACCCATAACCCAGCGAACGGCGTCGATGATGTTCGACTTTCCGCAACCATTGGGACCGACCACGGCCGCCATGTTGCTGGGGAAGCTGACAGTGGTCGGGTCCACGAAGGACTTGAACCCGGCCAACTTGATGCACTTCAACCGCATCGGCGCGCTCCGCTCAACGCTCGGCCAGGGCCGCGAGCACCAGCTCGCAGTTCTGTTTGCCGTAGCCCAGCAGTACTTCCCGAATCTTCGCCTGGTCGCGGCCAATCACGGCCATCAACAGGTCGTCGAAAACCGCGCCGAACTGGCTCATCTGGCCACGGCGGCGCTCCAGGGCGATGTAGTAGGTACGCGCGATGGCCGGCTGCAGGTTGTCCAGGGTCTGCTGCAGGTAAGGGTTATCGGCGAACGGATAGGCCGCCTGCATGATGGCGAAGCTTGAGTCGACGAACGCCAGGATGTCTTCACGCTCGCGCGCTTCCGCCAAGCGCTGCTGAATCGCTCGGAATGGCGCGAGATCGTCCTCAACACGCCAGTGCTCGGCAACGGCGTAACCCAGCAGGATGTAGAGTTCCATCACGAGGGTATAGAGGCTGCGCACATGCTGCTGCGTCAGCTCGGACACCTGGGCGCCACGACGCGGCAGGATGGTGATCAGGTGGCGACGCTCGAGGATCAGTAGCGCCTCGCGCACTGAACCACGGCTGACATTCATGGCCTGGGTGACTTTCTGTTCCTGGATGCGCTCACGCTCTTTCAGCTCGCCGCGGATGATGCGTTCGGCCAAATGGTGGGCAATCTGCTCGGAGAGGCTGTCCGGTGCCTTGAACGTCATGGTTTTCCTTTGAACTGGGGAACATTGTGCGCTGTGCCGGAGCTTTCCCACGCCAAAGCTCCGGCGCTGACAGTACTACGGGTACGGGCAGTGGACGCAAGAGCAAAAGGGGGAAATGTCCGGCTCTGCCGCAGGACGCTGGCAGCGGGCGGAGTTTATCACAAGGCAGCAACAGCTCCTGTCCTCCCTTACCTACACTTAGGGCAGGTGGCACGAATTGCGCTTGAACCTTGAGACAGAGCCGGTACGGCGGGCTAATAACCGAAAGAGATGAAGATTTCCTGACTTCCGAGTCAAATATTTATTGACCCAAAAGTCAGACACCTCTAAATTTGCCCCCATACGAGCCCTCGTAAAAACAATAAAGTGCCTGGAGGTCGTCCTTGATCCAGTTTTTACTCAATCGGGAGCTGCGCACCGAGCAAGCCCTCGATCCCAATGTCACGGTGCTCAACTACCTGCGTGAGCATGTCGGCAAACCCGGTACCAAAGAAGGCTGTGCCTCGGGCGATTGCGGTGCTTGCACCGTGGTAGTCGGCGAGCTGGACGGGGACCGCGTCCGCTATCGCACCCTCAACTCCTGCCTGACCTTCGTGTCCTCGCTGCACGGCAAGCAACTGATCACCGTGGAAGACCTCAAGCACCAGGGCCAACTGCACTCCGTGCAACAGGCCATGGTTGATTGCCACGGTTCCCAGTGCGGCTTCTGCACCCCCGGATTCGTCATGTCGCTGTTCGCGCTGCAAAAGAACAGCAACGGCTTCGACAAGGCGCAGACCATGGAAGCCCTGGCCGGCAACCTGTGCCGCTGCACCGGCTATCGCCCGATCATCGACGCCGCCGAGCAGGCCTGCTGCCAGAAGCAGCCGGACCAGTTCGATAATGCCGAAGCGCAGACCGTCGCCCAGCTGAAGGCCATCGCCCCACGCGAAACCGCCGAGTTGAACAGCGGCGACAAGCGCTGCCTGGTGCCGCTGACCGTGGCAGACCTGGCCGACTTCTACGTCTCCAACCCGCAGGCCCGCCTGCTGGCCGGTGGCACCGACCTGGCCCTGGAAGTCACCCAGTTCCACCGTGAGCTGCCGGTCATGATCTATGTTGGCCATATCGACGCCATGAAGCGCATCGAGGAGAACGGCGACTTCATCGAAATCGGCGCAGCCACTCCGCTGTCCGACTGCTACGAAACCCTGTCGCGCGAGTACCCGGACTTCGGCGAGCTGCTGCACCGCTTCGCCTCCCTGCAGATTCGTAACCAGGGCACCCTGGGCGGCAACATCGGAAACGCCTCGCCCATCGGCGACGCCCCGCCGCTGCTGATCGCCCTGGGTGCCGAGATCGTTCTGCGCAAAGGCAACCAGACCCGCATCCTGCCGCTGGACGAATACTTCCTCGACTACAAGGTCACTGCCCGCCAGGATTCCGAGTTCATCGAAAAGGTACGCGTGCCCCGCGCCCGCAAGAACCAGGCGTTCCGCGCCTACAAGGTGTCCAAGCGCCTGGACGACGACATCTCCGCTGTCTGCGCCGCCTTCAACCTGGTGATCGAGAACGGTGTGGTACGCAAGGCCCGAGTCGCCTTCGGCGGCATGGCCGGCATTCCCAAGCGCGCAAGCGCCTGTGAACAGGCCCTGATCGGCGCCTCCTGGTACCCGGGCACTGTCGAGCGCGCCTGCGAGGCCCTCGCCAAGGACTTCACCCCGCTCTCGGACTTCCGCGCCAGCAAGGAATACCGCCTGCTGACCGCGCAGAACCTGTTGCGCAAGTTCTTCCTCGAACTGCAATCCCCAGAAGTCGAAACCCGGGTGACCGCGTATGTCTAACAATCACCATCACAAAACCCAGGAAGAACTGGCGGAACTGTTCCGTGCCGATATCACCACCGGCGTCGGCCGCAGCGTCAAGCACGAGAGCGCGCCGAAACACGTGACCGGCGAAGCCGTGTACGTGGATGACCGCCTGGAGTTCCCCAACCAGCTCCACGTCTACGCCCGCATGAGCGACCGCGCCCACGCGCGCATCACCCGCATCGATACCACACCCTGCTACCAGTTCCCGGGCGTGGCGATTGCCATCACCGCCAAGGACGTGCCCGGCCAGTTGGACATCGGCCCGGTGGTCGCCGGTGACCCGTTGCTGGCAGACGGCAAGGTCGAGTATGTCGGTCAGGTGATACTGGCCGTCGGCGCCGACAGCCTGGAGACCGCGCGCAAGGCCGCCATGGCAGCCATCGTCGAGTTCGAGGACCTGGAGCCCGTGCTGGACGTTGTCGACGCCCTGCGCAAAAAGCATTTCGTGCTGGACAGTCATCAGCACAAGCGCGGTGACTCGACCACCGCACTGGCCAATGCGAAGAACCGGCTGCAAGGTTCCTTGCACATCGGCGGCCAGGAACACTTCTATCTGGAGACCCAGATCTCCTCCGTCATGCCCACCGAAGACGGCGGCATGATCGTCTACACCTCCACCCAGAACGCCACCGAAGTCCAGAAGCTGGTCGGCGAAGTGCTGGGCGTGCCGATGAACAAGATCGTCATCGACATGCGCCGCATGGGCGGCGGTTTCGGCGGCAAGGAAACCCAGGCGGCCGGCCCGGCCTGCCTGTGCGCCGTGATCGCGCACCTGACCCGTCGCCCGACCAAGATGCGCCTGCCGCGCATGGAAGACATGTCGATCACCGGCAAGCGCCACCCCTTCTACGTCGAGTACGACGTGGGCTTCGACGATAACGGCCTGCTCACCGGCATTGAGCTGGAACTGGCCGGCAACTGCGGCTATTCGCCCGACCTGTCTGGCTCCATCGTCGACCGCGCGATGTTCCACTCGGACAACGCCTACTTCCTCGAAAACGCCACCATCAATGGCCACCGCTGCAAGACCAACACCGCCTCGAACACCGCCTACCGTGGTTTCGGTGGCCCTCAGGGCATGGTCGCGATCGAAGAGATCATGGACGCCATTGCCCGCAGCCTCGGCAAGGACCCGCTGGAAGTTCGCAAGCTGAACTACTACGGCAAGGACGAGCGCAACGTTACCCACTACTACCAGACCGTCGAGCACAACATGCTCGCCGAGATGACGGCCGAGCTCGAAGCCAGCAGCGAGTATGCCAAACGCCGCGAGGAAATCCGCGAGTTCAACGCCAAGAGCCCCGTGCTGAAGAAAGGCCTGGCGATGACCCCGGTGAAATTCGGCATCAGCTTTACCGCCACCTTCCTCAACCAGGCCGGCGCGCTGGTGCACGTCTACACCGACGGCAGCATTCACCTGAACCACGGCGGCACCGAGATGGGCCAGGGCCTGAACACCAAGGTCGCCCAGGTCGTGGCCGAAGTCTTCCAGGTGGATATCGGCCGCATCCAGATCACCTCCACCAACACCGACAAGGTGCCCAACACCTCGCCGACCGCGGCATCCAGCGGTACGGACCTGAATGGCAAGGCGGCGCAGAACGCGGCTGAAACCATCAAGGGACGGCTGGTGGAGTTCCTCGCCAATCACTTCAAGGTGACGGCCGAGGATGTGGAGTTCAAGAACGAGCAGGTGCGCGTGCGCGACCGTTATCTTTCCTTCGAGGAAATGATTCAGCTCGCCTACTTCAACCAGATCTCGCTCTCCAGCACCGGCTTCTACCGCACACCGAAGATTTTCTACGACCGCGACAAGGCCTCCGGCCGCCCCTTCTACTACTTCGCCTACGGCGCAGCCTGCGCCGAAGTCCTCGTGGACACGCTGACCGGCGAGTACAAGATGCTGCGTACCGACATCCTGCATGACGTGGGTGCCTCGCTGAACCCGGCCATCGACATCGGCCAGGTCGAAGGTGCCTTCGTCCAGGGTATGGGCTGGCTGACCATGGAAGAGCTGGTCTGGAACGCCAAGGGCAAACTGATGACCAACGGCCCGGCCAGCTACAAGATCCCGGCCATTGCCGACATGCCCATCGATCTGCGCGTGAAGCTGGTGGAGAACCGCAAGAACCCCGAGCAGACGGTATTCCACTCCAAGGCTGTGGGCGAACCACCCTTCATGCTTGGCATTGCCGTCTGGTGCGCCATCAAGGACGCCGTGGCGAGCCTCGGGGACTACAAGGCCCAGCCGAACATCGACGCGCCGGCCACCCCCGAACGCGTGCTCTGGGGCGTCGAGCAGATGAAGAAACTGCAACAACCCGCCAAGGCCGCCACGCAGACGCAGCCCGAACCGGCATGACCCGTGGCGGCCGCCCCGCAAGGGTCGGCCGCCACACGAAGCCCACGGTGAAAAACAATGACAATATCCACCGATCGACCGAAGACACCGCAGCAAGACACCGAAGCCGTCCTGCTGGAAACGCTGCCTGCACCTGTGCGTCCCAAGGACGACTGGCGCCTGTCGCGAACCACCAGGCCACTGCGTAGCTGGAGACTGAGCAAATGAGTTGGATCAGCGCCCTCGCCGACCTGCAGCAACGCAGTGAACCCTGCGTGCTGGTGACCATCATCGAGGAGCGCGGCTCGACCCCGCGCAATGCCGGCTCCAAGATGGTTGTCACTGCCGAGCGTATCTTCGAGACCATCGGTGGCGGTCATCTCGAATTCAAGGCGATGGAGATCGCCCGCGAGATGCTCGAAAATCGCAGCCAGGACACCCGCCTGGAGCGCTTCAGCCTGGGCGCCAGCCTCGGCCAGTGCTGCGGCGGCGCCACCGTGCTGCTATTCGAACCCATGGGCCAGCCCCAGGCGCATATCGCCGTGTTCGGCGCTGGCCACGTTGGCCGTGCCCTGGTGCCGCTGCTCGCCAGCCTGCCCTGCAAGGTGCGCTGGATCGACTCGCGGGAGAATGAGTTCCCGGAGCACATTCCGGCCGGCGTGGAGAAAGTGGTCAACGAAGACGTGATCGACGAGATCGCCGAGATGCCCAAGGGCAGCTACTACATCGTCATGACCCACAATCACCAGCTGGACCTGGAACTGACAGCCGAAATCCTCAAGCGCAACGACTTCGCCTACTTCGGCCTGATCGGTTCGAAGACCAAGCGCGTCAAGTTCGAACATCGTCTGCGCGAGCGTGGCTTCGCCGCCGAAACCGTCCAGCGCATGCGCTGCCCGATGGGCATCCAGGACGTCAAAGGCAAGCTGCCGATCGAGATCGCCATCTCCATCGCCGGTGAAGTCGTCGCCACCTACAACGTCAACTTCGGCCAGGAAGTGAAAAAGGGCGAGACAGTCGCCAAGCTGATTCCTTCCTCCCGCCGTGAACAGGCCTGAGTTCTTTCCTCTTCCTTGGGAAGTGGATAACGCGTAGTGCCGGGTGGGGGGAGCCGCGTGACAGGGCGCCCCCCACTTCGGCCCCTCCCCTTGGGCGAGGACGCAAGAATCGTAATGCTAACGAACGAGACTGACATGACCAGCCACGTAACCGCCTACCGCTCCGCCATCCTGCACAGCATCGCCGACCCTGCCCTGGTGGGCGTCGAGCAGTCCTACCAGTATTTCGACGACGGCCTGCTGGTGGTTGAGGACGGTCGCGTCAAGGCCCTGGGCGAAGCCAAGTCCCTGCTGCCGGGCCTGGATGCCAGCGTCGAAGTGCGTGAATACCGCGACGCCCTGATCACCCCAGGCTTCATCGACACCCACATCCACTTCCCGCAGACCGGCATGATCGCCTCGTACGGCGAGCAACTGCTGGACTGGCTGAACACCTACACCTTCCCCACCGAAAAGCAGTTTGCCGACAAGGCCCATGCTGCTGACGTTGCTGGCATCTTCATCAAAGAACTGCTGCGCAACGGCACCACCACGGCCCTGGTGTTCGGCACGGTGCACAAAGAGTCGGTGGACGCCTTCTTCGAAGCCGCGCAAGCGCTCAATCTGCGGATGATCGCCGGCAAGGTGCTGATGGACCGCAACGCCCCGGACTACCTCACCGACACCGCCGAATCCGGCTATGCCGACAGCAAGGAATTGATCGAGCGTTGGCACGGCAAGGGTCGCCTGCACTATGCGGTCACCCCGCGTTTCGCCCCCACCAGCACCCCGGAACAACTGGAGCTGGCCGGCAAGCTGTATGCCGAGTACCCGGGCCTGTACATGCACACCCACCTGTCCGAGAACCGCAAGGAAATCGAGTGGGTGAAGGAGCTGTTCCCGGAGCGCAAGGGCTATCTGGACGTCTATGACCACTTCAAGCTGATCGGCGAGCGCTCGGTATTCGCCCACGGCGTGCACCTGTGCGATGACGAGTGCAAACGCCTCGCGGAAACCGGTTCGGCGGTAGCGTTCTGCCCCACCTCCAACCTGTTCCTCGGCAGCGGCCTGTTCGACCTGCAGAAACTGGAAGAGTACGGCGTGCGCGTTGGCCTGGGCACCGATGTCGGCGCCGGCACCAGCTTCTCCCAACTGCAGTCGCTCAACGAGGCCTACAAGGTCATGCAACTGCAGGGCAAGAAGCTCGACCCGTTCAAGTCCCTGTACCTGGCCACCCTGGGCGGCGCCCGCTCGCTCTACCTGGATGACCGGATCGGCAACTTCCAGAGCGGCAAGGACGCTGACTTCGTAGTCCTCGACTACAAAGCAACCCCGCTGATGGATTACCGCCTGCAGCAAGCTCGCAGCCTCGAGGAAAAGCTGTTCGCCCTGACCATCCTCGGCGACGACCGTACTGTGAAGGAAACCTTCGCCGCCGGCCGCAGCGTGCATCAGCGCGGCTAATGCTCGCATGATGAAAAGAACCCCGCTTCGGCGGGGTTTTCTTTTGGCGCCCCAGTGAGGGCGAACTCATTCGCTCTGTCTGCGTAAAGTGCTGAAGGTCCAGGAATCCTTTGTAGGAGCTGGCTTGCTAGCGAATGCGGACATATTCGCCCGCAAGAACTCGGCGTGCTACAGGCTCCAACAGGTGCTCACGCTCACCGGGTGGCTAACGCAGACATAGCCAACTCATTCGCCAAGGATCGCGCAGTGGCCCTGGAAGCTGCTCCGGGGGCAGGTCTTCGACCTGCTTGGCGAATGAGTTCGCCCCTACAGAAAGCAAAAAGCCCCGCATGCGCGGGGCTCATTCGTCAGGCTGGCTCAGGCGCTGCGGGGCGTGTTGCGGCCCGGCTTCTTCTTGGTCTGCAGCAGGTGCGAGAACACCGCGTGCAGGTCATCCGAAGCGCCGCCTTCGTCCAGGTTCAATTTGTCATCGATGTGATCCATGTGATGCATCATCAGCATCACCGCGCGCTCGGCGTCGCGCGACTCGATGGCATCGATCAGGCGATTGTGTTCATCGAAGGAACAGTGGGAGCGGCTACCGCTCTCGTACTGGGCAATGATGAGCGACGTCTGGGACACCAGACTGCGCTGGAAACTGACCAGAGGAGCGTTCTTCGCTGCCTCGGCCAGCTTCAGGTGGAACTCACCGGAAAGACGGATGCCAGCACCACGGTCGCCACGAGAGAAGCAAGCCTGCTCCTCGTTGACCATCTGTCGCAGCTCCTGCAACTGCTCGGCGGTGGCGTGTTCCACCGCCAACTCGGTAATGGCGCGCTCCACCAGGCGGCGGGCGTAGAAAATCTGGCGGGCTTCCTCGACGCTCGGACTGGCGACGACTGCACCGCGATTCGGCCGCAACAGCACAACGCCTTCATGGGCGAGGCGCGACAGTGCGCGACGAATGATGGTGCGGCTGACGCCGAAGATCTCGCCCAGGGCCTCCTCGCTCAGCTTGGTACCGGGTGCGAGGCGCTGCTCGAGAATGGCATCGAAAATATGCGCATAGACGACATCGTCCTGCGTGCCGCTGCGAGTGCTTTTGGCGGTGCGCGGCTGCTTCTTGAGTGGCTGCAACTGTTCGTTCATGGGGGCTCGCGTCAAAGGGATTCGGCGGTCTTCCAGGGCCCTTTTTGCCCCTCTCCGCCGGGCTGAGCAGGTGTGTCAGCGAGGAAAATCAGGGAAAAAGCGAGTGATATTGTACACAATCATCCAGCCTTGAACAGTTTCGCCGCAGCTCAAGCCCTATTCCTGACCAGTTGCACAGGTTTTTCAGGTACTTCTCGAATCGCTCCGATCGACGAAGGCTTAAGCGACAGAAAGACAGATTTCCCTACATTTTTTTGTCATAAGCACGATTGCTCCAGTGCCATTCAGTGCTTTGGCACCTCCTTCCCCTTCCTGTTCTCGCGCAATCGATTCTTCTCAAGTCATTGTTTTTAAATAACTTTGTCAATTCATCAGACAGCGAATTGTCGCAACAGAACTTGCCCGCTCGGTCAGCTTTAATGAATTGGGGCAATTTTTCGAACACTGAAAACATTATTTGTTTTTTTTGTATACAAAGGCATAATCGCGCCGTGACTTCCTGACCCTCAGGTCAAGTATTAAGGGGAGTGCACCACTCACGCCATCCGCCTCAGTCAGTCCGGAGCCAACTCCAGGCTCTGGGTGAACAAAACAAAAGAGATGAGGAGTACCACGCTGTGGAAAGCATCAAACAACAAGAACAAGGAACGTACGCCGCAACACCACCCTCCAAAGGCCTGCTTGAACGCCTCTTCAAGCTCAGCCTTCACGGCACCACCGTGAAAACCGAACTGGCTGCAGGCCTGACCACCTTCATCACCATGGCCTACATCATTTTCGTCAACCCGAACATCATGGCCGATGCCGGGATCGATCATGGCGCGGCCTTCGTTGCTACCTGTCTTGCCGCAGCCTTCGGCTGCCTCCTCATGGGTCTTTACGCCAACTGGCCGGTGGGTCTCGCCCCGGGCATGGGCCTGAACGCCTTCTTTACCTACACCGTGGTCAACACCATGGGCTACAGCTGGCAGATCGCGCTTGGCGCGGTGTTCCTCTCCGGCGTGCTGTTCATGATCCTGACCTTCTCGCGCATCCGCGAATGGCTGCTCAACAGCATTCCAAGCAGTCTGCGGTTCGCCATGGGCGCGGGGGTCGGCCTGTTCCTCGGGCTCATCGGCCTGAAGACCGCCGGTATCGTGGTTGCCCATCCGGCCACGCTGGTGCATATCGGTGACCTGACCTCCCCCGGTCCGCTGCTGGCCGCCATCTGCTTCCTGATGATCGCCGTGCTGGAATACCGCCGTATCTTCGGCGGCATCCTGATCAGCATCCTCACCGTCACCCTGGTCGGCGTGGGTCTGGGCATCGTCAAGTTCGGCGGCGTGTTCTCCATGCCCCCGAGCCTGGCCCCGACCTTCATGGCCATGGACATCACCGGCGCGTTCGACGTGACGATGGTAAGCGTGATCCTCGCCTTCCTCTTCGTGCACATGTTCGACACCGCCGGCACTCTGATGGGCGTGGCCCAGCGTGCCAACCTGGTGCAAGAGGACGGCCGTATCGAGAACCTGTCCAAGGCCATGAAGGCAGACAGTGCCTCCAGCGTGTTTGGTGGCGTGCTCGGCGTACCGCCGGTCACCAGCTACGTTGAGAGTGCTGCTGGCGTGGCCGCTGGCGGTCGCACCGGTCTGACTGCGGTAACCGTGGGCATCCTGTTCATCGCCGCCATGTTCTTCGCCCCGCTGGCCGGCATGATCCCCGCGTACGCCACCGCCGGCGCGCTGATCTACGTTGCGATGCTGATGATGGGCGGCATGGCCCACATCGACTGGAAAGAACACACCGAGACCATTCCGGCCATCGTCACCGTGATCATGATGCCGCTGACCTTCTCGGTCGCTGACGGCATCGCGTTGGGCTTCGTGACCTACGTCGTAATGAAGGCTTTCACCGGCAAGTACAAGGATGTGTCGGTAAGCCTTTATGCACTTTGCGCCATCTTCGTCGCGAAGTTCATCTTCCTGTAACCGATCCGCCACCGCGAGACCGAGCCCTGTCGCCATGCGACGGGGCTTTTCATTTCTACCTGAAGAATGATCCGACGCCAGGCTGGCGGATTTCCGCCACACACGACCAACCAAATGGCGGAAACCCGCCACGAAATCCTCCATCGCCCCCCCCCTCAGCGCCCTCCCACCCCCGCCAGTCCTGACCTGCAGACTGCTGGCACAGTGCTTGCCATGTGATCGGCAAGCGAGCCAACAAGAACAAGCCAAGCCGCGTTTTCACGATCCAACCGACCAAATCGCGGTTGCCGCCTAGACTCCTTCTTGTTGCCTCGCTCGGACTGCCCCTGGCCGTCCAGACCCGATCAAGAACAACAAGAGGATGCATCAATGTTCAAACCTGCTCTGAAAGCGCTCGCCTGCGCCCTCGCGCTGGGTGCCGCTGGCCTGGCCCAGGCCGCCGATCCCATCGTGATCAAGTTCTCCCACGTCGTGGCCGAGCACACCCCCAAGGGGCAAGGCGCATTGCTTTTCAAGAAGCTTGCGGAAGAACGCCTGCCCGGAAAGGTGAAGGTAGAGGTCTACCCCAACTCTTCGCTCTTTGGTGACGGTAAGGAAATGGAAGCCCTGCTGCTCGGCGACGTGCAGCTGATCGCACCATCCCTGGCCAAGTTCGAGCAGTACACCAAGCAGGTGCAGTTGTTCGACCTGCCCTTCCTGTTCAACGACATCCAGGCCGTGGATCGCTTCCAGCACAGCCCCGAAGGCCAGAACCTGCTCAAGTCGATGGAAAGCAAGAACATCACCGGACTGGGTTATTGGCACAACGGCATGAAGCAGCTCTCGGCCAACAAACCCCTGCGCGAACCGAAGGATGCTCGCGGCCTGAAGTTCCGCGTGCAGGCCTCCGCCGTGCTCGAGGAGCAGTTCAAGGCCGTGCGTGCCAACCCTCGCAAGATGAGCTTTGCCGAGGTGTACCAAGGGCTGCAGACCGGCGTGGTCAACGGTGCCGAGAACCCCTGGTCGAATATCTACTCGCAGAAGATGCACGAGGTGCAGAAGTACATCACCGAGTCCAACCACGGCGTGCTCGACTACATGCTGATCACCAACACCAAGTTCTGGAACGGTCTACCAGCGGACGTTCGCTCCGAACTGGAGAAGATCACCGTGGAAGTGACCAACGAAGTGAACAAGCAGGCCGAGGCGCTGAACCAGGGCGACAAGCAGCGCATCATCGATGCCAAGACCAGCGAGATCATCGAGCTCACTCCCGAGCAGCGCAACGAATGGCGCGAGGCCATGAAACCGGTGTGGAAGAAGTTCGAAGCTGAAATCGGTCCAGACCTGATCAAGGCCGCTGAAGCCGCCAATCAGGCCCAGTAAGACGCCCCGTCCGGGGTTGGCGGTTTTCCGCCAGCCCCGAACAAACGACGCTTCTGCCATCGGGAGATGCCATCCATGAACGCTCTGCGGCGCGTCTGGGACCACTTCGAGGAAGGTTTCATCGCCTTCCTTCTGGCGGCCATGACGCTGGTGACCTTCGTCTACGTCATCCTCAACAACCTCTATACCCTCTTCTACAACCTGGCTGACCGCTGGGAGGCCGCCAGCGAGGTGCTCTTCGGCATCGGCGACAGCATCCTTGCCATGGCCCAGGCCATGACCTGGAGCAACTCGCTGACCAAGGCGCTGTTCGCCTGGCTGATCTTCTTCGGCCTGTCCTACGGCGTGCGTACCGCCGGCCACATCGGCGTCGATGCCCTGGTCAAGTTGACCACCCGCCCGGTGCAGCGGGTCCTGGGAATCATCGCCTGCCTGTGCTGCCTGCTGTATGCGGGACTGCTGGCTGTCGCCAGCTTCGAGTGGGTGCAAACCCTCTTCACGGCAGGAATCGGCGCCGAAGACCTCGGCCACTATGGCGTCCAGCAATGGCACATCGGCCTGATCGTGCCCGCGGGATTCGGTCTGGTCTTCATCCGCTACGCGGAAATTTTCGTTCGTATCCTGCAGAACCGGCAGACCGGTCTGGGCCTCGCCGATGAGGCTGCCGAAGCGCTCAAGCTGACCGAGCACGACGAGCCACAGCACAAGGAAGACAAGCAATGACTGTCCTGTTTCTCTTCTTCCTGCTCTTCCTGTTGATGTTCATCGGCGTACCCATTGCCATCTCGCTCGGCCTTGCCGGTTCGATGACCATCATTCTGTTCAGCCCGGATTCGGTGCGATCCCTGGCGATCAAGCTGTTCGAAACCTCTGAGCACTACACCCTGCTGGCAATCCCCTTCTTCCTGCTGGCCGGGGCCTTCATGACCACCGGTGGTGTGGCGCGGCGCCTGATCGACTTCGCCAACGCCTGCGTCGGCCACATCCGCGGCGGCCTTGCGATTGCCGCGGTGCTGGCCTGCATGCTGTTCGCCGCGCTGTCCGGTTCCAGCCCGGCCACGGTGGCCGCCGTGGGTTCCATCGCCATCGCCGGCATGGTGCGCTCGGGTTATCCGCAAGCCTTCGGCGCGGGCATCGTCTGCAACGCTGGTACCCTGGGCATTCTCATTCCGCCTTCAATCGTGATGGTGGTCTACGCCGCCGCCACCGAAACCTCGGTGGGCAAGCTGTTCATGGCCGGCGTCGTACCCGGGATCATGCTCGGCATTGTGCTGATGGTGGCGATCTACATCATCGCCGTGAAGAAGAACCTGCCGGCGCTACCACGCGCCACATTCCGCGAATGGCTGAACGCCGGGCGCAAGGCCCTCTGGGGCCTGCTGTTGATGGTGATCATCCTGGGCGGCATCTACAGCGGCATGTTCACGCCAACCGAAGCCGCGGCCGTGGCAGCCGTCTACTCGGCCTTCATCGCCCTGTTCGTCTACAAGGACATGAAGCTGAGCGAAGCGCCGAAGGTGCTGCTGGAGTCCGGCAAGCTGAGCATCATGCTGATGTTCATCATCGCCAACGCCATGCTGTTCGCGCACGTGCTGACCACTGAGCAACTGCCCCAACAGATCACTGCGTGGGTGATCGATGCCGGCCTGACACCAGTAACCTTCCTGCTGGTGGTGAACATCGTGCTCCTGATTGCCGGCGCCTTCATGGAACCCTCGGCAATCATCCTGATCCTGGCCCCGATCCTCTTCCCGATCGCGATGAAACTGGGCATCGACCCCATCCACCTGGGCATCATCATGGTGGTGAACCTGGAGATCGGCCTGGTAACGCCACCCGTGGGGCTGAACCTCTTCGTCACCTCGGCCGTGACCGGCATGCCGCTGACCTCCACCATCCGCGCAGCGATGCCCTGGCTGATGATACTGCTGGCCTTCCTCATCCTGGTCACCTACGTACCCTGGATCTCCCTGGCCCTGCCGAACTGGTTGGGCATGACCTGATCCCTTGCGCATCTCCCCGTGATGCGTTTCAGCCCGGCCTTGCGCCGGGCTTTTTTATGAGCACCGTCGGCACTTTCCTGCAGACGAAAAAAAGCCCGCAGTGTGAACGGGCTAGAAAGACTCCAGTGAGTCGAGGGTAACGAACTAGCTACCGCGGTAAGTGGAGTAGCTGTAAGGGGAGATCAGCAGCGGCACGTGATAGTGGTCCTGCTCGGAGGAGATGCCGAAGCGCAGCACGACCACGTCGAGGAAGGCCGGCTCGGCCAGCTGAACACCACGCGCGCGGTAGTAATCGCCCGCGTGGAAGTGGATCTGGTAGACGCCGCTCTGGTAGTCGGCACCCTGCAGCAGGGGCGCATCGCAGCGGCCATCGTCATTGGTGGTGGTGGTGGCGACCAGCTCCAGACCCGCGTTTTCTACGCGATAGAGCTCGATCTTGATGTCACGGCCAGGGCAACCGTGGGCGGCATCCAGTACATGCGTGGTCAAACGTCCCATTGCTCGCTGGGCGTTCTTCGGGCCGGTGCGCTGGCCGCGATCGAAACGCCACACCTCCTCTGCTTGTTCATATCGGTGCGTGGTCAGGGCTGAGGCCCCGGTACGGTGCGCAGAATAACATGTGCTCGAGAGAATGTAAGACATAAACAAGAAAAATTGTACACAATCACAACACCAAATCCCGCCAGGCCATCATCGCACCAATACCATTCTGAATTTACGTGTACCGTCCACCCAGCGGGCCTTGCGGTGAATCAACCTGACCACATGGGCAGGTTTCTTGCTAGATACCTGGATGACGAATCAAGCGAATTTTTGATTTACAAAACACAAGACAGTTTGTATACAATTGCCACATCCACGGTCACGCACCACTCCCCAGGCTGTCGCTGATCGTCCAACAGACAAGAAAGGAAGACTGCAGTGAGCGCTGAGTACCCACGCGACCTGATCGGTTACGGCAACAACCCTCCCCACCCGCATTGGCCGGGTGAGTCCCGCATCGCCCTGTCCTTTGTCCTGAACTACGAGGAAGGCGGCGAACGCAATGTGCTCCATGGCGACAAGGAGTCCGAAGCCTTCCTGTCCGAGATGGTGGCCGCCCAACCGCTGCAGGGCGCGCGCAACATGAGCATGGAGTCCCTCTACGAATACGGTAGCCGCGCCGGCGTCTGGCGCCTGCTGAACCTGTTCAAGCAGCACGACATCCCCCTGACCATCTTCGCCGTTGCCATGGCCGCACAGCGCCATCCAGACGCGATCCGCGCCATGGTCGAGGCCGGCCATGAGATCTGCAGCCACGGCTACCGCTGGATCGATTACCAGTACATGGACGAGGCCCAGGAGCGCGAGCATATGCTCGAAGCCATCCGCATCCTCACCGAACTGACCGGCGAACGCCCGGTGGGCTGGTACACCGGCCGCACCGGTCCTAACACTCGCCGCCTGGTGATGGAAGAAGGCGGTTTCCTGTATGACTCGGATACCTACGACGACGATCTGCCCTATTGGGATGCCGCCAGCACCGCGGAAAAACCACACCTGGTCATCCCCTACACCCTGGATACCAACGATATGCGTTTCACCCAGGTGCAGGGCTTCAACAAGGGCGACGACTTCTTCGAATACCTCAAGGACGCCTTCGACGTGCTCTACGCCGAAGGCGCCGCTGGCGCACCGAAGATGCTCTCCATCGGTATGCACTGCCGCCTGCTGGGCCGCCCGGCACGCCTCGCCTCCCTGGCACGCTTCATCGAATACGTTAAGGGCCATGAGAAAGTCTGGTTCGCCCGCCGCGCCGACATCGCCCGTCACTGGCACGCCACCCACCCTTTCAAAGAGCAAGCGAAATGAGCCGCTTCCAGAGCCTGACACCGTCCACCCTGTCCCGCGATGCCTTCGTCAAGGCGTTCGCCGACATCTATGAGCACTCGCCCTGGGTCGCCGAGAAGGCCTTCGACCTGGGCCAGGACGCCCACATCGACGACATCGACGGCCTGCACCAGCGCATGGCCGACCTGTTGCTCAGTGCCAGCCATGAAGCCCAGCTGGCACTGATCAATGCTCACCCGGACCTGGCCGGCAAGGCCGCCGTCCGCGGCGAGCTGACCGAAGCCAGCACCAGCGAACAGGCCGGTGCCGGTATCCACGAGTGCACGGCTGAAGAGTTCGCGCGCTTCACCGAACTGAACGACGCCTACAAGGTCAAGTTCGGGTTTCCTTTCATCATGGCGGTGAAAGGCAGTAACCGGCACCAGATCCTGGCGGCCTTCGAGGAGCGGATCCACAACACTCCTGAAGCCGAGTTCTCCAGGGCGCTGGCCGAGATCAACAAGATCGCGCTGTTCCGCCTTCAGCAAATGTAAGCCGCAGGCGCACCGCACCTATTCGAGACAAGGTGGACTGCGGTCCACCCATCGGCTCTCCACCGATTCGGAGAGCCAGGAGAGAGGATGGAATGACCGCCCTCCTTCCCGGCCCCTACCCCGCTTGCGGGATGGGAACCAGCAACGAACAAGTAGACCAGCCATGCGAACCCTGAAGATCGAGCCCCTGACCAAAGAAGCCTTCGCCCCCTTCGGAGATGTGATCGAAACCGAAGGCAGCGAGTACTTCATGATCAACAACGGCTCCACCCGCCGTTATCACAAGCTGGCAACGGTCGAGACCGCCCAGCCCGACGACAAGGCGATCATCAGCATCTTCAGTGCCGAATCCCTCGAGATGCCCTTGCGCATCCGCATGCTGGAACGACACCCGCAGGGCAGCCAGGCTTTCATTCCGCTGCTCGGCAATCCCTTTCTGGTCGTGGTCGCGCCACTTGGCGATGTACCTGTACCGGGTTTGGTCCGTGCCTTCATTTCCAATGGCAGGCAGGGCGTTAATTACCATCGCGGCGTCTGGCACCACCCGGTGCTGACGATCGAAAAGCGGGATGACTTCCTGGTGGTTGATCGCAGTGGTTCCGGCAACAACTGCGACGAGCATTACTTCACCGAGGACGAACAGCTCCTCCTCAACCCCCACCACTAATAAGAGAAGCCCAACGATCGGCGTGCCGGTCGGCGGGAAAGAGGTAACAACTGTGGAAGCACATTTGACCGAATGGCTGAACCTGGGCATTCGCTGGGTTCACATGATCACCGGTATCGCCTGGATCGGCGCATCCTTCTATTTCGTCTGGCTCGAGAACAACCTCAACCGCGCCAACCCGCGCGACGGCCTGTCGGGTGATCTCTGGGCCATCCACGGTGGCGGCATCTACCACCTGGAGAAATACAAGCTCGCTCCACCGAAAATGCCTGACAACCTTCACTGGTTCAAATGGGAAGCGTATTTCACCTGGCTGTCAGGCGTCGCCCTGCTGACCGTGGTGTTCTACCTGAATCCGACCCTGTACCTGATCGCACCCGGCGTGGATATCGCCCCGGCTGCCGCCGTCGCTATCGGCATCGGCTCGCTGGTCGCAGGCTGGTTCATCTACGACTTCCTCTGCGATTCGCCGCTGGGCAAGACCCCCGCCCTGCTCGGTCTGATCCTCTTCGTGCTGGTGATCGGCGCGGCTTGGGGCTTCACTCAGGTATTCAGTGGCCGCGGTGCCTACATCCATGTCGGCGCCCTGATCGGCACCATCATGGTTGGCAACGTGTTCCGCATCATCATGCCGGCGCAGCGTGCCCTGGTTAAGGCGATCGAAGAGAACCGCACCCCTGACCCGACCCTGCCGGCCAAGGGCCTGCTGCGTTCGCGCCACAACAACTACTTCACCCTGCCGGTGCTGTTCATCATGATCAGCAACCACTTCCCGAGCACGTACGGCAGCCAGTACAACTGGCTGATCCTGGCCGGAATCGCGGTGATCGCAGTGCTGGTGCGCCACTACTTCAACACCCGCCACGAGAGCAACAAGTTCGCCTGGACCCTCCCCGCCGGCGCCCTCGGCATGATCTGCCTGGCCTTCGTCACCGCGCCGAACTACAAGGCCGCCGAACCGAGCCTGGCCGTAGAACCTGCCCACCAGGAGCATGCTGCTCCGGCAGCCAGCACCAGCGCTGCCCCGGCCAGCGCCGAAAGCAAGCCGCAGACTGCCACCCCGGCGCAATCCGCTCAGGCCGCCCCGGCCCAGGCCAGCGCCAGCGGCAATGACTTCGGCAAGGTCCACAGCGTGATTCAGGAACGCTGCACTGTCTGCCATTCCGCCAAGCCCACCAGTCCGATGTTCACCTCGGCGCCGGGCGGCGTGATGCTCGACACCCCGCAGCAGATCCAGATGCTGGCACCGAAGATCCAGGCTCAGGCAGTCGCCACCCAGATCATGCCGCTGGGCAACATCACCCAGATGACCCAGGAAGAGCGTGACTTGATCGGCCGCTGGATCGCACAAGGCGCGAAGACCAACTAAGCGCCCCTGCAAGCAAGACCACGGCGGGTGGTGACCCCAAGCACCACCCGCGCTTCAAGCCTGCCCCAGGCAGGCTTTTTTTCTTCCAGCAGTACCCGCAGTACCCCTGCCAGGTGTCACCCACCCGGCCAGCAACATGAATACCCGGCACGCCGCACCCACGAGGCGCGGCAGTGCCAAGCGACTTACAAGAACAAAAGCGCCCGAGGTGTTGCATGACCACTCCGACAGAGCGAGAGATCGCCCTTTCGCCCGCTGACCAGCGCCTGCCCCTGATGCAATTGCTGCTTGTCGGCTTCCAGCATGTCCTGCTTATGTACGGCGGCGCCGTTGCCGTACCTCTGATCGTCGGCCAGGCCGCCGGTCTTTCACGTGAAGAAATCGCCTTCCTGATCAACGCCGACCTGCTGGTTGCCGGTATCGCCACCATTGTGCAATCCATCGGCATCGGTCCGGTGGGCATCCGCATGCCGGTGATGATGGGGGCCAGTTTCGCCGCTGTCGGCAGCATGGTCGTGATGGCCGGCATGCCCGGCGTTGGGATCCAGGGTATTTTCGGCGCCACCATTGCTGCCGGTTTCTTCGGCTTGCTGCTCGCCCCCTTCATGTCGCGCATCGTGCGCTTCTTCCCGCCGCTGGTGACCGGCACCGTGATCACCTCCATCGGCCTCACGCTCTTCCCGGTTGCGGTCAACTGGGCAGGCGGCGGTAACACGGCCACGCAATTCGGCGGGTTGGAATACCTGTCTATTGCGGCCCTGGTACTGGGCACCATCCTGCTGGTGAACCGCTTCCTCAAGGGCTTCTGGGTGAATGTTTCAGTACTGGTCGGCATGGCCCTGGGCTATGCCCTGGCCGGCGCCTGCGGGATGGTCAACCTCGACGGCCTGGACGAAACACCCTGGTTCCAGATCGTGGAGCCCATGCACTTCGGCATGCCGAAGTTCGAGCTGGCCTCCGTGTTGTCCATGTGCCTGGTGGTGGTGATCATTTTCGTCGAGTCCACCGGCATGTTCCTGGCCCTGGGCAAGATCACCGGTCGCGAGGTCTGCCCCAACGCCCTGCGCCGCGGCCTGATGTGCGACGCTGGTGCGTCCTTCCTGGCCGGCTTCTTCAACACCTTCACCCATTCGTCCTTCGCCCAGAACATCGGCCTGGTGCAGATGACCGGCGTGCGCAGCCGTTACGTGACGGTCGCCGCGGGCGCCTTCCTCATCGGCCTCAGCCTGCTCCCGAAGGCCGCCTTCCTGGTGGCCTCGATCCCACCAGCGGTGCTGGGTGGAGCGGGCCTGGCGATGTTCGGCATGGTGGCCGCCACCGGCATCAAGATCCTTCACGAGGCCGACATCGGCGATCGCCGCAACCAGTTGCTGGTCGCCGTGAGCATGGGCATGGGCATGGCGCCGGTCGTACGCCCCGAACTCTTCGCACAGCTCCCCCATTGGATGGAGCCCATCACCCACAGCGGCATCGCCATGGCCACCGTCAGCGCCCTCACCCTGAATCTGCTGTTCAACATTCTCGGAGAGAAGGATCGCAGCCGGCAGTGCGTCGCCCACTGACCTGAAGTTGCTCCCACCCGGCCGTTCCCATGAGGTGCAGCCGGACTTCAACAGCCCGCCTACCCGGCGGGCTCTTTTAACCTCCGAACCCGGTGACGGCCGCCTTCGCGCGCTGCCGTTGAGGGGACGACTTTTCCGCTTTCAGCTCAACAACAAAAAGAAGGAGTACCCGAATGCGTCGTTTCACCAGTCTGGCGCTTGGCGCCGCCTTGATGGCCGCAGGCCCAACCGGCTTCGCCGCGGAGGACGGCAAGTTCTTCGAGTGGATGAACAACAGCGTCGGCTTCCGCTACGGCCAACAGTTCACCAATCCGAACAACCCGAACAAGTTTGCGAAGCGGGCCTACAGCTTCACCCATGCCGATGGCTACCGTTACGGCAGCAACTTCTTCAACCTCGATGTATTCCTCTCCGACAGTCGCGACCCGCGCAAGGGCACCGACCACGGTGGCAGCGAGGTCTACGCGGTCTACCGCCATCAACTGTTTGCCTCACGGGTATTCGACCAACCGCTGGGGACCGGCCTGATCAAGGACTACGCCTTCACTTTCGGCTTCGACGCCAGCCGCAACAACAACCTGGCCTCGGCCAAGAAGCGCGCCCTGGTGTTCGGCCCTACCCTCAAGTTCAACGGTGCCGGCGTGCTCGACCTGAGCCTGATGTACTACCGGGAGAAGAACCACTCGGGCATCCCCAACGCCAAGCATCCGGACCACACCTTCGACGCCACGTACATGGTTAACCTGACCTGGCTCAAGCCCTTCCAGCTCGGCGAGCACGACGCCAAGTTCCAGGGTTTCGTCAACTACGTCGGAGAGAAGGGCGAGGATTACTTCGACAAGGACACCGCCCCGGAAACCCTGATGCGCACCTCGCTCATGGTCGCCGCCATGCCCGGAGCAAAGCGCAAGCCGAACCTGTGGCTGGGCGTCGGCTACGAGTACTGGCACAACAAGTTCGGCGTCGATGGCGGGCGTGGCAGCCGCACCTCGACACCAACGGTGAACCTGGAATTCACCTTCTGAGTTGAGGCCCGCCGCAAAATGGGTCGGCTCGTGGTGGCGTGACCTCATCTGTCGTAGAGACGAGTTTACTCGCCAAGCCGGCCAGCATCCTGCCCTCCGGGGTAATACCAGGCTGGGGGTCGCCGCGCGGCCCCTGGCGAATGAATTCGCCCCTGCAGAAACAGCCATGGTTCCCCTCCCATCCTGAACGGGAGGGGGACAGCGCAGCGCGCCGTCCCCCTCGTCTTGTCACGCAATGCGATCAGAAGTGCGCCTTGACCAGCAGGCTGGCGGTGTTCTGGTCAGTGCCATCGAGGATCACGTCACCCAGGAAGCTGTCGTTGTCGATGCCGTATTTGTCCTTCCAGTAGTCGTATTCGAAACCGACGTAGAGCTGCTTTTCACCCCAGCCCATGGCCTTGCCCAGGTCGTACTTCACCTGCGGGTTGAAGTGCAGGTTGGCGTGGTAGGTGCCGCGGCTGTTCTCGTCGTTGTCGACCACCCAATCCATGAAACCATCGATCAGGATGTCGGAATTGCCCACCGGAATGGTGTAGCTCCACACCGGGGTGATCTGCCAGACGTTGTCGCCCGGACGGCTGCCGTCGGTGGTGCGGTTGTAGAAGTTGACCTGGAAGAAGTCGAAGCCAGGAATGGCCAGGTCGAAGCCCGGGCCAATCAGGTAGGACTCGACATCCCCTTCACCGAACTCGTAGGTCATGGCCAGCAGTACGTCGGTAACCGGACCGAACTGGACCTTCTGGTCGAAGATCTTGCCCAGCGACAGACGCGGCTGGAATTCACCGTAATAGGTGTTGTCGCCAACGAGGTCGTCCTTGTCACCGTTGTAGAAGATCTTGTCGAGGAAGAAGAAGTTATCGCCGTACTTCCAGCCGTCCGCGTGCTCGAAGGTCACCGTCTGCTGGATCTCCGGGTTGATCTTGAAGTTCTGGCCGTAGAGGTAGCTCAGGCTGTTGTTCTGCCAGAACAGCAGGTCACCGGCGATCGCCTGGCCGCCACCGAGCAATCCAGTCGTAAGGGCAAGGCAGTGCGGCAGATACTTGGCATTCATGTTTTTTTCCTTGTTGTAGTGGGTTTCAGGTTTTTCCGCCCCGCGCCCACCCAAAGACCGCCCCGGGCATCAGGGCAGGCTGCGGGCAGGTTCGGGATTGGTGGGGGTTGTGCGCGCCGAGCGTCAGCCGGTCAGTTCGAGGCTGGGGTGGCGGGCGATGCTGGACGGGCTGTCTTCAGCGTTGCGCTGTTCGGCTGCATCCAGGGCGTTCCGCTGGACCTCGCTCATCGAGGCCAGGGGTTCGAATACGTCTGCGCTTGCGTCTGAAAGGACGAGGCCGGGCGGTCCAAGCAAGCCACCAACAATCAGCGTCGACGAGGCAATGCCGGAGAAGCATGCAGCCAGTCGGCCGAGAACTGTGAAGCGGGAGTACCTCGTCCCTGGACGATCCTCCAGGTAGTGACTGAGGCCGGAGCGAACCCCGGAAATGTCGAATGAACTCATGGGTAAAGCCTGCCTATTGTTCTTGTCGGTCGTTGGCTTACACGGGTGCCGATGAACACCCCATGCAGTTACTTCATCAGAAAAAGCTGATCTTGCGGTCAGGATTTGCCGAATTATATACACGCGGCGAACATCACAAACAACATTTTCTTTCAGAATTGTGTACAAAACCGCCGAATGGAATAGCCATACAGCCAGCCAAGCGCTCTGCTGCGGCACTTACAGGTCAATCGCAGTCAGGGGTTTTCCTTCTCTTTCTGGCGTTTCAGGAAGTCGATCTTCCACTGCTCCATGCCGAGGTACTCGGAATCCAGGTTGGACTCCACCTGGTAGCGCGCCTTGAGCGCATCAACTTCCTGCCGGTGCTCAGCGAGGAAGCGATCGAAGCGCGCTATCAGCTCCGGATACCTGAGGCTGGAGAGATTGAAGGTTCCACGGGTGTGGGGCAGGTTCGGATCGAACACCAGGGCACCGGGGCGCGCACGGATGTTGTCCAGGTAGTAGGTGGCGACCACGACGTTGTAGTAAGCACCGTCCGCCTGCTGCTTCATTGCCTGCTTGATCATCTGGCCCAGGTCGGCGCTGCGCACCACCTGGGTCTGACCGCCATTGATACGGTCCTGGTAGGTCCAGGGCGTCCAGCCATCCACCACCGCCAGACGCGCCAACTGATCGACTCCCTTGCCCTGCCGCTTGGGCGCCACGAGCACACCGTCGACGTACTGCACCACCGGCAGGCTGTAGGCGATGTCCTTGTTGCCCTTCAGGTCACTGGCCCACTTGGCGTTATCCGGGTACTTGAAGTCGATGCTGCCATTGAGCAGGTGCTGAGTGAGCTGATTGACCGGCAGTGCCTGGTACTGAATGTCCAGCCCGGCTTCACGCGCAAACAAGTCGAGCACATCACGGGCAAAGCCCTGATACTCGCCCTGGTCGCTGATCCAATAGTGGGGTTGAAAGGACTGCTTTTCGACACCGATTACATAGGTCTGCGCCAAGGCGCCATTCGCGGACAACAGGCCAGCAGCGAGCCAGCCGAAAACCTGAGGTTTCATGACCTTCTCCTTGTTCTCATGTGGGCACGAACAGAAAAAAGGGCGCAGCACCCGGCCACGCCCCCGTCAGGGGATTTACTCCCCCAGTACCAGTTGCCGCGCCAGTTGGTTGTGGCGTTCCAGCACACGCGGCAGGTCGACGGTGACCAGTTGACCGTCGCGTACGACGACCTTGCCGTTGATTACGCTGGTGGAAACCTGGGTCGGCGTGCAGAACACCAGCGCCGCGAGCGGATCATGGAGGGCGCCGGCGTAAGCGATATGGTTGAGGTCGAAGGCGACGAAGTCGGCCGCCATGCCCGGCGCAAGCGCGCCGATGTCGTCGCGGTTGAGCACCTTGGCACCACCCAGGGTGGCAATTTCCAGCGCCTCGCGGGCGGTCATGGCGTCGGGGCCGAAACCAACCCGTTGCAGCAGCAATGCCTGGCGCACTTCACCGATCATGGTGGCACCGTCGTTGGATGCCGAACCGTCCACGCCCAGGCCGACCGGCACACCGGCATCACGCATGCGGCGAACCGGCGCGATACCCGAGGCCAGGCGCATGTTCGAGCACGGGCAGTGCGCAACGCCCGTGCCGGTGCGGGCGAAAAGCTCGATGCCATGCTCGTCGAGTTGCACGCAGTGGGCGTGCCAGACATCGTGGCCGACCCACCCCAGGTCTTCGGCATACTCAGCCGGCGTCATGCCGAACTTCTCCCGGCTGTAAGCAATGTCGTTGACGTTTTCGGCCAGGTGGGTGTGCAGCGATACGCCGTACTGTCGCGCCAGCACAGCGGCCTCGCGCATCAGGTCGCGGCTCACCGAGAAAGGCGAGCATGGCGCCACCACTACCCGCAGCATCGAACCGTGGGACGCATCGTGGTAGTCCTCGATGAGGCGCTGGGACTCCTTGAGGATGTCCGCTTCCTTCTCCACCACTGAATCCGGCGGCAGGCCGCCCTGGCTGCGGCCAACGCTCATGCTGCCGCGCGCGGCATGGAAGCGCATACCGATCTCGCCAGCGGCGTGAATGCTGTCATCCAGCTTGCAGCCGTTGGGGTAGATGTAGAGGTGGTCGCTGGAGGTGGTGCAGCCGGAAAGAATCAACTCAGCCATGGCGGTCTGGGTCGAGACGCCAATCATCTCTGGGGTCAACCGCGCCCAGATTGGATAGAGGTTGGTCAGCCAGTTGAACAGCTCGCCGTCCTGGGCGGCTGGCACCACGCGCGTCAGGCTCTGGTACATGTGGTGGTGGGTATTGACCAGGCCAGGAATGACAACCTTGCCCTTCATATCCAGCACTTCGTCGGCAGTCTGAGGCAGTTCATTGCTCGGCCCGACCTGAACGATGCGATTGTCCTCGATGAACATCCCGCCCTGCCGGATCTCCCGGCGCTGGCCGTCCATGGTCACCAGCAGGTCGGCGTTCTTTACCAATAGCGTCTTGCCCATGCGTATTCTCCTTCGCCCTGGCGGGCGCTCTAGTTATCAGGATCTGATCAGAAAGGAATCGAGGTCCCTGGGACGCCATGGCAAGGCGCTTCATCGAATACAGCAGGTTTCCTGCGGCAGGATGAAGCCACGCAGCCAGGGTTTATCCAGGGAACTCGATCAGCCGCCGGTCATGCTCATGAAGCGCACCACCTGCACCTGCTGGTCCGCTTCGAAGAAATGCCGCTCGGGCTTGAGCCGGAGCGCTTCGATCAGCGCCGCCCGCAGCCGTTCGTGGTCACCGGGATGCCGCCGGATCAGCGACTTGAGATCCAGCGCGCCTTCGTGGCCAAGGCAGAGCACCAGCTTGCCTTCGGCGGTGACGCGCACCCGGTTGCAGTCGCCGCAGAAGTTGCGGCTATGGGGAGAAATGAAACCGACCTGGGTGCCGCTGCCGACCACCTGGTAGTAACGCGACGGCCCTCCCGTGCGATAGCTGCTGGGCAGCAACTCGAAGCGTTGCTCCACCCGCTCGCGCACATCGTCCGACGTACACAGCGTGACCTTGCGCTCGTGACTGGAAACGCTGCCGAGCGGCATTTCCTCGATGAAACTGATGTCCAGGCCGCGTTCCACAGCGAAGGCCACCAGGTCCTGGACTTCATCGTCGTTACGGCCTTTCTGCACGACAGTATTGAGCTTGATGCGACGAAAGCCAGCTGCTCGAGCCGCGTCGATTCCGGCCAGTACCTGCTCCAGGCGGTCACGGCGAGTGAAGGCGGCGAAGCGTTCGCGCTTCAGGGAGTCGAGGCTGATGTTCAGGCGAGTGACCCCGGCCCGGCGCAAGTCTGCAGCCATGTGCCCGAGCTGGGAACCGTTGCTGGTGATGGCCAGGTCTTCCAGTTCCTCACGGGCGCCCAGACGCGCCAACAACGAGGTGAGGCCCTTGCGCACCAACGGCTCGCCGCCGGTGATGCGGATGCGCGAAACCCCGAGGCCAATGAACGCATCGGCGACAGCATAGAGCTCTTCGAGGCTGAGAATCTGCGCGCGGGGAGCGAAGACCATGTCCTCGCTCATGCAATAGGTGCAACGGAAGTCGCAACGGTCAGTGACCGAGAGGCGCAGGTAGGAAATTCGACGCCCGAAGGGGTCGAGCAAGTGGTTGTCTTGCATGGGTGAAGTCTGCCGCAACACGCACCGGACAGGACTCCGGTGACATGGACGGATGCCGAATGGAAACAGAAGAACGAAATTTTGTATACAGGAAATTCATCCAGTGTGTCGCTTGAGGGCCTCGCAAAGCGGGTGATAACATGCCCGACCTCTCGCCGGCCGGCCTTCCTGGCGCCCGGGCGAGCCAAAAAAGGAGCCGATGTGAGCAGTATTCGCGAGCGCAACAGAGACCTGATCCTGCGCGCGGCCAGCGAGGAATTCGCCGACAAAGGATTCGCCGCCACCAAGACGAGCGACATCGCGGCCAAGGCTGGCCTGCCCAAGCCCAACGTCTATTACTACTTCAAGTCGAAAGAGAACCTCTACCGCGAGGTGCTCGAGAGCATCGTCGAGCCGCTATTGCAGGCGTCAGCGCCGTTCAACCAGACAGGTCACCCCTTCGAGGTGCTAACCGCCTACATTCGCTCGAAGATCCGCATCTCCCGCGACCTTCCTTACGCCTCCAAGGTGTTCGCCAGCGAAATCATGCACGGCGCACCACACCTCTCGCCTGAACAGACCGAGCAACTCAACCTGCAGGCCAAGCACAACATCGAATGCATCCAGCGCTGGATCGACCAGGGCCTGATGGCCAAGATCGACCCTCATCACCTGCTGTTCAGCATCTGGGCCGCGACCCAGACCTACGCTGACTTCGATTGGCAGATATCTACCGTTACCGGCAAATCCA
Organism: Pseudomonas sp. BN415; assembly: GCF_029871195.1. Lineage (NCBI taxonomy): Bacteria > Pseudomonadati > Pseudomonadota > Gammaproteobacteria > Pseudomonadales > Pseudomonadaceae > Pseudomonas > Pseudomonas sp. BN415. The sequence continues at coordinate 70,285 of NZ_SSOK01000035.1, forward strand.
GCCTCAGTGATGCCGACTACGATGCCGCCGCGGAAACCATCATCCGCCTGGTAATCAAGGGTTGTGAGGTCGAGGAAAAGGTTCAGGCCAAGAGCGCCTGATACCCCGACAAAAAATCCCCTGAAAAAATCGCCCCCACAAGGTACCAACCCTGTGGGGGCGAATTCTTTCGCTGAGGGCTGCGCAGCAGCCCCTGCCTCGTATCAGGCCATGCCGGCGTCCGCCTGCAGGCCCAACGCTTCCACCGCACTCACCGCACACTTCTCATCGATATCCGAAGTATCGCCGCTGATGCCGATGGCGCCGATAACGACCCCCTGACCATCGCGGATCAGCACGCCACCTGGCGCTGGCACCAGATTGCCGTCGGCGAGGTTGTTCACCGCACCAATGAAGGCCGGGCGCTGCTGGGCGTCGGCGGCGATCAGGCGCGACCCCTTACCCAGCGCCACGGCGCCCCAGGCTTTACCGATGGCGATCTGCGGGCGAAGCATGCTGGCGCCATCCTCGCGCTGCAGGGTAATCAGGTGCCCGCCGGCATCCAGCACAGCGATGGTCAGCGGCGCAGTACGCAGCTCCCGACCAACGGCCAGGGCGTGATTGGAAATGCTCACAGCGGTTTCCAGGGTCAGAGTGGTCATTTTCAAGCGTTCCTCATGAGTGGTTGAACCTTGTGCGGCGTCGTCCGGGCCAGGGCTGACGCACTCCTGGGTCCACGCGGGCATTTTCCAGCCCGTCCTGCGACGCATCCGAAAGCTGTAGCTCACTATCCCATCGAACACAAAAAAATCAACAGATAGATACAATCACATTATTTTTTGTATACAGTGTTTCCGTCAGCGCTTTGAGTCTCCATGGTGAGGCCCGTGAAACGGGCGTTTTAAAAGAGTCTCCACCCTGCGACCTTTAGCCTCACAAATGGCCTTGACCCTTCAGTCAGGTGCTGAATAGAATCCAGTCACGTAGCTTGTATACAATTTTCACAAGAAAGAGGCACAAAACATGGCCAAAATGAGAGCAATCGAGGCTGCCGTCCTGGTGATGCGCCGCGAAGGCATCGACACCGCGTTCGGCATTCCCGGCGCCGCCATCAACCCGCTGTACGCGGCCCTGAACAAGATCGGCGGCATTGACCATGTACTGGCCCGTCACGTCGAAGGCGCCTCGCACATGGCTGAGGGTTACACCCGCACCAATGCGGGCAACATCGGCGTCTGCATCGGCACTTCCGGCCCCGCCGGCACCGACATGGTCACCGGCCTGTACTCGGCATCCGCCGACTCCATCCCGATCCTCTGCATCACTGGCCAGGCTCCGCGTGCTCGCCTGCACAAGGAAGACTTCCAGGCCGTCGACATCACCAGCATCGTCAAGCCGGTCACCAAGTGGGCGACCACCGTCCTGGAACCGGGCCAGGTGCCTTACGCCTTCCAGAAAGCCTTCTTCGAGATGCGTAGCGGCCGTCCCGGCCCGGTGCTGATCGACCTGCCGTTCGACGTGCAAATGGCCGAGATCGAGTTCGACATCGATGCCTACCAGCCGCTGTCGGTCAACAAGCCGGCGGCCAGCCGCATCCAGGCCGAAAAAGCCCTGGCCATGCTGAACGACGCCGAGCGTCCGCTGCTGGTAGCCGGTGGCGGCATCATCAACGCCGACGCGTCGGACAAACTGGTCGAGTTCGCCGAGCTGACCGGTGTTCCGGTCATCCCGACCCTGATGGGCTGGGGCACCATTCCCGATGACCACCCGCTGATGGCCGGCATGTGCGGCCTGCAGACCTCGCACCGTTACGGCAACGCCACCGTGCTGGAATCCGACCTGGTATTTGGCATCGGCAACCGTTGGGCCAACCGCCACACGGGTTCCGTCGACGTTTACACCCAGGGCCGCCGCTTCATCCACGTGGACATCGAACCGACCCAGATCGGCCGTGTATTCACGCCGGACCTGGGCATCGTTTCCGACGCCGGCTCCGCACTGGACGCGTTCCTCGAAGTCGCCCGCGAGTGGAAAGCCGCCGGCAAGCTGAAAGATCGCAGCGCCTGGGTCGAATCCTGCCGCGAGCGCAAGCGCACCCTGCAACGCAAGACCCACTTCGACAACGTGCCGGTCAAACCGCAGCGCGTGTACGAAGAAATGAACGAGTTCTTCGGCAAGGACACCTGCTACGTCAGCACCATCGGCCTGTCGCAGATCGCCGGCGCACAGTTCCTGCACGTCTACAAGCCGCGCCACTGGATCAACTGCGGTCAGGCGGGCCCGCTGGGCTGGACCGTTCCGGCAGCCCTGGGCGTGGTCAAGGCCGACCCGACCCGTCCGGTCGTGGCGCTGTCCGGCGACTATGACTTCCAGTTCATGATCGAAGAACTGGCCGTGGGCGCGCAGTTCAACCTGCCCTACATCCACGTACTGGTGAACAACTCCTACCTGGGCCTGATCCGCCAGGCGCAGCGCGGCTTCGAGATCGACTTCTGCGTGCAGCTGTCCTTCGAGAACATCAACGCACCGGAACTCAACGGCTACGGCGTGGACCACGTCGCAGTGGTCGAGGGCCTGGGCTGCAAGGCGATCCGCGTGTTCGACGCCAACGACCTGCAGGCCGCTTTCACCAAGGCCAAGCAACTGATGGAAGAGTTCCGCGTGCCGGTCGTGGTCGAGGTCATCCTGGAGCGCGTCACCAACATCTCCATGGGTACCGAGATCAACGCCATCAACGAGTTCGAAGAACTGGCCCAGCGCGGCGTCGACGCCCCGACTGCCATCTCGCTGCTGGATTGATCGCTCTGACTCCCCTCTCCCACTGGGAGAGGGGCCGGGGGTGAGGGATGTTCGAGGCGACTCGGTGCACCCCTACCCCAATCCCTCGCCTATTCGTGGTGGGAGAGGGAGCTAGATTTGAGGAGACATTCATGCCCCGTTTTGCCGCCAACCTGTCCATGCTGTTCACCGAGGTGGACTTCCTGGACCGTTTCGCCGCTGCTGCCGAAGCCGGATTCAGCGGTGTCGAGTACCTCTTCCCCTACGACTTCCCGGTCGAGGAAATCCGTGCCCGCCTGGACGCCAACAAGCTGGAACAGGTGCTGTTCAACCTGCCCGCCGGCGACTGGGCCAAGGGCGAGCGTGGCATCGCCTGCCACCCCGACCGCGTGGAAGAGTTCCGCGCCGGCGTGGACAAGGCCATCGCCTACGCCAAGGTGCTGGGCAACACCCAGATCAACTGCCTGGCCGGCATCCGCCCGCAGGGCTTTGACTGCGCCACCATCGAGCAGACCTTCGTGGAGAACCTCAAGTTCGCCGCCGAGAAGCTCCAGGCCGCTGGCATCAAGCTGGTGATGGAAGCCATCAACACGCGCGACATCCCTGGCTTCTACCTGAACAACACCAAACAGGCCCTGGCCATCCGCGAGAAAGTGGGCAGCGCCAACCTGTTCCTGCAGTACGACATCTACCACATGCAGATCATGGAAGGAGACCTGGCGCGCACCGTCGAGTCCAACCTCGCCGCGATCAACCACGTGCAGCTGGCCGACAACCCGGGCCGCAACGAGCCGGGCACCGGCGAGATCAACTACCGCTTCCTCTTCCAGCACCTGGACCGCATCGGCTACCAGGGCTGGGTCGGCTGTGAGTACAAGCCGGCTACCACCACCGTTGCCGGCCTGGGCTGGCTGAAAACCCATAACGCCATCTAAGAAAGAGGTACATCACATGGCCAAGATCGGATTCATCGGCACCGGCATCATGGGCAAGCCCATGGCTCAGAACCTCCAGAAAGCCGGCCACACCCTGTTCTTCTCGGAGCATTTCGACAAGGCCCCGGCCGACCTGCTGGGTGACAACGGCATCGGCCTGGCCAACCCGAAAGAGGTTGCCCAGGAAGCCGAGTTCATCATCATCATGGTGCCGGACACCCCTCAGGTCGAAGACGTACTGTTCCGCAAGGACGGCGTAGCTGAAGGCGTAGGTGCTGGCAAAGTCGTGATCGACATGAGCTCCATCTCTCCCACCGCGACCAAGACCTTCGCCGAGAAGATCAAGGCCACTGGTGCTGCCTACCTGGATGCCCCGGTTTCCGGCGGCGAAGTAGGCGCCAAGGCCGCGACCCTGAGCATCATGGTCGGTGGCTGCCCGAACGCCTTCGAACGCGCCCTGCCGCTATTCCAGGCCATGGGTAAGAACATCACCCGCGTGGGTGCCAATGGTGATGGCCAGACCGCCAAGGTGGCCAACCAGATCATCGTCGCCCTGAATATCCAGGCGGTTGCTGAAGCCCTGCTGTTCGCCGCCCGTAACGGCGCCGACCCGGCCAAGGTGCGTGAGGCGCTGATGGGCGGCTTCGCCGGCTCCAAGATCCTCGAGGTCCATGGCGAGCGTATGATCAAAGGCACCTTCGATCCGGGCTTCCGCATCAGCCTGCACCAGAAAGACCTGAACCTGGCACTGTCCGGCGCCCGCGAACTGGGCCTGAACCTGCCGAACACCGCCAATGCCCAGCAAGTGTTCAGCACCTGCGCGGCCATCGGCGGCAGCAATTGGGACCACTCCGCCCTGATCAAGGGCCTGGAGCACATGGCCAACTTCTCGATTCGCGAGGAGTAAGAAGGCAGCTTTCGTAGGATGGGTGGAGCGAAGCGATACCCATCGAGCCGGCAGCTCCCCTGATGGGTATCGCAGGCTCAACCCATCCTACGTCCCCTTTCGACCCTCCTGGCTGGCGGTGACACGGCGCCAAAGGCCGGGAAGGTCGATTCCAGTCCCGAGCCGCTGCGTGCAGCGGTTCGGGACTGAAATCGGCCATCATGCCCAGAACAAGAATCCAGCGCCCGGAGCCTGCCATGTCCCTCGATCCCAACGCCTTCCTGCGCGACCTGTTCGCCACCGCCATCGCCGCCGCCCACCCTCGCCAGGTGCTGGCTGATCACTTGCCCGCCGACCGCTCCGGCCGCGTCATCGTCATTGGCGCCGGCAAGGCCGCCGCCGCCATGGCCGAAGTGATCGAGCGCGAATGGCAGGGCGAAATCTCTGGCCTGGTGGTGACCCGCTACGGCCACGGTGCCAACTGCAAGAAGATCGAAGTGGTCGAGGCCGCCCACCCGGTACCGGATGCTGCCGGCCTGGAAACCGCCCAGCGCGTCTTGAAGCTGGTCAGCGGCCTGTCCGAGACCGACCGGGTGATCTTCCTGCTCTCCGGCGGCGGTTCCTCCCTGCTCGCCCTGCCCGCCGAAGGCCTGACCCTCAAGGACAAGCAGGCGATCAACAAGGCCCTGCTGAAATCCGGCGCCGCCATTTCCGAGATGAACTGCGTGCGCAAGCACCTCTCGGCGATCAAGGGCGGCCGCCTGGCCAAGGCCTGCTGGCCGGCCACCGTGTACACCTACGCGATTTCCGATGTGCCCGGCGACGAGGCCACGGTGATCGCCTCCGGCCCCACCGTGGCGGACCCGACCACGTCAGCCGAAGCCCTGGCCATCCTCGCCCGCTATGAGATCGAGGTACCGGCCCATGTGCGCGCCTGGCTGCAGGACCCGCGCTCGGAAACCGTCAAACCCGGCGACCCTTGCCTGTCCCGCAGCCACTTCCAGCTGATCGCCACGCCCCAGCAGTCCCTGGATGCCGCCGCCGAGAAAGTCCGCGCCGCCGGCCTTACCCCGCTCATCCTCGGCGACCTGGAAGGTGAATCCCGCGAGGTGGCCAAGGTACACGCCGGCATCGCCCGCCAGGTGGTGCTGCATGGCCAGCCGATCACGCCGCCCTGCGTGATCCTCTCGGGCGGTGAGACCACCGTGACAGTACGCGGCAACGGCCGTGGCGGGCGCAACGCCGAGTTTCTACTCAGCCTGACCAACACCCTGAAAGGCCTGCCCGGCGTCTACGCGTTGGCCGGCGATACCGACGGCATCGACGGTTCGGAAGACAACGCCGGCGCCATCATGACCCCGTGCAGCTTCAGCCGTGCCGCCAAGCAAGGCCTGTCCGCCAGCGACGAACTGGACAACAACAACGGATACGGGTATTTCGCCGCCCTCGGCGACCTCATCGTCACTGAGCCGACCCGTACCAACGTCAACGACTTCCGCGCCATCCTGATCCTCGAGAGCCCTGAAAATGACGCCTGACAAGAAAGTAAAAATCCTCGCCACCCTCGGTCCGGCGATCAAAGGCATCGACGACATCCGCCAACTGGTGGAAGCCGGCGTCAACCTGTTCCGCCTGAACTTCAGCCACGGCGAGCACGCCGACCACGCCCAGCGCTTCCAGTGGGTGCGCGAGGTTGAACGCCAGCTGAGCTACCCCATCGGCATCCTGATGGACCTGCAGGGGCCGAAACTGCGGGTGGGCCGCTTCGCCGACGGCAAGGTCAACCTCGAGCGCGGCCAGGCCTTCCGCCTGGACCTGGACGCCACGCCGGGCGACACCAAGCGGGTCAACCTGCCCCACCCCGAGATCATCGAAGCCCTGGAACCGGGCATGAACCTGCTGCTGGACGACGGCCGCCTGCGCCTGCAGGTGACCGCCAAGCACGCCGATGCGGTGGAGACCACCGTGATCGCCGGTGGCGAGCTGTCCGACCGCAAAGGCGTCAACGTGCCGGAAGCGGTGCTGCAACTCTCGCCGCTGACCGCCAAGGACCGCCGTGACCTTGACTTCGGCCTGGAGCTGGGTGTGGATTGGGTCGCCCTGTCTTTCGTGCAGCGTCCTGAAGACATCATCGAAGCCCGCGAGCTGATCCAGGGCCGCGCCTTCCTCATGGCCAAGATCGAGAAGCCGTCCGCCGTCGTGCACCTGGAAGAGATCGCCCGCCTCTGCGACGCCATCATGGTTGCCCGTGGCGACCTGGGCGTTGAAGTGCCGGCCGAGAACGTGCCGCGCATTCAGAAAGACATCATCCGCACCTGCCGCCAATTGGGCCGGCCGGTGGTGGTGGCCACCCAGATGCTAGAATCCATGCGTTTCTCCCCAGCACCGACCCGCGCCGAAGTGACCGACGTGGCCAATGCCGTGGCCGAAGGCACCGACGCCGTGATGCTTTCCGCCGAGACCGCGTCCGGCGACTACCCGCTGGAAACCGTACAGATGATGAGCAAGATCATCCGCCAGGTGGAGAACGGTCCGGACTTCCAGAGCCAGCTCGACGTCAGCCGCCCGCAGGCCGAAGCCACCGCGTCCGACGCCATCAGCTGCGCCATCCGCCGCATCAGCAGCATCCTCCCGGTGGTCGCCCTGGTGAACTACACCGAGTCCGGCAGCTCCAGCCTGCGCGCCTCCCGCGAGCGGCCCAAGGCGCCGATCCTCAGCCTGACCCCGAACCTCAATACCGCGCGTCGCCTGACCGTGGCCTGGGGTATCTATTCGGTCGTCAACGAACGCCTGCACAAGGTCGAGGAAGTCACCAGCACCGCGCTGGAGATTGCCCAGGCCCAGGGCATGGCCAAGCGCGGCGATACCGTGGTGATCACCGCCGGCGTGCCCTTCGGCCAGCCGGGCAGCACCAACAGCCTGCGGATCGAAACCCTGAACTGATGCGAAACACCCGGAGCGACGGGGTCCAAAGAGAACCCGCGCTCCCCGCACCGGCCTCGATGTCGGGCGTTAACAGAAATCCCATCTGGCCACGGCCAGTTAGTCGGCGCCCTTTCACCGGGGCGCCTCTTTTTTCAAGCTGCCATGTATCGACTGCCTCTACGACCCGAAGTCCGTAGCTGGGCGACTGCCCAGTTGAACGGTTTCAGCCAGATTTTCCTCCAGCGCCACCCTGCTTGCGGCGCGCTGATCCTGCTCGCCATCGCCGTCGGCGCCCCCAACCTGCTGGGCGGTGCCCTGCTCGGTGGTGCCGCTTCCTGGCTTACGGCCGTGCGCCGACGCTTTGCCCCTGAAGACATTGAGGCCGGGCTCTACGGCTACAACGGTGTCCTGCTCGGCCTACTGCTCAGCGCCCGCTACGAGCCTTCGCTCTACCTCGCACTGCTGATCCTCTGCGCCAGCGGGCTGTCCAGCCTGCTGCTCACCCCCCTGCTCAAGGCGACGCGCCAACATAATTGGCTGCCGGCCTACACCTCGCCTTTCGTCGGCCTCGGCTGGCTGTTGCTGACCCTGAGTGGCCCGCTGGAGCTGACGCCTTCCCTTGAAGCCACCGCAACGCTGCATCCTGGCTGGATCGACACGTCGTTGGCGTTCGTAAGGGGCATCGGCCAGGTAATATTCCTCGAGCATCCCACCGCCGGAGCCCTGGTGCTGGGCGCGCTCTTCCTTGCCGGTTGGCGGGTAGCGCTCTGGGCGCTGCTGGGCTCGATTACCGCGCTGGTTTTCGCCTTGCTCCAGGGCATGCCGATGCAGGCGGTACTGGGTGGTCTGTTCAGCCTCAATGGCGCGCTGATCGCTTTGGCCCTGGGCAAGGATTTGCGCCGTCCCTGGTGCGCGCTCGCCGGCATCCTGTTGGGCGTCACGCTGCAACCCGGTTTCGAAGCCATCGGCCTGCCAGCCATGACCGCCCCGTTCATCCTTGCCTGCTGGCTGGTATTGGCCATCAAGCGGATGATCGGGCTGGCACAGCCTGCACCGTCGCGGACGTCGTAGGGGCGAGTTTATTCGCTATGTCTGCGTTAGCTGTTGCGAGAGATTTACCATCAGGCCAAGCGCCTACGGGCAATGCAGCTACTTGCAACACGCATTGCCGGCAAAACCAATTCATTCGCCAAGCTGGCCGGAGCGCTGCCCATCGGAAGCCCTGCATGGGCAGCATCCGATGTTGCAATCTCCCCAAATGAAAAAGCCCGGATCAAGTCCGGGCTTCTTCATTCAGGCTGAGGCGTTTCAGGCAATCTTCGCGAGCAGGTCGCGCGCTTCCTGTTTCTGCTGATCGTCACCTTCGCTGATGACCTCGTTGAGGATGCTGCAGGCCGCTTCGATATTGCCTTGCTCGATATAAGCCAGCGCCAGATTGAGCTTGATGAGGTTCTCCTGGCGAGCATCCAGCTTGTCCAGATCGTCCAGGCTGGCGATAGGGTCGACGAACTCGGCGGTGAGTTCGTCCAGGCCCTCCGCCCGGGCGAGCTCCGGCAGCTCGCCGAACGGGGTGAGGGTGTCGGCGTCCAGGGTCAGCTCGTAGACTTCCGGCAGCTCCTGGAGATTGGTGGGGAAGCCCAGGTCGTCGTCCACCGTCGGGAATGCCTGGACCACAGACGCCTTGCGCTTGGGTTCTGCGGTCTTGAAGGGGCTGACCTCTTCCCAGTCGGCATCCAGCGGATACCCGTCGAAGTCCGATTGCAGGCCATCGATTGGCTCATTGCACGCTGCTGCCAGCGTCGGAGTGGCTTCGTCCAGCACAAATACGGGATCTGTCGAAGCAGTCGCCGACGCCACGCCGGCGTAGCGGGCACGAATGGCGGCCAGTCGATCTTCATCCGCGTGCAGCTCGCGCAGGGCCGCCTCTTCAAGGGTGAAGGCCACCGGCTCACGCAGTTCGCCAAGCACTTCAAGCAGGCGATAACGCAGGTCCAGGCGTTGGGGCTCCTGGGCGACAGCTGGGCGCAATACGGCCAGGGCTTCCCGCCAGCGGCCATAGGCGATGTAGATGTTGGCACCTTCCAGGGCATCCGAGTGAGTCTTGGCACTGGGTGCGGAGACGACCTGCAACGGCGCAACGGCGGCCGCGGCGAAGACCGGAGCGGGGGCGGCAGGTTGTACGTCCTGATGACGATGCTGGAAGGCCACCTTGGCCTTGCCTGTGGTCTGGGCTTCTTCCAGCTCCTGCTCCTGGGCGTCGCGACGGGAGCGACGCAGCAGCACCCAATCCAGCAGGAACAACAGAACCAGACCGGACACCATGATCGCCCACCAGAAGGGGCTGATGCCGGAGCTGTTTTCCTGCACCGGGATCGGCGCGGTTTGCTCGGCGGCCTGGGCGGAAGGGATCATTGCGGGAGCCGGGGACGGCTGGACTTGAGGTGCCTCGACAACTGGAGCGGTGGTAATTTGCTGGACCTGGGTCCGCAATGCCGACATCTGCTGATCGCTGCCACTCAATTGCTGTTGCATGGCCTCAAGCTTGGCCTGCAACTCAGCAATATGCTGGCGCAGTTCAGCGCGCTCGGCGTCACCCTCGGCAATGCTGGAATCTACCCGCTGCTGGGCCTGGGTCAATGCTTCCAGGGTCGTGCCGGAGGCAGGGGCTGGCGCCTCGCTCGGTGCGGTCGCCGGGATTGTGGCGACAGGTGCCGGGGCACTGGCCAGCACGGCACTATCCGGCAGCAGCAGCGATTGGCCTGCATGGAGCAGGTTGATATCACCACCGGGGAAAGCCTGGGGATTCAGGGCGTAAATGCCGTCCAGCATCTGCTGCTGGGTCACTCCACTGTCTGCGCTAAGTCGCTTGGCAATCAACCAGAGGCTGTCACCTCGTGCAACCTGGTAGTACTTGCCCAGTGTGGCGACAGGTGCCGGCTTAGGTTGTACCGGCGCCACGCTTGAGGTTGAGACAGGCAGCTCGCGGGCTGGGTTGATCGGCGCCGCATTGGCGGTATAGGCGGAACCGGGCGGGTCCAGCAGCAAGGTGTACTCGCGCAGCAGCTTGCCATTGGGGCGGGCGACTTCGACGATGAAATTCAGGTAGGGCTCTCGGACCGGCTTGTTCGACACCACACGGATGCGGCTTCCCGAACCACGGATCACCGGGCTGAAGCGCAGGTCGTTGAGGAAGATGAAGCGTTCGACACCGGCACGCTCGAAATCGTCGGAGGACGCCAGCCTGACCTTGATCTCGCTGTCATTCAGGTCACCGACCTCAAGCAACTCGATTTCGGCATCCAGTGGTTGGTTGAGGGCGGAGTGCAAGGTGATTTCGCCTAGCCCCAGCGCGGGCACCAGGCCTGAATAAAGTGCAGAGCCAGATGCAAGCGTCAGAAGGAGCTTGTGAACCCTTGCCATACGTCCTCCCCGGTCATTCGCACTCACGAATCACGCCTCTGATGTCCCGCCCGGGCATCCTCGAAACGTCGTGAAAACCGTGACCTCAAAACAACAATGATAGCGGGATGCCGCTCCCTATCCATCCCACTCAAGACCCATGGCGTCGGGCTTCATGCTCCCTTGCCCGTCATAATGGCAGCTGGCCACAGACCTGCGATGTAGCTTACTCCACAATCTACAGATTTTCGCTATTGGGCTTGACAAATTTTTCGTCGTGCGATTTGCAACCTCACCGCCTTGCGGGACGCACGCCTCGCGCCGGCATTACCGCCAGGAGGAAAAGCAGCGCAACCAGCCAGAAACTCTGCTCGAACGCCAGCGCTTCGGCCACGGCATCGCCTCCGCCGGCGGTATGGCGCCACTCCAGGAAGAAGGTAAGCAGGTTGACCCCGAAGGCGCCACCCAGCTGACGAACGAACGTGATGGCACCAGCGCCCAGGGCCAGTTCGTCGGGACTAAGGACATCCAGCGCCCCTGTGCTCATGGCCGGCAGCAGCAAACCGAGCCCAAGCCGGCCGACACAGGCCCAGCCGCAGAGCGCCAGGAAGGATGTCCCCTCCCCCATCAGGCCCAGTGCGGCCGAAGAGAGCGCGAACACCAGCAGGCCCACGACCAGCATGAAAGCAGCCGACAGACGGTCGCTGGCCCATCCACCGAGAAAGGATGCCAGCCCCAGTACAACGCCGGTCGGCAACAGCAGGAGACCGGCCCGACCCGCGGTGTAACCCTCCACGGTTTGCAGGAAGAGCGGGATCAGGTAGGTAGACCCGTATAACCCCAGGCCGAGCACCAGGGCGACCCAGCTGGCATTGCGGAACGCAGCATGGCGCCAAAGCTGCAGCGGCAGCAAAGGCCTCTCGCAGGCACGGCTGCGGTGCAGGAAAGCCGCGGCACATGCAAGGCCGAGCGTCCCCGTCAGCCAGGTGCTCGGCGCCAGCCAGCCAAAGCGCTGGGCCTCGGCCAGTGCGCCGAGCAAAGCGAAGAGTGCGATGCAAAGGAGGGCGAATGCCCGCAGGTCCACGCCAGGTGTATTGCGGTCACGAACACTGGGCATCAACCACTGCGCGCCTACTAGCGCCAACAAACACAGCGGCAGCGGCAACCAGAACACCGCGCCCCAACCGAACTGGTCGATCAGGTAACCGCCAATGGTCGGTCCCAGCGTCGGCGCCACCATGATGCCCAGCCCATAGATCCCCAGGGCCAAGCCACGGCCACCCTCGGAATAGACGCGGAAGATCAGCACCATTGCCAGTGGCTGGATGATGCCGGCACAGGCACCCATGACAATGCGCAGCGCAATCAGTTGCCAGGCAGAAGTAGCCACCAGCGCCAGGAGCGACGCCAGGCCGAACAAGCCGAGTCCGAGCTGTACGGTACGCCGTGCCCCCAGCCGCGCTTGAGACCAGGCCGCCAGCAGCAGGCCGGCCGTCATGGCGGCGAGGAATCCGGTGGCAAGCCATTGCGCCAGCGGTCGGCCGATGTCGAAGTCGTCCATGATCGCCGGCAGTGCAACGTTGATACTCGTGGAAGCGAGGATCATTGCCATGCTGCCGAGCATCAACAAAGCCAGTAGCCATTGCGGATAGCGGGCACCGAAGCGCCCGTGCAGCGCCTCAAGGTCCTGCCCCATCAGAAGTTGTCCAGGTTCGCCAGTATCCGCGCGTGAACCTGCTGGCAATGGCGAAGTTCTTCTTCGTCGATTCCGGCGAAGAGCTCCTGGCGCAATTGGCTGGAGATGGCTTCGATCTTCTCGATCAATGGGCGAGCCGGCGGGCACAGGGCAATCTTCTTCGCCCGGCGGTCCTCGATGACGGCCATGCGCTGAATCAGGCCCTGAGCTTCGAGGCTGTCCAGCAGGCGGGCCAGGGTCGGGCCTTCGACGCCGACGCTCTTGGCCAGCTCACGCTGGGTGGGCAACTCTTCGAAACGGGATAGGTGCAGCAGCACCAGCCAACGAGCCTGGGACAGCCCGAGGCCAGCGAGACGACGGTCGAGTTCGGCACGCCAGGCGCGAGACATCTGCGCAAGCTGCATAGCGAAGCGGTGTTGATCGGGATAGGACATCGAAATTGACTCGGACTTCTTATACTAATAATTAGCCAGCTAATCATAGCCGAATGCCGCGAGCAAGCCCCCCTGCCCTACCACTTCACATACTGGTCCTCGACGAACCCCCACATACGCTCGATTTGCACCGGCGGACGCCCGATTGGCCGCAGGGTGCCACTGAAGCAGCCGAAGACCTGCTTGAAATTACTTGCAATGAAACCGAGGTTCAGCCGCTCCTGATGCAACCCCACCCCCTCGAAAGTCAACGCCACCTGGCCGTCATGCGAGGCGATGGCCCAGGCCTTGAGGGGCTGGTCACGATCAAAGGCGAAACGCACGGAATCGACTTTGACCAGCTCCCCGTCCAGCCAGAAACAGTTCTCGGTAAAACTGGTCTCGTTCACCCCGCACGACAGGTTCAGTCCAACCCGCAGTCCATCAGCCAGGCCGGACAAGCAGGCCCAGTTCCAGTGGGTTTCCGGGCGCATATAGCCGGCCGACCAATCGTGGTGGGCGTAGGCACCGATCTGCCCGAGATCGAAGTTGCCCAGGGTACTGCTCACCTGCCCCCGGCAGGCGACACCAGCCACCTTCTGCGCATACACCCACCCATTCACCGCCGTTGGCGTGCAGATGCACATGGGCTGGAAGGCAGGCTCCCGCTCGCTGAATCGCGCGTCGATGCGCGTGCCGTCATCCAGCTCCACCAGAAGCCGCTTCTCCCCCGTATCGCCACGATTCTCCAGGCGCAGCAGGTTACGGCCCTGGCGTAACTCGCAGACCCCCTCGTCCGGCGTCTGGGAAAACGAGGTGCCCATCCCCAGCGGCAGCTTGAACTGGCGCTCGATCATGCGCCCACTGGCCGGGTGGAAGAGATAGACGAAGCCGACGCCCACCAGGCTCAGGTTCGCCAGGGCGCAGCCGCCGATCAATTCGTCGCTGAGCAGGCCGAAGTACTGGAACTGGTGGAAGCGGCGCCACTTGGCCAGAGTCCCCAGACGCCGCCCCATGGGCGAGCGGAAGTCGAAGTCGCGGTAGTTGATGACGCCCGGTCCGGCGGGAAAGATGCCGTAATGCGGTCGGCCATCGGCCTGGATCAGCTTGTCCATGCAGGTCGCTCAAGGCGGGAGGAGCGGCGATGCTAGCACCGGCCGCCGCGCCGGACAGTCACGGTGCGCGCCATCCGGAGCGACTATCTATGCCACGACCCGGTTACGACCGAAAGCCTTGCCCTCATAGAGCGCACGATCCGCGTGTTCATACAGCTCGTAGAGCTTGCCCAGGGGCATGCCTGGAACCGGCTGAATGCAGGCAACGCCGATGGACATGGTCAAGACCGGCGCGGTGGGAGACGCCTCGTGGCGAATGGACTGGCCCTCCAGCGCCGCGCGCAGTGCCTCGGCGCAGCGACGCGCCTCCTGTTCGCCGATGTCATAGAGCAGCACGGCAAACTCCTCGCCTCCCAGGCGCACAGCCATATCCAGGGGCCGGCGCGCGGTCTCTTCCAGCACCCGGGCCACTTGCTGCAGTACCTGGTCACCGGCCTGGTGGCCGTAGCGGTCGTTGTACGACTTGAAATGGTCAACGTCGCAAAGCAACAGCGCCAGCCCGTGCTTTTCGCGCTGGGCCTGGCGCCACAGACGCTCCAGCTGACGATTGAAGCTGCGGCGGTTATAGAGACCGGTCAGGCTGTCATGATCGGCCAGGACCCGCATCAGGCGGCTGATGAGGAAGTGCTCGCGGGACTTGAATTCCAGCAGGTAGCAACCGACGGCGCCCGCCACGTTGCCGAACAGCAGGAGCAACAGGTTGCTGATCAATCGCGGCCATGGAAGGCCGGCCCAGAGCTCCAGGCCCACATAGGCCAGCAGGATCACCAGCGAAACGCCCAAGGCTTCCACCAGTCGCAGCCCCACCAGGAAATAGGCAGCCATGCACACCAGCACCAGCCCTTCATAGGGGAATGACGGATCGCTGCGATGGGCGATGGCTACCACCGCACCGGCGCCTATACCCAGAGCACCGATGCAGACCAGGCTCAGTGGCGCCAGCAGGTTGCGGTGGCGACGCTGGAGCATCAGTACGCCGCACACCAGCAACAAGCCCAGCACGCCCAGTCGCACGGCCAGCATCCACCAGCGTTCCTCGCTGCTGATCAGATAGAAATCGAGCACGGCGAACGCCAGCCAGATCAGCAGGCCGACACCCAGGGCAATGCGCTTGAGATCGAAATTCTCTTCGAGGAAATAGTCGCGGTACTCACGCTCCAGGGAGCGCGAGAAACGCAGATGCCGAAACCCCAGGGCCATTTGATCGGCGTAGGGATTGGGGCGGACGTCATTGAGCCAGGCAGTATTGCTGTAGGACACGTCTACCTCTTCTGTCGGAGGCCTCTGACGCACATTAGCCGGTCGTGCGCAGCGTCACAAGTTTGTCGCTCTATCCCGCCATTTTTACGTCAAACCCGAACCGATCAGGTCTCGAACTCCGCCTGCAGGGCCGCCCGCACGCAATGCAGCACGCCATCGGGCACCCGGCCTGCAAAGAGTTCGGCCACTTCTGCCACCGGCGGCAGCTCACCTTCGCCGTCCAGGAAGGCATCCTGGATCTCGCCCAACAGCTCCTCCGGCAGGTCCAGCGCCTGCTCCAGGCTCAACTGCTGGTTGCCGATGGTTTCGGCCAGCAGGCTGTAGACATTCTTCTCGCTGCAACTGAGCTGACGGGCGATCTGCGCCGGGGTCATGCCCGCACGAGCCAGGCTCACCAACTCATGGCGCAGGTCGGCAACGGCCGTTGGTGCTTCCCCGGCACCGCTCAGTACTTCGAGGAAGGCGTCTCCGTAGCGTTCCAGCTTGCGCGCACCCACACCGCTGACCTGGGCCATTTCGGACAGGCTGCGCGGCTTGCTGCGGAGCATCTCCAGCAAGGTTGCATCGGGGAAGATGACGTAGGGCGGCACGCTGTGCTCTTCAGCCAGCTTGCGGCGCAGCGTACGCAGGGCTTCCCACTGCTCGCGCTCCTCGCCCCGCACCAGTTGGCTGGCAGCGCTGGCGGTTGGTTTGGGTGCTTTGGTCGACAGGTCGCGGCGCAACTCCAGTCGCACCTCGCCGCGCAGCAGCGGGCGACAAGCCTCGGTCAACCGCAGGCCGCCGAAGCCTTCCAGGTCCACATCGGCCAGGCCGCGGGCGACCAATTGCCGGTAAAGGGTTCGCCATTCATTCTCGGACAGACTCTTGCCCATGCCGAACACCGACAGGTGCTGGTGGCCAGAGGACCTTACCTTTTCGTTGTCACGCCCCAGCAACAGGTCGACCAGATGGCCGACGCCATAGCGTTGGCCGCTGCGGTAGATGGCCGAGAGCGCCTGGCGCGCGGGCTCGGTGGCATCCCAGGTCTGTACGCCGTCGGTGCAGATATCACAGTGGCCACAGGGTTGGGGCAATTCCTCGTCGAAGTAGGTCAGCAGTGCCTGGCGGCGGCAGCGGGTTTCCTCACAGAGCGACAGCATGGCGTCCAGCTTGTGCTGTTCGATGCGTTTGTGGCGTTCGTCACCGTCGGAGTTGCTCAGCATCTGCTTGAGCAGCAGCACATCCTGCAGGCCATAGGCCATCCAGGCATCCGCCGGCAGGCCATCGCGGCCGGCGCGACCGGTTTCCTGGTAATAGGCTTCGAGGGACTTGGGCAGGTCCAGGTGGGCGACGAAGCGTACGTTGGGTTTGTCGATGCCCATGCCGAAGGCGATGGTGGCGACCATGATCAGCCCTTCCTCATTAAGGAAGCGCTTCTGGTGAAACGCCCTCAGGTCGTTGGGCAGGCCCGCGTGATAGGGCAGCGCAGGGAATCCCTGCTCAGACAGAAAGGACGCCACCTCCTCCACTTTCTTGCGCGACATGCAGTAGACGATGCCGGCATCGCCCCGCCGCTCGGCCAGGAAGCCCAGTAGCTGCTTGCGCGGCTGATCCTTGGCGACGATGCGATAAAAGATGTTCGGCCGGTCGAAGCTGGACAGGAAACGCTCGGCGTTCTGCAGGTGCAGGCGCTGGACCATCTCCTCGCGAGTACGCATGTCGGCGGTGGCGGTCAACGCCATGCGCGGGACATTGGGGAACAATTCGGCCAACTGGCCAAGTTGCAGGTACTCGGGACGGAAATCATGCCCCCACTGGGACACGCAGTGGGCTTCGTCGATGGCGAACAGGCCGATCTGCAGCCGCTGCAGGAATGCCAGCATTCGCGGCTGCACGAGGCGCTCTGGGGCGAGATAGAGCAGTTTGATCTCGCCCCGGCGAATGCGATCGGCGATCTCCCGCTGGGCTTCAGCGGTCAGCATGGAGTTCAGCGCCACGGCCGGCACACCCAATTCATCCAGGGTGGCGACCTGGTCCTCCATCAGCGCGATCAGCGGCGACACCACCACCGTCAGGCCCTCGCGCAGCAGCGCCGGCACCTGGTAGCAGAGCGACTTGCCGCCGCCGGTGGGCATCAGCACCAGGGCATCGCCACCCGACGCCACACGTTCGATGATCGCGGCCTGGTTGCCACGGAAAGCGTCGTAGCCGAATACGTCTTTGAGGATGCGCAGTGCCTGATCGAGCATGGAGGTCTCCGGAACAAGCCGCGCATTATACGTCAGCCGCACAAGCAAGATGGCCACGCCCATCGCGCGTGCCTTTTGCCGCGGACCTCGCACTCGACTAGAATTCAGCGTCGTTTATCCCTCAAGGTAGTCCCACGATGTCCTTCGCTGCGCAATTGTCCCGCCTGCAAGCCTTTCTCGACGCCGATGACCTGCACGAGGAGGCTCTGGACTATGTGGCCACCCACGGCTACCTGACCGCCCTGTCGATCTGCCCGGACCAGGTGCCCGAGCGTGAATGGATCGACGCCCTGTTCGCCGAACCGCCGCACTACCGCAGCGACGCCGAGCGCGAAGAGGTCGAAACCACCCTGCTGGCCCTCAAGGCCCACATCGCCCGCCAACTGGCCAGCGATGAAGACCCCGAGCTGCCGTGCGACCTGGACCTGGGCAGTGACCCGGACGACGCCGACCTGCGCGGCTGGTGCATCGGCTTCATGGAAGGCGTGTTCCTGCGTGAAGAGGCCTGGTTCGAGAACGCCGAGGAAGAAGTCAGTGAACTGCTGCTGCCGATCATGGTGGGCTCCGGCCTGTTCGACGAGCAGCCCGAGTTCGCCGACATCGCCAAGGACCGCAACCTGGTGGACGAGATGATCGAGCAGATCCCCGAACTGCTGACCGCCCTCTTCCTGCTCTGCAACGCCCCGGAAGAAAAGCCCGCCCTGCTCAAGCCCCGCCACCACTAAGGCCAGGCGCGCATGGCGCACAGCGATATCCAGCAGCAGCGCCACCCGGCGCTGCGCATGGTCCTCCTGATCATCGGCTGGCTCAGCGTTGTGCTGGGCGTGATTGGCATTTTCGTGCCGGTGCTGCCTACCACGCCCTTCCTGCTGCTCGCCGCAGCCTGCTTCGTACGCAGCTCGCGGCGTTTCTACCTCTGGCTGGTCGAACACCCGAAACTCGGGCCCTGGATTCGCGACTACCTGGAAGGCCAGGGCATCCCCCTCAAGGCCAAGGTCTACGCCCTGGGCCTGATGTGGACCAGCATCACCCTCTCCTGCTTCCTCGTGCCCCTGCCCTGGGCCCGGGGCTTCATGCTCACCAGCGCCGTGCTGGTCAGCGTCTACATCCTTCGCCAGAAAACCCTGCGCAGCCACTGAAGCCCCGGCAGATCGCCGATTTCCGCCTAGACTCTGAGCATCCTGGGCGGAGAGACGGCTGATGCGGCATCGGTGGGCAGCAAAGGGACTGCGGAACCCCTCGTGGCTGGCATGGCAAGGCGGCTGCCTGCTCGCCGGTTTGCTGCTCTGCCTGGCCAGCGTGCTGGCCAACTGGGACTTCGAGCTGATCCTGCAGAACGCCTCGAAACGCTACGGCGACCTCGGCCCGTCCAAGGCGCGCATCCTTGCCTGGAGCGAGCTGATCCAAGGCAGCGCCGACCTGCCCGAGGCCGACAAGCTCAGCGCGGTGAACCGTTTCTTCAACCGCCAGATCCGCTTCACCGACGATATCCGCACCTGGCGCGAGAACGACTACTGGGCCACCCCGGTGGAGGCCCTGGTGAAGGGGGCAGGCGACTGCGAGGACTACTCCATCGCCAAGTACTTCACCCTGCGCCGGCTTGGCATTCCCGCCGAGAAGCTGCGCATCACCTACGTCAAGGCCCTGCGCCAGAACCAGGCGCACATGGTGCTCACCTACTACAGGACCCCGACCGCCGACCCCCTGGTGCTGGACAACCTGATCGGCGAGATCCGCCCCGCCTCCCAGCGCACCGACCTGCTGCCGGTGTATGCCTTCAATGCCGAGGGCCTCTACACCGGCGCCAAGCGCGCCGGTGATACCAAAAAACTGTCGCGCTGGCAGGACCTGTTGAAAAAGATGCGAGCCGAGGGCTTCGCCATTGGAGAGGGTTAGTTCATGTCGTTACTCAAGCAACTGTTCCTGGCCATCTGCCTGCTGCTCGCACTGGCCTTCGCCGGCAGCTTCCTCGCCGGAGTCGAAAGTTCCCGCGAGCAGTTGCTCAGCCAGTTGCGCTCCCATGCCCAGGACGCGGCGACGGCGCTTGGCCTGTCGATGACGCCCCATGTCGACGACGCGGCAATGATCGAACTGATGGTCAGCTCCATCTTCGACAGCGGTTACTTCGCCAGCATCCGTGTGGTGCGCATCCCCGATGGCAGCGTCATTGCCGAACGCCGCACCACCACGACCAGCGAACAAGTGCCCAGCTGGTTCGCCCACCTGGTCGATCTGCGCCCCCAAGGAGGCGATGCGCTGATCATGCGCGGCTGGCAACAGGCGGCACGGGTGGAAGTGCTCAGCCATCCCCAGTTCGCCCTGGCCAAGCTCTGGGACAGCGCGGTCGGCAGTCTCGCCTGGCTGCTGCTCTGCGGCCTGGTCAGCGCGCTGGTCGGCGCGTGGTTGCTGCGCACCCAACTGCGGCCGCTGGACAACATGGTCCAGCAAGCCGAAGCCATCAGCCGCCGAGAATTTCTAGCCCTGCCGAAAGTGCCGCGCACGCCGGAGCTGCGTCGCGTGGTACTGGCCATGAACCAGATGGTGGACAAGCTGCGCAACCTCTTCGCCGAGGAAGCCGCACGCAGCGAGCGCCTACGCGAAGAAGCCTATCAGGACAGCCTCACGGGCCTGGCCAACCGTCGTCAGTTCGACATCCGCCTGGCCAACCAATTGGTGCCCAACGACCAGAACGCCGCCGGCTACCTGCTATTGCTGCGGGTCAACGACCTGGCAGGGCTCAACCAGCGCCTCGGCGGTCAGCGCACCGACGCCTTGATCCGGGATATCGGCGAACTCCTCCAGGCCCTTGAACACAAGCACGGAACCCCGGACTGGCTCGCCTCACGCAGCCGCGGCGGTGAGTTCTCACTGCTCGCCCCCGGTCTCAACGGCGAAGACATCGAGCACCTGACCGCGGAGCTCGCTGATCGCCTGGAGAACCTGCATGCCACCGGCGCCAGTGACCGCAGCCCGGTGGCCCTGCTGGGTATCGCCGCCTACCGACCGGGGGAAGACATCCATAGGGTCATGGGTCGCGCCGACCAGGCTCTGGCCCAGGCGGCCCAATGCACGGACCGACCCTGGGTCCGGCTGGACGACTACGACGCTGCACCCGGCCAGAGCCTGCACGACTGGCGTGTCTGGATCGACGACGCCCTCAACAAGGGCAAGCTGCGCCTTTACTTCCAGCCAGTGGGCCTCTGTACGAATGCGGCGGAAATCCTGCACCACAAAGCGCTGGCGCGCCTGCTCGATCCTCAGGGCGAAGCCGTACCCGCCGGACGCTTCCTGCCCTGGATCGAACGTCTGGGCTGGGCTGCGCGCTTCGACCTGGCGATGCTGGAGCACTGCCTGGCGCATCTGCAGCAGACGCCTTCTCCTATCGCCCTCAGCCTGTCAGCCGCCAGCCTGCAGCAGGGCGACAACCGCGAACGCCTGCTTGCGTTGCTGAAGAGCCATCCCCAGCAAGCGGCGCTGCTCACGCTGGAACTGGATGAGCGCCATCTACCGCCCGCGAACGAGCTCGGGCAAATCTGCCAGGCGATTCGCGAAACCGGCTACAGCGTGGGCCTGCAACACTTCGGCGGTCGCTTCAGCCTGATCGGTAACCTGGCCCACCTGGGGCTGGCCTACCTGAAGATCGACGGCACCTACATCCGCACCATCGACCAGGAAAGCGACAAGCGCCTGTTCATCGAAGCGCTGTTTCGCGCGACCAACAGCATCGACCTGCCACTGATCGCGGAAATGGTCGAAACCGAGGGCGAGTTGGAGGTGCTCAAGGAGCTGGGAATCCAGGGAGCCATGGGCCGCCTGATTGGCGCACCAGCGCCCTGGCACGAGTAACCGGCCCTGCCTGTGATGATTGAAACACTCTGACTAACCGGGTGAAGTCGGCGTTTGTGTAGGTGGTGAGCCTGCTTGCGCAATGATCGCGCTCGGATAATTCGCGAGCAAGCTCGCTCCTGCAGGTTCGGCGGTTAGCCAGGCGCAGACGCGCGTAGGTTGGATTTGCACGCGCCCAGGTGCAGCCCCTCAATACGGCAAGCCCGTCTCGTCGGGCACCAATCCGCCCAGCCCCTCAACCTGTGCACGCGCGTAGGCACGATGCTGGAGCTTGTGACGGGCAGGCTCCGGTAGGTCGGTGTAGTTCATCAAGCCCCGGCTCACCAGTACCTGCACCAGGTCCTCGATCACCCGCACCAATTCCAGGTCGGAATGCTGCAAGGACATCAGATGGTCATGCAGGCTTCGGCTGGCGAACCAGCTCTGCACCTCCGGGTCGTTGGCCGGCATGCTCTGGGTCATGCTCTCGAAGGGCTCGTGTTCTACCCGCAGCACTCTTCCTTTCTCGTCGCGTTGCACGAAAACCATTGTTCCCTCCCCCTCTGCCTTGCAGGACCAGACCCGCCCTGAGGGCGGGCCTTCGCTACCGATCAGGCATCCACCTTCAATGAACCGTCATCGAGCATGTGCGAAATCACCGAGGCGGTATCCGGCGCGCCATACGCGGCCATCAGATTCACCCCTTGCAGCACGATGGTCTGTCCTTCCCCGCCCGTTGCCGCCGCGTTGCTGTCCACCGTGATGGTGGTGTTGGCGCCGAAGGCCATGGTCAGGTAATCGTCCAGGCTGCCCACATCGCTGTGCTCGCCACTGAGCAGTTGCGACAGGTCCAGTTTGTCCACGCCCGGGTTGAAGCCGGCAATGGTGGTGACGCCACTGTCGCCGGGCAACCACTTGAAGGTATCCGCCCCGGCGCCACCATTGAGCAGGTCGTCGCCGCCATTGCCAGCGAGTATGTTGTCGCCGTTGTTACCGGTGAGCACGTCATCGAAGCGCGAACCCAGCAGGTTCTCGATGTCGATGAGGGTATCCAGGCCTCCGCCGCCGGTGTTCTGCTGGCCAATCAGAGCCAGATCCACTGCAACACCCACATTGGCGCCGTCGTACGACACCGTGTCGCTTCCGATCCCTCCGTCCATCACATCATTGCCCAATCCCCCCACCAGCACGTCATCCCCCGCCATGCCGGAGAGATGATCACTGCCACTGGTCCCGTGGATCACATCACTGGTTGTGGTGCCTACGAAGGTGCTGCCCGCCTCCATCGTCACATGCAGCGACTGGGGCGAGGTGGAATCACCGTCTGCGTCCTTGATACCCACCTGGAAGTCCAGTTCGGTATCCAGTGTATTGGTCTCGGCGGTAATGAAGCCGATATCCGAAACCTTGAGCACATCGTTATCGGTTGCCGATGAGCCAAAGCTGGTTCCATTGGCTACATTCGAGGCGCCACCGCCCCCAAGCGCCGAATTGAAGTCGATAGCACTGGAGGTGGTGATGTTTTCGACGCTGGTGAGTATCTGTGCGCCGTAGATCTGCCAACTCTCGCCGGACGCATTGAAGTCGTTGCTCTCGATGACGATGGCCCCGTCATTGTTGCCCAGGGTGATGCCGTAGGCAGCCAATGCCACGCTATTGGCGGTCATGATGTCACTGTTGCTCACCACCAACGCTCGCGTGGTCTTGGTACCGCCCGCACCGATCAGCTTGAGCACGACAACCAGGTCTTCATTGCCCACCCCGTCGAACTTGAGGAACATCCCGGCCGCGCGGGCAGACGGCTCGACGCCGAGGTTGCCCTTGGGATTCGAGGTATAGAAGTTCAGGTCCAGCACCTCGCCCTTGCCCAATGTGTCTCCACCCACGCCATTGTCCGAGTTGCTCACGCTGACCCATGAGGAGCTCTGGCTGAACAGCTCGCCTTGGCTGAAGACCGACGTGTTGTCCGTGCCGGCCCGCAGGTTATCTTCGTCGGTGCCGCCGCCGGGCTCGGCGTAGCTGGTGTACTGGACGTAGAAATCGTTATCCAGCTCCACCACGGACACCGCCGGCTGGGTATTGTCCGGTACCGTACTGTTTACCTCGTATCCGGAGATGCTCAGCGATGTGCTGGTCTTGAAGATGGTGAAGCCCTGGATCGGCTCATTCAGCGACACCGTGTAGGTACCGTTGGTCTTATCGAACACCAGCTTACCGGCAGCATCATCGAGTGCGCCCGGGTTGGCCGGATTCGGCGCATACCGGAAGCTGATATCGAAGGTTGCTGTCGAGGCGGTTTCGGAAACCCAGGTGACAGCAGTCGACGAAATAGCGGTACCGCCGACGGTGCCGCTGAGGCTGATGGAGGTGAAATCCGAGTCCGTGGCCGAGAAAGGCCCACTGCCGCGGGTATCCGCACCGGTGCTGTAATCGAAGACGCCAGTCGCTCCACCGGGATTGCTGCTATTCGAGTAGACCAGGTTCGAGGCGGCCAGGATTGTCGGAATATCGTCTTCCACCTGGATAAGCAGATCTCCTGCCAACGGCAGGTTCCCGCTGCCATTGCTCGCCTGGAGGGCCCCTGTCAGATTCAGAGTGAGAATCTGGTCGTCACCACCCGCGCCGCCGGGATGGTCCAATGCGCCTAGCAGGGTGAAGGTGTAGCTGCCATCGCTACCCACCTGCAGGGTGAAGACGGTAAACGCATCGGCTTTGGCGACCAGGGTGTCACCCTCGCGTGAGTAGGTGACCGCAACGCCATCGGACGTCAGCACGGGCATCGCCTGCGGAGTAGCGGCCACGCTGAACTGCGCGCCAACCGGAGTGCCGACCAGCAGCTCGCCGAGATTGCCGGTCACCACGGTCGTCTGGGCATCACCGTCGGTGATGCCACCCGGCAGTTCGTCCTCGTCCACGCGGCCGATCACTGGCGAAGCGTCCTCGATCCGCACCGTCAGTGAGGCGCTCGACGGGTCACCGTCCTTGTCGATGATGCTATAGGTGAAGCTCTCGCTGGTGTCAGCCGCTACGTTCTTCGGAGCGATGTAGGTCCAGGTGCCATTAGTGAAATCGAAGCTGAGCTTGCCGCCACCGGGTGTGGTGATTGCATTGAGCAGGTTGCCGGAAATGCTGCCGCCCGTGCTCAGGCTGATGCTGTCGCTACCATTCCAGGTATAGGTTGTGGTGCCTATCTGAAGAGACAGGATGCGGCCAGCACCGTCTGCACCAAAGGCATCATCGTCGCCACCGCCTACTGCGTTATCACTACCCAGTAGCACGTTGCCGGATACCACCCCCCCGACTATCTGACTGGCCAGGGTTTCGACCAGATCCTCGAAAGCACTGACCATGATGGGCAAGCCGGAGCCATCCACATCCACATCTTGTAGCCGCTCGGTATTGATACCGTTGCCCACCCCGATGGTGGTCACGTTGATGCCATTGTTATCAACGAAGGTGTTCCACTGGCCCGCCACAGTCGAGGTCAGAGACGTGTCATTCGGCCCGGTTTGTTCGTTCGGGTTGCCATCACTGATGAAGAAGACCTGATTGCTCCAGCTCGGAATGGGCGTGTAGACCGCCATCGTCTGCTGGATGGCTGCGGTGAAGTCCGTGTTGCCGGATAACGGCCGTGCACCGCCTTCAGCCGGGTTCAGGCTGTTCACCAGGGTAGTGAATGCGGTGACATCGGTCACCAGCGGGTAGGAAGCGGCAGTTCCAGAGAACGCCACCAACTGGATGCGAACATCGCCGTCGGTGGTGTTGAACAGCGCCTGCCCGGCGTTGCGCACCGCGTCCAGCATGGTGTTCAGCTCGGTGTTGTCGATGCTGCTACTGAAGTCCAGCACGAACACCACGTTGAAGTCCTGACCACTGCCTTCGGCCACATCGGCACTGTCGTTCTTCGCATGCGGTGTATCGTCATCGACCTTGATATCCAGGGTGCCGCTGGTGGAGTCGCCGTCCTTGTCGGTGACTTGATAGGTCAGGGTGAAGAGCTGGTCGTTCTCCTGGTCGCCCAGCGCATGCTGGATGGGTGCGAGCTGGGTCACCCCGTAGGCACCCGTGGTGCTGTCGAGGGTTACTTCAATGACCGTGGTAGTGCCCTGTTTGATCAACAAGGTGGTGCCGGACTTCACATAGGTGAAGCCGTCAGGCGCGCCCGTGGACAGCCACTGGACATCACCAGCGCCATCGGCACCGAAACCGAACCCGACGCTGCCCGTGGCATTCGCCGAGTCAGGATCGTCACCCGAGCCATTCGGAATCCCGCCGGGAAGGGCGTCGTCATCCAGTTGCACCACGGCATTGCTGGTCACCGTCGGAGCGGCGTCACGGAAGCTGATGGCGCTGCCCAGGTCGAGGGTCGCGCTGTCCTTGTCGCCATCGCCATCGGTAACAGTGGCGGTCAGGGTGATCAGGTCGGCACTGGACAAGCCAGCTACCTGGTCAGGTCCGCTGTCCGGCGAATGAATGATCGCGCGCTGCTGGTCCAGGGTCACCGTGCCATCGGCGGCCACGCTCAGGCGGAAAGCCACTTGCCCGCTGCCGCTGACCAGGCCGACGATGTCCGAACCAACCTTGGACAGCAGGATGCTGTTGCCCGTCGCGGTGTCCTTCAACCCGCTGTCCACACCCGCAGATTTCACATCCAGGCTGTAAGTGATGGCGTTGCTGACGGCCGCTCCGTCAGCGCCGAACACCGTCGTGAAGGCCCCGGCGAAGCTAGTGCTGGCATTGAGGTTCAGGTCGGTCTCGTCCACCTGCACGCCCAGGCCGCCCAGACTCGTCACGCTGATTTCGGGCACGTCGTCGACGATGCTGACAGTCAGGGTGCCGGTGCCGGAGTTGCCGTTGGCATCGACCACCTGGAAGGTGAAGGTTTCGGTGAACTGCAGGTTGTTGCCGTTGTTGCCCGGATTGACCTTGGGTGCGGAGAGCAAGGTGTAGGTGTAGGAGCCATTGCTGCCGAGCACCAACTGGCCGTACTGGCCGTTGCCCGCCCCGACACCCAGGCTGAAGCTATAGGGCCCGTTGCCGCCACTGCCCACCAGGGTGCCGCTGGCGAACTCATCGTTGCTCGTGGGCGCGCTGCCAAAGCTCAGGGCGGCTTCACGCACATCCTGATCCGAGCCGGCCTGCACACTGCCGACCACCGTGTAATTGGACACATTAATGGTGAGGGTCGTGGTGCTCAGATCACCATCGGCATCGACAATGCTGTAGGTGAAGGTGTCGACCGCGCCCGCCTGGCCTACGGAGTTGGCGTGGCTGGTATAGGTGTAACTGCCGTCGGCATGCAGTACCAGGGTGCCCAGACCTGTATCGATGGGCACGCCGACATCCCCCGAAACCGGGGTCGACGTGTCATTACCGGTACGCACGCCTACCACACCGGTGGTCAGCGACGGACGTCCATCTGCACCGAACACGTCCGCCACCGAGCCCAGACCGGCGCCGCTGACCACATTGCCATTGACGCTGCTGCCTTCGCTGACCGATGCACCATCGGCCTTCGCCTGCGGCAGATCATCGACGATCTCGACGGTCACCGTCGCCGAAGCGTTGGCCAGCCCGTCGCCCACATTAATAAGGAAGCCGTCGGTCTCCGGACCAGTGGCATCGGTAGTGGCTTCGGTCAGTGTGTAGCTGAAGCTGTAGGTACCGTTGCTATAGCCGGTGATCTGCACGGTGCCATGGGCAGTGGTGAAGCTCTGTCCGACCAGACTGGTGAAGTCGCTGCTGGTCAGGTCCACAGTCAGGCTGCCAACGCTGAGCGACTGCAGATCTCCCAGGCCATCAGGGTCACCAATAGTGAAGGTGCCATCGACCTGAGTACTGCCATCACCGGCGCTGGAACCCTCCGGCAACCCCTTCTCGTAAACCTGGGCCATTCCACCCTGGGTATTCGGGAAACTGACCTCAACCGTCGGTGTGTCGTTGCTGCCGATGATGGTCAGGGTCAGGGTCGAGTCGTCGGTGTCGCCATCGGCATCACGCATGCTGTAGGCGTAGTGCAGGACCACCTGCTCGCCTGGCGCCAGCGCTTCCACGGCCGGTGAACCATTGGCCAGTGCGAAGCTGTAGCTGCCATCGGCATTCAGGGTGACAACGCCGTAGGGTGTACTCACCAGCAGGCTGCCGTTATCGCCCGGCGTGGCACCGGCTACGCCATTCCAACTGGTGAAGGCCTTGGGCTGGTCGGCACCACCGGCATCGTTGTCCAGCACGTTGCCGCCCAGGGTGGCGGGGACGCTGCCTTCGACGATGCTGGCGCTGTCGGCATAGGCCTTGGGTGTATCGTCGTCCACATTGATGATCAAGCTGCCCGTGGCGCTATCGCCATCGGCATCCGTCACCTTGTAGGCAATGCTGAAGCTCACATCGTTTTCGTCATACCCGGCCGGATGCATGATCGGGTTGTTCTGAACGACGCTGTACGCACCGGTCGCCCAGTTCAGGGTCAGCGTCAGGACAGTGAGGCCGCCCTGCTTGATCAACAGGTTGTCGCCGTCCTTCTCATAGCTGAAACCATCGGGCGCGCCGCTGGTAAGCAGCGTGATCGAACCAGGACCGTCCGCCCCGAAGCTATGCCCCAATTTACCGGTGACATTCGCGGTATCCGGTGTGACGTCGCCCACGCCATAGGCGTTGCCGCCTGGCAGGGCATCATCATCCAGTTGCACCACGGGGCTGGCGCTGACCAGGGGCGTGTCATCATCCACCTTGATGTACAGCGAGCCGTCGGCGCGGTCGCCGTCGCGGTCGACGATCTTGTACTCGACCTCGAAGGTCAGGTCGTTCTCGTCGTAACCGTTGGCATGCAGGATCGGTGCGTTCTGGGTGACGGTGTAGGCGCCGGTGAACTTGTCCAGAGTGATGGTGATGACAGTCACGTCGCCCTGCTTGATCAGCAGGCCGCCGTGGGTTTGCACATAGATGAAGCCATGGGGGGCGCCGCTATCCTGCAAGGTAATCTCGCCGGAGCCATCAGTACCGAAATCATGGGCGATGGTGCCGCTGGTGTTCCGGGTGTCGGGATCACTGTCGCCCACGCCGCCGGGGTTGCCATAGGGCAAGGCATCGTCGTCGAGGCAGACCTTCACGTAGGGATCGATGCTAGGGGCGTCATCCTTGAAGCTGATGGCGTTGCCCAGGTCGAGCGAAGCACTGTCCTGGTCACCATCGCCGTCAGTAATGGTGGCGTTCAGGGTGATCAGGTCGGCACCGGCCAACCCGGCGGCCTGGTCTGGCCCTTCATTGGGGGTGTGGAAGATCGCCCGCGATTGATCCAGGGTTAGCGTGCCGTCAGCGGCCACACTCAGGCGGAAGGCCAGTTGCCCCCCTCCCACCACACGGCCGACGATATCCGCACCCTCCTTGAACAACAGGATGCTATTGCCGGTCGCAGAATCCCGCAGGCCGCTGTCCACTCCTGGCAACTTCACATCAAGGCTATAGGTAACGGCATTGCTGAGGGCAGCGCCATCGGCACCGAATACTGGCGCGAAGGCCCCGGCGAAGTTGGTGCTGTCGGTGGCGCCCAGGGTGGTCTCGTCGACCTGCAGATCGAACCCATCCAGCCCCCTCACGCTGATGCTCGGTACATCGTCGATGATGTCGATAGTCAGGGTGCCGATGCCGGTATTGCCGTTGGCATCGGTCACCGTGAAAGTGAAGGTTTCAGTGAACTGCAGGTTGTTGCCGTTGTTATCCGGATTGACCTTGGGCGCCGAAATCAGCGTGTAGGTGTAAGACCCATTGCTGGTGACCACCAATTGGCCGTACTGGCCGGTGCCGGCGCCAACGCCCAGGCTGAAGCTGTAGGGGCCGTTGCCTCCATTGGCTACCAGGGTGCCGCTGGCGAATTCGTCATTGCTGGTGGGTTCGCTGCCGAAGCCCAGGGCTGCCTCGCGGACTTCATCGTCGGAGCCAGCCTGCACGTCACCAACCACGGTGATGTTCGACAGGTCGATGGTCAGGGTCGTGGTGCTCAGGTCACCATCAGCGTCGACGATGGTGTAGGTGAAGGTATCCACCGCACCCGCCTGGCCCAGGACATTGGCGTGGCTGGTGTAGGTGTAACTGCCGTCGGCATGCAGCACCAGGGTGCCCAGGCCGGTATCGATTGGCACCCCCACGCCGCCAGCGACCGGCGTCGAAACATCGCTACCGGTACGCACGCCCACCACGCCGGTAGCCGGTGAGGGTCGGCCATCGGCACCGAACACGTCCGCAACCGATCCCAAGCCTGCACCACTGACCACGTTTCCGCTGACGCTGCTGCCTTCACTGACCGATGCACCATCAGCCTTCGCCTGCGGCAGGTCGTCGACGATCTCGATGGTCACCGTGGCCGAGGCATTGGCCAGCCCGTCGCCCACATTAATAAGGAAGCCGTCCGTCTCCGGACCAGCGGCGTCGGTGGTGGCTTCGGTCAGGGTGTAGCTGAAGCTGTAGGTACCGTTGCTGTAGCCGGTGATCAGCACCGTGCCATGGGCCGCCGCGAAGCTTTGCCCCACCAGGCTGGCGAAGCCGCTGGTGGTCAGGTCCACGTTGAGGCTACCAACGCTGAGGGTCTTCAGGTTGGCCAGGCCATCGGAATCCGCGACCGTGAAGCTGCC